>NZ_JBQJCE010000006.1:0-110881 GCF_053585065.1 Arcanobacterium sp. (ex Cirak et al. 2026)
CTTTATTTTCCAAAACCCCCTGTTTTTTGGGGGGGGCTGTTTTTTCTTCCTCCACCCCCCCCCCCCCCCCACCATCTCTCACACACGCTCATATGAATGACAAATATGTGAAAAGAAAATTCATTCTCCGTTATACGGTTCTTCAGCCCACGCAACCAAGCGATACCCCATTGCAAGCGATCCTTCAACGGTGACAATATCGGTATTCTTCAAACGATGCTCCGTAAAAAATTCCAGTGATGGAGTTCCCGTCGTCGCCATTACCCAAAACGGGATGACCGCGCCGTGAGCGACAAGAGCTGCCACCTGGGCACCCGTTGCTTCAATAGCTTCGATCTCGCGGTCAAAGCGTTCTTTCACCTCGTGGCCAGTTGTCCCACCAGCAAGTGGAAGATCCATCTCGCCACTGAGCCAACGTCCAACGATCTGAAGGTATCGGACACCGGTTTCTGGGATCGGTGTTCCATCCCAGTCTCCAGCGTCGATTTCTGCCAGGCCTGGGCGCTCCACTGGCGTAATTCCCAAAGTCTGTGCCAGTGGGGTAATTGTCTGATGCGTGCGTGGCAGATTGGACATCGATAACGAGGTGATATTTTCACCTGATAAACGGGAGGGCAGCGTAAGCGCCTGTTCACGTCCAAACTCGGTCAAATTCGCTCCAGGGAAACGCGTATCCATGATGAGCGATTCGTTAGCTTCCGTCTGTCCGTGACGAATAAGGTGAAGTCGCATTATTCCTCCTCAAATAGGATTTTTTCGACGACGCCGCGCGCAATACGAGAGCGGCGTAAGTAGGTTTCTTCCATTTCATGACGTTCCTCGGGCGATATTCCCATAAGAGCGGCAATAACGCCAAGTTCGTCAACGTCTGTTGGCAAAATATCGACTTTTGCCCCTTGAGTTCGGCCGCTGGCAAGCACATTCGCTCCACGAAGCGCATCTGCCATATTCCATGCCTGCGACAGCGCTTTTGCATCTGCAGGAGAAAGAACACCGACGTCGACAGCAACATTCATTGCCTCTTGAGTGCCCGTCACACGAAGTTGTGGGAATCGATGAGCATGTTTGAGTTGCAGGTATTGAACAGCGTATTCAATATCAAACAACCCTCCCGGCCCGAGTTTTAAGTGACGTCCTCGCGTCCCGCGTGGAGTACGGTCACGCTCAATGCGCGCTTTCATCAAGCGAATATCCTGGATCTCGTTTGCCGAAAGATGCGCAGGGTAACGTGAGGGCGCAATCATGTCGAGAAATTCCTCGACGATCGCATGATTCCCTCCTGCGTAACGGGCTTTCAGAAGGGCTTGACGCTCCCATGTATCTGCCCATTTCGTGTAATACTCACGATAGCCATCGAGGCTTCTGACAAGCGCACCCGATTTCCCCTCCGGACGCAAACCGGCATCGATAAGCAAAGGAGGCTCTGAATCGATGGAATTCAGAGATGCAATGAATGTGTGCGCAACATTTCCAGCAGCGCGCTCAGCGTCGTGCCCACCACGATAGACGAACATGACATCTGCATCTGAGGCGTAATTGAGATCACAGCTGCCGTAGCGACCCATCGCGATGATTCCAAACTCGACATCGTCTGCCACACATCTCGCGCCTCTCAGCGCAGCTCGGACTGCAACTTCCGCCGCGTTTGTGACCGCTCGCCGAATCTGGGGGCGATCCACCAGCCCCAGAATGTCGGCCAACGCAGTACGCAAAAGTTCGCGCCGTCGCAGGAAGCGTCCAGCGTGTGCCATCGATTCCGGGCCACGCCGCGCCAAAATAGCATCGAGTTCATATCCAAGTGCCTCGCGCGTTTTCGGGATAAGTTGGGCGTCATCATCGAGCCATGCGACAGATTCAGCGAAATTGCTCATCCCATCCCGAACGAACTGGGACGTTGAAAGCACGTGAGCCATGCGTTGAGCAGCAAGTGTAGAGTCACGTAGGAGGCGCATGAACCACGACGTTGATCCTAGACTTTCCGACACAGTGCGATAGGAAGCCAAACCACGATCGGGCATGGGTCCTTCCGAGAACCATTGAAGCATCGCGGGAAGGATATGGCGCTCAATTGCGGCTGTGCGAGAGAGACCTGTTGTCAGTGACGCGACATTTGTCATGGCAGATGTCGGATTTTTGAACCCGATTGCGGAAAGTCTGGCCGCTCCTGCATGTGGTTCGAGTGCAACTTCGTCCGGATGTAGCGATGCGGTGACACCGAGGAGAGGACGATAGTAGATCTCTTGTTGGAGTGCACGCACCTCACGTCGAATTGACTGAAAACGCTCCTCAAGTTCCTTCATTCCCGACAGCCCAAGAGAACGCGCAATCGCACGCAACGTCACGTTATCGGTCGGTAACTGGTGAGTGCGCCGAAACCGGCGTGATTGACATCGATGTTCAAGGTTGCGAAGGAAGCGGTAGGCGCTATCAAGGCGGGCAGCGTGAGAACGTGACATGTAGCTACCAGAGGCAAGGACTTCGATCCCTTCTAAGGTAGGACGGACACGGAGCGCAAAGTCATTTCGCCCATGAACCATCTGCAGGAGTTGGACGGTGAACTCGATATCACGCAGACCGCCCTCCCCCAGTTTGATTTCGCGATCGCGCAGCTTCGGTGAAAGGTGCGCTTCGACCCGACGTCGCATTGCCCGGGAAGATTCGACGAAGTTCGTGCGCGACGCAGCGTCCCATATTAGCGGTGCGACAGCCTCAGTGTAGGACAGTCCCACTTGCATATTTCCTGCAATTGCTCGTGCCTTAAGCAACGCCTGGAACTCCCAATTTTCTGCCCACTTGCGATAATACGTCAGTGACGATTCCACTGTTCGCACGACGGGACCGTCTTTTCCTTCCGGACGAAGTGCCAAATCGATGTCCCACAACGCGGGCCATGAACCGGGCAAAGTTATGAGGCGTGAAATCTCACTGATGGCTGTGGTGGCTGCCTCGATATCAACGCTCGATGCATCAGAAGGAAGCACATAGGTAACATCGACGTCCGAGATATAGTTGACCTCGTCGCCTCCAGTTTTCCCCATGGCAATAATCGCTAAATTCTCCGGAGCACCCACCGCAACCCATGCTGCCTCAAGAGTCGCCCCGACCACTGCAGACAGTGCCTTTCCCACATGGACAAATGCATCAGTAGGAGAAAGAAGATCAGCGGCGAGAATCGCAAGCAGACGTCGGTAATAGTACTCGCGGATCGTATCGGCAGGTTCTGTTCCACACATACGAACAGCACGTGCCTTTTCTGATTCCAGACTCACCGATTCCAGATCGAGACGAGTATCAAGTGCAGATGCCAAATGGGGATGAGCGACCAGCAGATCGAGCGCACCTGTCGAAAATCCGACAACAGCCAGCATCTCTTCACTTGCTGTGGCCAGATCAATTCCAACGTCGGCAAGCCGCACAGCAGCGAGCAGGCCAAGATCAGGGTCTGCCACCTTTGCCAATCGATTGACGAGTACCTGTGAATATTGCGGATCGTGTGTCAAAGATTCAAGCAATTTCGCTGCCCGAGAAGGGTCAAAAAAGCCCGCGGCACGTAGCTGCCCGGTGAGGGTCACCCGCCGCATCAGCGCGCTCCTAGGAAATGACGCCGTTCAAAGGGGGTGATCTGACTGCGGTAGATCTCCCATTCATGGAGCTTGTTGCGGATGAAGTAGTCGAATGCGTCTTCGCCCAGTGTGTCAGCGACTAAAGCGGAGTTCTCCATCTCGCGGAGGGCTTCATGCAGCGATCCGGGAAGAGATTCGATCCCCATCGCTTTTCGTTCAAGGCGATCCAAGTCAGCACCATCGATTCCGAAGGAGTCGGGAAGATCAAGACCACGTTCAATTCCATCAAGTCCTGCCCGCAAGATGACGGCGAAAGCAAGGTACGGATTTGCTGCTGAATCTAGTGCGCGATACTCGATTCTGGCGCTGGAAGCTTTCCCTGGTGTGAATGACGGAACACGGATCAATGCGCTCTGCACGCCCTTCCCCCAGGTGATGTATGCCGGAGCTTCGTCCCCGCCAAAAAGACGCTTGTAGGAGTTGACATGCTGGTTGGTCACTGCTGTAATCTCACGCGCATGTGTGAGGATACCCGCCATGAACTGACGCGCAGTGATGGACAATTCGTATTCCGCAGCAGGATCATAGAACGCATTACGGTCACCTTCAAAGAGAGAAAAGTGGGTGTGCATACCATTACCTGGCTTTCCCTCGAGCGGTTTGGGCATAAACGATGCGCTGACGCCTTGAGCCAGAGCAGTTTCCTCCAAGATCACGCGTAAGGTCATGATGTTATCGGCCATTGTTAATGCATCGGAGACACGAAGATCAATCTCATTTTGACCTGGACCGGATTCATGATGAGAAAAACCAACAGGGATCCCCATGTCTTCAAGTGAACGAACCGCGAGCGCACGAAAATCATGTGCCGTCGATCGTGACACGTGATCGAAGTACGAACCAGAGTCAATCGGTGTAGGAATCTCATACTCATCTGCTACAGGAGTAAACAGGTAAAATTCGAATTCTGGATGAGCATAGAACGTAAAGCCCATTGACGCCGCGTGGTCGATCGCACGCCGTAGGACACCGCGAGGGTCACTTCTCGCTCTCGCTCCGTCGGGAGTCGCAATATCACAGAACAAGCGGGCGACAGTACCTGCCGTCGACGTCGATGGCAATATTTGTAAGGTGCCAGGATCGGGGTGCATCACCATATCTGATTCATGAACTCGTGTCAGCCCTTCAACTGCAGATCCATCGAAACCGATTCCTTCCTCGAAGGCGCTTTCGAGCTCTGCGGGCGCAATGGCAACTGATTTGAGCGTCCCCGAAACGTCGGTGAACCATAGTCGCAAAAACCGCACGTTCTGCTCCTGAACGGTGCGCAAGACATTCTCCATTTGCTTATCCATGAGCCTATTGTCGCATCTTCGCTTAGGGGACTGGAACGAAAACGCGTAGACTGGTGGGCAGACCGTTCCAATTGAACGAAGGAGTGACATGGCGAAGGTCCGAGCCCACCATTTGCGGGCGATGAAAGAAAATGGCGAGAAAATCACGATGCTCACCGCATATGACGCAATCACAGCACATATTTTTGATGAAGCTGGGATCGATATGCTCCTTGTGGGTGATTCATACGGCATGACAATGCTCGGCTACAAATCGACTGTTCCGGTCACGATGGAACAGATGGAACTCGCGATCGGAGCTGTTTCCCGTGGCACCGAACGCGCATTCATCGTCGGCGATATGCCTTTTGGTTCCTACGAAGCGTCAGACTCCGACGCAGTGGCAAATGCTGTTCGTCTCATCAAGGCCGGTGCAAACGCTGTCAAGCTTGAGGGCGGCGAGCGTATGGCTGACCGTATCAAGGCGATTACCAAGGCGGGGATCCTTGTTGTCGGGCACATCGGCTACACCCCTCAGTCAGAAAACGCTCTTGGCGGACCGCGCGTTCAGGGGCGTGGCGACGCCGCATTGGCTATCACGAACGACGCACAGGCTGTGGAAGACGCCGGAGCAATCGCAGTCGTTTTGGAAATGGTCCCCTACGATATCGCTCACGAAATTACCGAGCGTTTGAATATCCCCACCATCGGTATTGGCGCAGGCAAACTCACCGATGGTCAAGTTCTCGTATGGTCGGATATGGCGGGTATGCAGGAGTGGACACCGAAGTTTGTCAAGGTCTTCGGCGAAGTTGGTACCGCGCTTCGCCAAGCGACTGTGGCATACAAAGATGCAGTGAAGAATCTCGAGTTCCCTGACCGCACCCACGCATTTGACCACTGATCACCAGTCGTCGTGCTCAGCTTCGGCTCGGTCTTCTTCATCCGCATGTGCCGTGCGCGCTGCAGCGATCTCAAGAGCGGCGTGCGCAGCCTCAGCACTTGGATAGGGCCCCATTGTTTGAGTCGAATGCCACGGAGAACTTTCTCCCTGAGCCACTTCGTGAGTTGACATGTTAAACCAGTACATCGTTCGCTCCTTCGCGTCCGTTGTCTCTTAATTGTAAGGCAGAGAAATGAATCCTCATCGCGCGCCCCTCGGAACTTTAACTCCGGGGATTGTCTCCCCAATGCTCAAGGTACCTTCTAATATTGAGCGCCCTGAATATCTGTTCCATGATGGCCCTGAAGTTGTCACAACCTCGGATATCAAAGATGAAGAAACAATCGAAAAGATCCGAGTCTCATCACAAATCGCGGCCGATGCGCTCTACGAAGCCGGCGCAGCGATTCGGCCTGGAGTGACTACCGACGAGCTGGATAAAATTGCCCATGAGTACATGTGCGATCACGGAGCCTACCCCTCAACACTGGGGTACATGGGCTTCCCAAAATCCCTATGTACATCGATCAATGAGGTCATTTGCCATGGAATTCCTGATTCCACAGTGCTCCAGGAAGGCGATATCGTCAATCTGGATGTCACAGCGTACAAAAATGGTGTCCACGGTGATACCAATGCCATGTTTTATGTTGGTGAAGTTGATCCTCAATCGGCCTTATTGTGTGAGCGCACCTATGAAGCGATGATGCGCGGCATTAAAGCTGTCAAACCTGGTCGCCAGATCAATGTGATCGGTCGAGTAATCGAAAAGTACGCAAAGCGCTTTGATTACGGCGTGGTCGAAGATTTCACTGGCCACGGTGTCGGGGAGGCATTCCACTCTGGACTCATTGTTCCGCACTACGATTCTGAGCTTTACACCACCACGATTGAGGAGGGCATGGTCTTCACGATCGAGCCTATGCTCACCTTGGGCGATATTGATTGGGAACAGTGGGACGATGACTGGACAATCGTGACACAAGATCGTGGTCGTAGCGCGCAGTGGGAACACACCCTCGTCGTTCGCGCCGACGGCGCTGAAATTTTGACGCTCCCCACCCAGGGCCAAGTCTCTCCAGCAATGCCCACGAAGTAGGAGGAAGACATGAAAAAATACGCGATCGGCGTCGACGTCGGCGGCTCAGGTATTAAAGCAGCGCCAGTTGACTTGCGCACCGGAGAGTTCGCTGATGAACGCTACCGGATTCCTACCCCGGAGAATGCCTCCCCTGCAGAGATTGCTGCCATCATCAAAGAGCTTGTTGACCATTTTGCTCCGAAGAAGAAGACCCCGGTGGGAGTCTCTTTCCCTGCACCAATTCTCGATGGTGTTGTTCCTTTCATTGCGAACCTTTCGCAAGAATGGACCGGAATCAATGCCCACGAATTGCTTGCCTCGACACTCGGACGTCCGGTGACAGTGATCAACGATGCCGACGCCGCTGGTTATGGTGAAGTGCGCTATGGCGCTGCACAAGGGACACAGGGCACGGTGCTCGTGTTGACGCTGGGAACGGGCATTGGTTCGGCACTTGTCAGCCACGGTCATCTTGTCCCGAATACTGAAATGGGACATTTGCTTCTTCCGAATGGGATGAAAGCTGAGCACTATGCGTCCTCAGGTGTACGCGAAAAAGAAGAACTCAGTTTTGAACAGTGGGCAGAGCGCCTGCAGCTTTGCTTCGACACCTATGAGCAGCTCTTCTCCCCCGATTTATTCATCGTTGGAGGCGGCGTGTCAAAAAAGTACAAGAAGTTCCTTCCACTGATTCACACACGTGCACGCATTATTCCCGCACAGTTACGTAACGCAGCTGGAATTGTGGGTGCGGCGTTGCTGGCGTGGGAAGCTGCACGTAACTCTTCCGAATCGTAACGCGTCCATATCTCAATAGTTGAGGGGGAGATCCGAAGATCTCTCCCTCAACTATATCGTGACCATGCCGATACGCCGGGTTCTGTTCTAGCGATCCGCTAGAGGCGACCATCCATCTAGGACGTACGTTGCCGTACGCCTCAAGCAGCCCACCCGTATGCTCAGCGGGACGCCTCAACGCATACTGTTTGGCCTTGCTCCCAGTGGGGTTTACACTGCCAAGTATGTCACCATACTTGCGGTGAGCTCTTACCTCACCATTTCACCCTTACCTTGCGGCGGTTTCATTTCTGTTGCACTTTCCTGCGGGTCACCCCGAGTGGGCGTTACCCACCACTGTTCCCTGCGGAGCCCGGACGTTCCTCGAGAGTTTTCACTCGCGCGGCCGCCTGGCATGCTCAACGCTCAAGTTTAGCACTCCCCGACGTCGAAACTTCCTCGAAGTTAGTCATGAGGTGGAGCACGGACGATAAAATAGCCGTATGCAGATTTTCCTCCCGCCCTCTGAAGGTAAAGCAGCCCCCGACGTCGGCCCAACATTAAATTTCGAGGCTCTCGCTTTCCCTCAGCTCACGCCACTACGCAAGGAACTCGCCAATGAACTGATAGAAGTCTCACGCGCCGAGAATGCATGTGACATTCTCAAAGTCGGCGCCTCGGTTGCTCCGGAAGTCCTACGCCAACAGGATATACTCACCTGCCCCACTGCTCGCGCACTCGATGTTTACACTGGTGTGTTGTATTCAGCGCTGGATCCACATCACCTGACTGAGGCAGATTGGGCTCGTGCTCATGAGCGTCTCGTCATTTTCTCTGGACTCTTTGGAATTCTCAGTCCATGCGACTTCATTCCCTCTTATCGTTTAAAAATGGGAATTACCCTTCCCGGCGGTAACAATGCCGCACGCTGGCGACTCTTGCTGTCCGACGTCGGCTCGCAATTGCTTCATGACAGCCTCATTGTAGACGCACGTTCAGGGCCTTACCGCGTTTTCACACCACGTGGATCACGCGTCGTCGAAATTCGTGTTGAACGTATCAAAGATGGAAAACGTCGTGTTGTCTCCCACGATGCAAAGCGCTACCGAGGATTACTCGCAGGTGCGTTGATTCGTGAACCGAACGTACCAACAACGGTCGAAGAAATCGCCGAATTTGCCCATATCCTCGTCGACGCTGGGCATATCAGTCGCCTTGAGCTACGCAACGGCCCCACGACTCAGCTCACGCTCATCGATCACGTGAACTAGTTCGTCAGCACAATGATGGCATCGTAATCATCCGAGATATGAACATCATCTGGATCTCCACCTCTGATCGATGCCGCTTCAACAGGCGAAATTTGAAGTCCACCTGTGGTCGTCCCATTGGGAGACATCCCGATTACTCCAAACCCGCCACGCGCTCGCGATCGATCGTAGAGAGCGACGAGATCGCGATCCAAAGGCTCAATAAGCCGTTCACGTGTGGCCACGAGATCTTCGATATCACGTGCAAGAATCTCAATCTCAGCTTCCAAAGTTGATCGAGTCTCAAGCATCTGTGTATTGAGCGCATTCAGGTGTGCGCGAGCGCCGTCGAGCTCACGTTCACATGACTCTGCCGCTTCCAGCGCCGCAAAATCACGTTCTTCAGCTTGTTCAAGCCGTGCGCGCGCGTCATCAATCTCTTTTTGCAGAGCCAGAAGCTGACGGGAATCCATGCCGACGCCCGCCGCGAGCTTGCTCTCCTTGTCACGGATCACAGTGGTCAATTTCTCTGTTGCGGCATCTGCCTGCTCAACTTCCATGTTTGCCTGAGCCACTTTTTCCTCGGCGGCGGCGATCTCGCGCCCTGTGGCCGCAATCTGGTTGACAACTGTAGCAAGCTCAGTACGCAACGGGTGGTGGTGGTTCTCCCGGCGTAACTGACCGATCTTTGAATCAAGGGCGGCAAGGTCAAGAAGAGCTAGTTGATCGATACGGGGTGCTTTCATGCTGGGTCTTTCGTTGTGGGAAATTCAGATTCTCAAGGTCCACGGGTCAGTCACGAGCGTCGAAATATAGGTCTCGACGCCGAGTTTCGCTATATGCTGCCGCATCTGTGGCAAGAGTGGCCATTCCGAAGCAAAGTGAGTCAGACCGATCAAGGGACAGCCCCCTGCCCATAAATGATCTGTGCTGGGGTGATGGCGCAGATCAGCAGTGATATAAACATCTGCTCCAACCTCATGTGCACGTGTGAGATAGGAATCGCCCGAACCAGGAGACAGCGCTACTGTGGTAACGATTCGTTCGGGGTCACCACCGATAGTGATTCCAGCTGGAGTTGATGGAATGAGTGCCTTGAGTCGTTCCGCTACTTCACGGACACTCATCGTCATCGTAAGCCGCCCCACTCGCCCAATGCCTAGATGCGGAGCGTCAGGGCATGGATCCAAAGGGCGCACATCTACTAATCCCAGAAGATCGGCCATCGCCTGCGCTGTTCCAGTCTGCGCTGCGTCGGCATTCGTATGGGCTGCGAGCAAGCCGATATTGTGCTGAATCAATGTCGTGACCCACGACCCCTTACCTCCCGTTGCCGCTACGAAAGAGGTGCCACGCAAATACAGCGGATGATGAGTGATCAGCATTTGCGCGCCACGCTCAATAGCCTCATTCACAGTGGCTTCGCATGGATCAACAGCGAAACCAACCTTCCTCACTTCCCACAACGGGTCTCCCACCACAAGGCCAACGCGATCCCAGTCTTGCGCCAAAGCCGGCGGGTACGCATTTTCAATAGCATTGACGACGTCGGAAATGTGTCTCATGCCTTAAGGGTAGCAAGGAGCGTAAAATATCGGTGGTGAATATCGAATCTCGAACACAATGCGCACTGATCGTGGCCACCGGCGCAATGCTTGGCGCACTCGCACGGTATGGCCTCACGACAGCGATTCCTGGCGGCTACCTCGATCTCATGGTAGTAAACGTTATAGGAGCATTTCTCCTTGGTTTTCTCACTGATGTGCTGGCCCGCCGTGTCTCCGACGCATCCCGACGTCGGGGGTGGCAACTCTTCGCTGGAACAGGTGTGCTGGGAGGATTTACCACCTATTCTGCTCTCGCGCTCGACACTGTGGCTTTGTCTGAGTCGCCTGTCCTGGCGTTCCTCTACGCGGCGACGACAGTGGCGCTTGGAGTACTCGCAGCCGAAATCGGTTGCAGGATTGGGGGTCGTATGGGAGGCAGGCCGTGATCGCTTTTCTCGCGCTTGCCGCGGGTCTAGGAGCTGCTTGCCGCTTCCTTCTCGACGACGCCCTGACCAGTGCTGATTCGCGTATGCCACGTGGGACATGGGTGGTGAATACTCTTGGTTCCTTCTTACTTGGCATTTGTGCTGGTGCCGCGAACACCGGAGCCCTATCTCCATATTGGCTGGCGATACTTGGAACCGGGTTTTGTGGTGGATTCACTACTTTTTCGACTGCATCATTAGATTCCGTGAAACTAGCACACCGTGGAGAAAGGTGGATCGCGCTACTCAATAGCACTGGTATGATTGTGGTTTGCGTTGCCGCCGCGGCAGTGGGACTTACCAGTGCGCATCACCTTTGTTGAGTTATTGCACTCCAAACAACGCGGCACTGAAGAAGGAGAAAATGTGGAGTTACAACGTAGCTTATCTAATCGCCACGTCCAGCTGATTGCAATCGGTGGCGCAATTGGCACTGGCCTATTCATGGGCTCAGGAAAAACAATTTCGACGGCGGGTCCCTCTGTTCTTTTGGTCTACGCCATTATCGGATTTGTCCTGTTCTTCATCATGCGTGCGATGGGCGAACTTCTCCTCTCGCGCGAGGGCTACCACACGTTTTCTGACTTCATCGCCGACATCCTTGGGCCTACCGCAGGCTTCGTGGTGGGATGGACGTACTGGCTGTGCTGGATTGTCACTGCGACTGCTGAAGTCATTGCGGTTGCGGGTTACACGCATTTTTGGTGGCCGAATTTGCCGCTGTGGATTCCTGCCCTGATTATGGTGGGCATTATTTTCCTCCTGAACTCCCTCACAGTGAAGGCATTTGGAGAAACTGAATTTTGGTTTTCCTTGGTGAAAATCGTAGCAATTGTTGCTTTGATCGTTATGGGGTGTGTCTTGGCATTTAGTCACTTCACTTCCCCGAATGGGATTCAGTCCGGTGTAAGCAATCTCTGGCTTGATTCAAAAGGCAATATCGATATTTTCCCGCACGGCATCACTGGATTTTTCGGCGGATTTCAGCTGGCGATCTTCTCTTTTATCGGAATTGAACTCGTCGGCACTACAGCAGGTGAGGCGAAAGACCCCGAAATCACGCTCCCCAAAGCGATCAATTCGATTCCTTTGCGCATCTTGATGTTCTATATCCTTGCGCTCGGAACGATTATGATGGTGACTCCATGGAATGAGGTTGATCCTGAGCTTTCTCCGTTCGTTAACCTCTTTTCGCTGGTCGGAATCACCGCCGCAGCATCTGTAGTGAATTTTGTCGTGATCACTTCGGCAGCATCGTCGTGCAATTCTGGAGTGTATTCGACATCCCGTATGGCCTATTCCCTCGCACGTAATGGTCAGGCGCCTGCAGGCTTAGCGAAGCTCTCGGGACGTTTCATCCCTGAAAAATCGTTGATGATCTCCTGCGCCATTCTGTTAACCTCTATTCCGCTCATGGAAACGGGTGGCACCATTATGGAAGTGTTCACGATGGTCACCTCTGTTTCTTCGCTTCTCTTCATCTTCGTCTGGGTGATGATTGTGTGGGCTTACCTGGTGTATCGACTTCGACGCCCGGCTGAGCATGACGCGTCTACATTCAAACTTCCCGGAGGGAAAATCAGCGCGATCCTGGTTCTTGTATTCGTCGCAGTTCTCATCATCATTTTGGCTCAGGATTTCCTCACTCTCATGGCTATTATCTTTTCCATTGTGTGGGTGGGTGCTATCTGGATTGCCGCCACATGCGTTCTACGCAAGGGAGTTGGAGCAAGAGTGGCAGCAAAGCATAAAGCAAAAGTTCAAGCCGAATATGAGGAAGCTGTAAAATATCGTGCCAGTATTTCTCGCCTCACTCAGCGTCATTGAGTGCGAGATTTGTTGGGAGCGCGAACTCGCGTGGCCACACTAGCGCTCCAGACTAAAGTCCTAGCATTTATTTTTGCAGGAAATGTTGCCAAAAGTTGCCGACAAAGCAAGGAAATCTTTAGAGACACCACACTCACCCCCTCACTAGAATAGCAGTGAAAACATGGTGCGGATCACATTGTTGTGCCGCTCCTTTCCCTGCGTTCAAAGGTGTAACAATGTGGACTCTTACCGGATTTGCTGACGAAATTTCCAAAGACCTCACTGAACAGATTGAACTCTTCAACACCCTTGGCATATCCTACGTGGAGTTCAGAAGCGCCTGGGGAACAAAAGTTCTTGATCTGGATCCCGCTCAGCTTGAGCAAGCAAAAACGCAGCTGAGCGAGGCAGGAATTTCTGTATCCTCAATTGGTTCAGATCTCGGCAAAATTCTCATCACTGAACCCTTTGAGAAACATTTTGAACGCGCTGTCCACGCGATGGATGTTGCCCACTTTTTCTCAGCACCCTACATTCGCATGTTCTCTTTCTTTATCCCAGAAGGCACCGATCCTGCTATTTACCGCGAAGAAGTCATGAAACGCACGCGGGCAATGGTTTACCTTGCTGAAAAAGAGGGCATCACCCTCTTGCATGAGAACGAAAAAGATATCTACGGTGACACACCCCAACGCGTAGCGGATCTTATGCAAACAATCGATTCCCCAAACTATCGCGCAATCTTTGATCCAGCAAACTACGTTCAGGTGGGCGTTGCTCCAGCTGACGAAGCCTATCCAGTTGTCAAAGACTACATTGAATACATCCACTGCAAGGATGCTTCAGCGACTGAGATCGTTGATGATCTCAACAAGGTTCTTCCATCTGGGCAAGGTGATGGCCAATTTCCACAACTTTTCCGCGCACTTGAAGCCGATGGCTTCGATGGGTTCCTCTCCATTGAGCCCCATCTGGGTGATTTCAATGCTTTCGGTGGACTGTGCGGGCCGGATCTGTGGACCGATGCCTACAACGCCCTCGTCCATGTCCTGTCACAAATGGGAAAGGACTTCCGATGAAACGGGCGGTGATTATTGGATGTGGAGATGTGAGCGTTGTTCATGCAGAAGGAATAGCACAGATCGAAGATGCCACTCTTGTTGGCGTATGCGATACCGATGTCGAACGTGCGCGTAACTTAGCCCGCAATTACAACGTTCCCTATTTCAGTAGTTACCACGATCTCGTCGAAAACCTTCCCTTCGACGTCGCGCATGTTGCTACCCCGCACAATATGCACGCGAATCTCACCGTTGACCTACTCGAACGCGGATACCATGTCCTCCAAGAAAAGCCGCTTGCGCATTCCCTTGAGGCAGGAAAAGCCATCGTCGACGCGAGCGAAAAAGCATCAGGAAAAATCGGTATCTGTTTCCAAAACCGCTATAACGTTTCTAGCCAAATCCTGCACGCGCACCTTGCGAATGCAGAACTTGGGACTATCACCGGTGCGTACGCAAATATGGTCTGGAGCCGCGATGCGAACTACTATCGCTCACGCCCCTGGCGTGGTACATGGGAAGGCTCGGGCGGTGGACTGCTGATGAATCAAGCAATCCACACAATTGATCTCCTTCATTGGTTCATGGGAGGTATTTCCTCGGTGAGTGGATCAGTAACACTCGATCGCTTGCGTTCACTAATCGAAGTTGATGAAAGTGCACACCTGTTTCTGACGCACCCCAATGGCGCAACGAGCACGATGTATGCGACTCTTGCGAATACCGCTCACAGACCCGTTGAACTCGAAATTTATACGGATAAGGCAACCGCCACTATCCGAGACGGCTTGACGATCCAGTGGAACGATGGGCACACAGAATACTACCCTGAACGCCATGCCGCTTCCTCAGGAAGAACCTATTGGGGCGTGAGCCATGAAATTCTCTTCCGCGATTTCTATTCCACACTCGAATCCCCTGAAGCATTTTGGATTTCCCCGCGCGAAGCCTATGAATCGCTGAAAACTGCCCAAACAATTTATGAACACTCATCCTTGTGATGACCCTATGGAGAGGAAAATCATGACACAAAAAGTACGTTTAGGCATTATCGGACATGGAGCCGAAGGAACAATGTATTCAAAGTTCCTCACCGAAGGGCACGTACCAGAAATGGAAATCGGTGCAATCTGCGACATCCTCCCCGAAAAGAAAGAGGCAGCAGATTCCTACGGTGTTCCTTTTTTCACCGATTACATCGACATGCTCGATTCAGGAACCATCGACGCAATCGTGACATGTGTACCTCACTATCTTCACCCTGAAATGGGCATTGAAGCTCTCAAACGCAAAATTCACACACTCATCGAAAAGCCCGTTGGTGTTTACACAAAACAGGCACGCGAAGTCATCGAATTTGCGCAGAACACACCTGATGTGAAATGCGGTGTTTTCTTCAATCAACGCACAAACCCCCTCTACAGGGATTTGAAAGCATTGATCGATTCTGGCGAACTCGGTTCCCTGCGCCACACCTCGTGGATCATCACCACCTGGTGGCGTCCCCAGGGCTATTACAACCAGTCCGAATGGCGAGCAACATGGGGTGGAGAAGGGGGAGGCGTTCTCGTCAACCAGGCACCACACCAGCTTGATCTATGGCAGTGGCTGTGTGGGACACCAAAATCAGTGTTCGCTAAAGCAGCCTATGGGTACCGCCGCGATATCGTCGTCGAAGATGAAGTCAATGCCCTAGCAGATTTCGGCAATGGCGCAACTGGCACTTTCATTACTTCTACCAACGATTTACCTGGAACTGACCGACTCGAAATTCTTTTCGATCGTGGGAAAATCGTGGTGGAAAACTCCGACACTGTCCACATCACACGCCTCATTGATGACGAGCGTGCGCTCTCAGACAAAATGGGGATGGAAGAAATCGTTGCTCTCTTCACCGGAAAACTCGATCGCGAATCCTTGATGACAACCGAAACAAAAACCTATGAGTCAGTATGGGGCGGACAGCACGTAGAAGTCTTGAAAAACTTTGCAGCACAGATTCTGCACAACGCCGAACCACTTGCTCCTATTGCTGACGGGATCCACGGCGTTGCACTGGCAAACGCCATTCATCTGTCCTCCTGGACTGGCACAGAAGTGTCATTGGAGAACTTCGATGAGGATCTCTACCTCGAACTACTCAACGAACGCATCGAGGCTGAAGGCAAGTTTGAGTCCCGTCAATAGTGGACACTGACAATCATTAAGCGAAGGAGGAAAAATGGCTGTTCTTGGTGTCCAAATGATGATGCTTAAAGACAAGGTTGCCCAGGAAGGCATGTGGTCAGTTTTGGAAAAAATTGCTCGCATGGATCTTCACGCTGTTGAAGTGTCACAGATTCCGATGGATGAAGCAACCGTAGCAGACCTTGAACGTGGAGTAAAAGAATTAGGGATCGAGGTTGGTGCACTTTCCGTTGCTCTCGCCCCTACTCCAATGGCAAATGGAGACAACTTTGTTGAGCACTATGAAAAAATCGTTTCCGATTCAAAACGCCTCAATTGCCGTTTTTTACGCATTGGAATGATGCCTTTTAGCGCTATGACCTCAAAAGAGAGCTGTGAAGCCTGGGCAGCAGAGGTTGAACCGTGGGCTCAGAAGCTCCAAGAAGAGGAAGGTATCACCTTGTGCTACCACAACCACCATGTGGATTTGGCACAGTTTGATGGCGAAAGAATCTTTGATATTGTGCGCCGCGTGGCTCCGCATGTGAATTTTGAGGTCGATCTTCACTGGGTACAGCGTGGTGGCATGGCTCCCTTAGATATGCTCAGTGAGTATTCTGGGGTGTGCAAACTCATTCATGTCAAAGATTTTCGTGTTGGATCTTTACCTGAAAAAGCGTTGGACCTGTTTGCTCAGGGCAAGGTTGAAGAAGGCTACTCGATGTTCGTCAATATTGTCGAATTTGCTGAAGTTGGCCAAGGAAATATGAACTGGCCTCAGCTTCTGCCTGCCTCAATCGACGCTGGCGCAGAATACCTCTTTATTGAGCAGGATATGACCTACGGTCGTGATCCGTTCGATTGTTTAGCTGATTCCAGGGCTTATCTCGCATCTATCGGATACTGAGTGTCGCTAAGGAGGTGGTGAGACATTTGCACTGTACAGCCACCTCCTTTCATCAGTAACGTATTTCCGTGAGCTAGGAAAACACGCACAACTCCTGCTGCTTACAAAGACTTTAGTCCCGCCGTCGTGACTACTGAAAACTATTTTCTCCCTGTGCTCTGTCTCGATAAGCCAACTTTTGGCAACATGTTCGATGTCGCCCATGCCACAATGTCACGATATTCACATGACGCGATGGGAATTTCACCGTCATAGCGGCACACCCGCAACAGCAAAGACGCTTCAGCGATTGCATCGGCGCAATCTTAAATTGAAAGGAAAAGCATGAGCGCTTCCATTCCCCAGGGACACAAACGGCCATTTGGGCTTCGCGACAAAATCGGCTATATGTTTGGAGATTTTGGTAACGACTTCACTTTCATTCTTCAAGCAACGTTCTTCATGATCTTCTTTACCAACGTTGTCGGTGTCAAAGCTGCTCATGTGGGAGTCCTTTTCTTCGTTGCCCGCCTTGTTGATGCCTTCACCGACGTCGGTATGGGAATTTTGATTGACCGCTTGCCTGTCCCCAACCCAGGGTACAAGTTCAAGCGTTGGATCAAGTACATTGCAGTGCCGGTTGCGGTTGCCTCAGCGTTGATGTACCTGTCATTCATTGCAGATTTCAACTCCTATACCATGAAAGTCGTGTGGATGAGCGCGACCTACTTCCTGTGGGGGTCAATCTGCTACACCGCAATTAATATTCCATACGGCTCTATGGCATCAGTGATCTCAGCTAACTCTGACGATCGAGCACAGTTGTCCGTCTACCGCTCGACTGGCGCAAACCTCGCCATGCTCATCATCACCTCTGTTCTGCCGTTGATCGTTTACACCAAAAATGATAAAGGCGTTTCGGTGCTTGACGGAAATATGATGACGTATGCCTCGATTGCATGCTCTGTTCTGGCAGTTGTGTGCTACGCAATATGCTATTACCTCGTTGAAGAACGCGTTATTTTTACACAGAATGCCAATCGCCCCGGTATCGGTAAAATGCTGGGCACGATTGTCACCAACCGCGCGCTTCTTGGGTTGATTGTTGCTGCACTCATTTTGGTTTTGGCTAACCTTTTCCTCACTGGTATGGTTGGCTACCTCGTTCTGAATTGGTTTGGAAACGGTAAGCTCCAAGCCGCTGCTAATTTCGCAGGCCTCTTACCCACCTTTGCCCTGATTGTCATCGCTCCTTATCTTGCAAAACGCTTCGGTAAGAAAGAAGTGGCTATCGTTTCTTCAATCATCGGCGGCGGGGTTCTCGTCTTGGCTTATAGCCTGCAAACAAAGAATTTCTACATCTGGGTTGTTCTCTTTGCTGTCGCGCAGTTCATGATCGCAATTTTCAACTTCCTTGTGTGGGCCTTTATCACCGATGTTATCGACTTCCAAGAAGTTCGCACCGGCCAGCGCGATGATGGCACGGTTTACGCTATCTATTCGTGGGCACGTAAAGTTGGGCAAGCATTTGCTGGTTTCCTCACAGGTATTGCATTAAATTGGATCGGTTTTGACGAAGTGGCTGCAAAAGCTGGAGATGTTCAAAACCCCAATGTTGTTGACAACATCTTCATGCTCTCAAATCTTGTTCCTGGAATCGGCATCGCTCTCGTGGCCGCATCCCTCTACTTCCTCTACCCGCTCTCAAAGAAAGCTGTTGAGAAGAATACAGCGATTCTTCAAGAGCGCCGTGAGGCACTCACCAAGTAATTTTTGCGTGTTTTGCGCCGCCTCTCATACCGGCGCAAAACACGGGTTCCACGCCAGCCCCGTTATTCATCACAAACACTTTTGAAGGAGCCCCCATGGTAGATTTAACCTCGCAGCCCTACAATCTCGATGCTCAAGCGATTGAGTGGGTACATTCAACAATCGAATCAATGAGCCTTGAAGAAAAGATCGGCCAACTCTTCGTCAACATGGGGGCTGAACGCACAGAAGAATACCTCACCAGTATTTTGGATAACTATCACATCGGTGCTGTGCGCTACAATCCTGCTTCTGCAAGCGAAGTGTGGGATCAAAACTACATCTTGCAAACAAAATCGCGTATTCCTCTCCTCATTGCAGCTAACACTGAGGCAGGCGGCAACGGCGCATGTACCGACGGCACCTACGTCGGCTACGAAGTCAAGATCGGTGCCACCCACGATGCACGCTGGGCTTATGAACTCGGACGCATCAGCGGTGTAGAAGCCTCCGCTATCGGATGCAACTGGTCTTTCGCCCCAATCGTGGATATTATGCGCAACTGGCGAAATCCTATTATCTCTAACCGTTCTTTCTCATCAGATCCCGATCAGGTTCTTGAACTTTCTCTTGCCTATATGAAAGGCATTATGGAATCTGGAATACTCCCTGCCGCGAAGCACTTCCCTGGCGATGGACTCGACGAACGCGATCAACATTTGAGCGCTTCAGTCAACCATTACTCCACTGATGAATGGGATGCGACTTTCGGCAAAGTCTACCAGGGGTTAATCGATGCAGGACTGCCATCGATTATGGCCGGGCACATCATGCAACCCGCCTATCAAAAACATTTCAACCCATCAATGAGCGACGATGATCTCCTGCCTGCAACACTTTCACGAGAAATCCTCACCGATCTTTTGCGCGGCAAAATGGGATTCAACGGCGTCGTCGTCACCGATGCATCACATATGGTTGGCCTGACAGGGGCAATGGCGCGCAAAGACCTCCTTCCACGCGCTATCGCAGCCGGCTGTGATTTGTTTCTTTTCTTCAATGATCCCGACGAAGACTTTGCATGGATGATGGAAGGCTACCGCAATGGGATCATCACCGATGAACGACTCACTGAAGCACTCACACGCATCTTAGGTTTGAAAGCTCGCCTCAAACTTCATCTCATTCCTCAGGAAGAAATTCTTCCACCGAAAGATAGCGCTATGGCACGCATTGGTCTGCCATCAAACACCAACGTAGCGAAAGATGTTGCTGATGCAGCAATCACTCTTGTCAAAAACAAACAAAATGTTCTTCCTCTCTCCCCTGCTACCTCAAAGCGTGTGCTTGTCGTGTCAGTATCAGGACCTCAAAACCCAATTTCTCGTGCTTTTGGCGGGGGCGGCGAAAACGAACACCCCGCCGACCGCGTCGCACAACTCCTGCGTGAGCGCGGCTACGACGTGACGTGCCATGAGTCCCTTCTCGACAAACTCGCAACCATGACACCGGAAGAACAAGCACAATCTGTCAAAAATGCTTATGCCGGCAAAGCTCCAATCGCTCGCTTAACTGATGCCTACGATCTTGTCCTGTTGATCTCCAAGATTGACGGAATGATGCAACCTACCGAGCGCGTAATGTGGCCAGCAACAAAAGGCACAGTAGACATTCCGTGGTACGTTTTTGAAATCCCGACAATTTACGTTTCGACTGCCACTCCCTATGCTCTTGTTGATGTTCCGCAAGTGAAAACCTACATCAATACTTATGATGACAAACAGTTCACCTTAGAAGCGCTTGTTGACAAACTCGAAGGTAAGAGCGAGTTCACCGGTGTGAGCCCCGTGGATGCGTTCTGCGGCAAGATCGATACCCGAATCTGAAAAGGGATCTCAGGAGAAAAGCAATGTCCAATACTCCCACTCCAGTTTCACATCCACTGGCACAATTCACACCACAGCGCGATTTCTTCATCGGAATCGACTCAGATGGCTGTGCAATTGATCAAATGACGATCAAACATTACGAATGTTTCGCTCCAGCGTATATCAAAGCCTTCGATCTACAACCTATTTCCACGATTGCCCGCGAAACCGCGCTCTTTGTGAATCTTTTTTCACAAACCCGTGGGATCAACCGCTGGGCAAGTATTGATCGGTTCTTCGAGCTACTCAAGAAACGCCCTGAAGTGATCGAATCTGGAATCCAACTTCCCGTGGGCGAGGATCTCAAACAGTTCTTAAGCAGCGGGATGCCACTATCCGAAAGCGGTATCACCACCTGGTTGGAACAACATCCTTCTGTCGAGATCGAACAGTGCATCAAATGGGGGAAGATTGTCAATGAGCTCGTCGCCTGGATGGTTCACAATACTCAACCCTTCCCTGGTGTGAGAAACGCACTCGAAGCCATGTGCGAAAACGCCGACACAATGGTTGTTTCCGCAGCCTCACTGGACATGCTCCACCGTGAATGGGACGAGCATGACCTAGCGAAATACGTCCAAGTCATCGCTGGCCAAGAGTGGGGCACAAAATCACAGCATATTGATCTTTTCGCTAAAGGGCGTTACCGCGACGATCATATTTTGTTGATCGGCGATGCGCCAGGAGACGGAAAAACCGCAGCCGAACAAGGCATTTTGTGGTATCCCATCCTCCCTGGCGACGAAGCCCGCTCATGGGAACGTTTCACACGCGAAGCACTCCCCCGATTCTTCGCTGAAGAGTATGCAGGAGAGTATCAACTTTCACTTATCGAAGAGTATTCCTCGTTGCTTCCTTCCACTGTCCCATGGGTAACAATCGACAACGGTAGAGCCAGTTAGCGATGCGTGAGAAACCACGCAACGCTGTGGCAAGTTAAGGCAACATCCCTCCCTGCCACAGTGCCGCATACTACATTCACATTATCCCCTTTAATTCCCAAGCAAAGGCGCATGAAATGGAACTCAACCTCAAAGGCCTAACTAACATTGAAGGCGATATTCGCCTGCCGTCTTTCGACGTGGCTCATATGCAAAAGACCGGAAAAGAAACACCGCGATGGGTACAAATCGGCCCTGGAAATATTTTCCGAATCTTCGTTGCCCGTATCGCTCATGATCTCATTACTGACGGACACATGTGGCCAGTCACTGGGGTACAAACGCTCTCCCCCAAAGAGTTAGACCTCCAGCTTGTGGCACATGATCTGATGTCGTTAGGCGTAACGCTAAACCCAGATGGAAAGCGGGATCTTCGTGTGATTGCAGGCCTAAGCGAAGCCCTCGCCACGCAGCGTGAAGAAGACTTCGCCCGTCTCGTTGAGATCTTCCGCAGTGATTCCCTCTCCTTGGTGTCTTTCACAATCACAGAAAAAGGTTACGCAGTCCATACCTCCACTGGCGAACTCCAGCCAATGCTCGTCGAAGAACTGATCACCGACCCTCACGGATATCACGCTCATACGATGGTACTGATAGCCGGGCTCCTTCTGCACCGCTTTGAAGCTGGCGGAGCACCCATCACGATGCTTTCTACCGATAACTTCTCCCACAACGGCGATAAATTACGCGAATCTATCCTCATTGTTGCTCGCGGCTGGGAAGAAAAAGGCCTCGTCACTAGCGATTTCATCTCTTGGCTGAGTGATGAAAAGAACGTTGCCTTCCCCATTTCTGTTATCGATAAGATCACCCCGCGCCCTCATGAAGAAGTCTCGCGTCAACTTGCTGAACTCGGTTTTACTGACATGGGAATCGAACTCGTTGGGCGCACACCAGTTGCCGGTTTTGTCAATGCTGAGCCAACCGAATACCTCATTATCGAGGATAAATTTGCTGGTGAACGCCCGCCGTTTGAAAACTACGGCGTGCGGATCGTTGATCGTAAAGTGTGTGACGATTTCGAGAATATGAAAGTTACCACGTGTTTGAACCCGTTGCATACAGCGCTCGCAGTCAGCGGGTGCCTGCTGCGCATGCCAACAATCGATTCAGAAATGCGCGATCCTGCTCTGTCTGCGATGGTAAACGAGTTGGGATGGAAAGAAGGATTGCCCGTCGTCGTTGATCCAGGTGTTGTTGCACCTGAAGATTTCTTGCGCGAGGTTCTTAACGTTCGGTTCCCCAATACGTATCTTCCCGATGACCCAGCGCGTATCGCCATGGATACCTCGCAAAAAATCCCGATTCGTTTTGGCGAAACGATTAAGAAATATATTGAACGAGATCTCGACCTTGATTTGCTTCACACGATTCCGCTTGTTTTCGCTCTATGGTTGCGATACCTCACAGGCATTGCCGACGACGGAGAATCGTTTACGCCGGCTTCGGATCCCTTGCTTGACGAACTCCAAGAGTTACTTGGCAACGTGCATCTTGGCGCTGCTCTCAGCGCGGATGAGACACATGAGATTCTCGCACCTATTTTGTCCAATGCACAGATTTTCGCAGTCGATCTGTACACCACACCTTTAGCGAAGAAAGTTGAGGTCTACTTCGCTGAGCTCATCAGTGCTCCAGGTGCTGTACGCCGCGTCCTTGAGCGCGAATACGCCAACTGAAAAGTCCACATTTTTATTAAAAATATTATAAGGAGACACCAATGAAGATGACGTTCCGCTGGTACGGCGAAGGCTACGATCCGATTCCGTTGCAGTACATTAAGCAGATTCCAGAAGTAACGGGCATCATGGGAACACTTTCAGGAAAAGCTGCAGGTGAAGTCTGGGAAGATCACGAGATTAAGGAAATGATCGCCCCTGTACATGCTGCTGGTTTAGAGTGCGAAGTAATCGAATCTGTCAACGTCCATGAGGACATCAAAATGGGTCTTGATACGCGCGATGAGTACATCGCTCACTACAACACCACTTTGGAAAACCTCGCGAATAACGGCGTCAAGGTTGTGGTGTACAACTTTATGCCTGTATTTGATTGGCTACGTACCGAACTCGCTCATGAAACTGAGGACGGCTCGAACTGCCTGTACTACGATCACGCCGATGTTGAAGGAATGACACCGCGCGATATCGTTGAGCTCACTGCCAAAGAATCAGGAGGTTTGACGCTTCCAGGGTGGGAGCCTGAGCGCCTTGAACGCCTCGATGAAGTCATGGCTCTGTATGAAAATATCGACCATGAGAATATGCGCAATAATTTCCGTTACTTCCTTGAAGGGATTATCCCTACCGCTGAAAAAGTCGGAATCAAGATGGCGTGCCATCCTGATGATCCGGCCTGGGATCTGTTCGGCCTTCCGCGTATCTATCGTAACCGCGAAGATATGGATAAGATTGCTAAACTCTACGATTCGCAATACAACGGTTTTTGCATCTGCTCTGGCTCTCTTGGATCTAACCCTGAAAACGATGTTCCTGCAATTTTCCGTGAGTTTGGCCAGCGAGGACTGCTCAACGCTGCCCATGTGCGCAACGTGAAATATCTCGGTGAAAAGAAGTTCCACGAGGCTCCGCATCCTTCCTCCACTGGCAATCTGGACATGCACGCCATTATGGAAGCTATCTACGATACGAACCCAGATGTGTACATTCGCCCCGATCACGGACGAATGATTTGGGGTGAAACCGGACGCCCAGGCTATCCGCTTTATGATCGTGCCCTGGGAGCCGTCTATCTCTCGGGACTTTACGAGTCCATCTCCAAGATGAAGAACTGATAGTGAGGAAGGAAAATACGCTATGTCCATACCATCGCCGCGTGTGTTTCTCAAGAAGACCCCGATTGTCCCCGTCGTTGTCCTGAACCGTGTTGAGGATGCCGTGCCAACGGCAAGTGCTCTGCTCGCCGGTGGAATCACAAGTGCAGAGGTCACTTTCCGCACACCAGTAGCAGCACAGTGCATTGCGCAAATCGCACAACATGTTCCTGACATCACTGTTGGAGCTGGAACCGTGATTAACGCTGAGCAAGCAAACGCTGCAATTGATGCCGGCGCACAGTTCCTTGTCAGCCCAGGTTTCTCTGCTGATGTCGCCCAAGTTGCTTCTGATCGAAATATTTCGCTCCTTCCTGGAATTGCCAACCCAACAGATATCATGGCCGCTCTTGAATGGGGCATCGACGTCGTGAAATTTTTCCCTGCTCTTGCACTGGGCGGTCTTCCACTCGTGAAGGCCTTCGCAGCGCCTTTCCCACAACTAAAGTTCCTCCCAACAGGTGGAATTTCCCATAAAAATGCTGCAGAATGGCTCGCTCAGCCCTTTGTTGCCGCCGTTGGCGGTTCATGGATGGTCTCTACGTCTCTTGTGGAAGCAGGCAATTTCGCTGCCATTACAGAACTTTCTCAACAAGCGATGTCTATTGCTCAGGAGGCTACACGATGACACTCGTTCTGCGCCCTGGAAATGAGTGCCGCTACGATATCGTCTCACTCGGTGAAGTGATGCTTCGTCTTGATCCAGGCGAAGGACGTATCCGCACCGCACGTCGTTTTTCTGTCTCAGAAGGTGGCGGGGAATACAATGTTGCACGCGGTTCACGGCGTGCCTTTGGACGCCGTGCTGCAATCGTCACAGCACTTGTGCGTGATGACATTGGAATGCTCATTGAAGATTTAATTCTTCAAGGCGGTGTTGATACCTCTTTCATTAAGTGGGTTGACTCTGATGGTGTTGGCCGAAGCGTACGTAATGGCTTGAATTTTACCGAACGCGGATTTGGCGTTCGTGGAGCTGTGGGAAATAACGACCGCGGCAACACAGCTATTTCGCAGATGCTTCCCACTGATATTGATTGGGATCATCTTTTCGGTTCCCTAGGCGTGCGCTGGTTCCACACAGGTGGTATTTTCACAGCGCTATCGCCATCTACCGCTGAGGTTGCAAAAGCAGCAATGTCCGCTGCTAAAAAGTACGGAACCATTGTCTCCTACGATCTGAACTACCGCCCATCGCTATGGAAGTCCATTGGCGGCCAAGAAAAGTGCCAAGAAGTGAACCGTGAACTTGCACAGTATGTTGATGTGATGATCGGTAACGAAGAAGATTTCACTGCCTCACTCGGTTTTGAAATCGAAGGTGCAAATGAGAATCTCGATAATCTTGAAGTTGAATCATTCAAAAAGATGATCGAAAAGGCGAGCGCTGCTTTCCCGAATTTTGAAGCAATCGGCACCACAATACGCCAAGTTCGCACTGCAACAATCAACGATTGGGGTGCGGTTGCCTGGAGCCGTGAGCAAGGTTTCGTCCAGGCGATTCAGCGCAATGGCCTGGAGATTTTCGATCGCGTGGGAGGCGGTGATTCTTTCGCATCAGGTTTGATCTATGGTTTGATGGAGTTCGGTGATATCGAAAAGGCTGTCAACTACGGGGCTGCGCATGGTGCTCTGGCAATGACCACGCCTGGCGATACCTCAATGGCCTCTCTGGCAGAAGTTGAACGCCTCGTCGGGGGCGGTAACGCCCGCGTTCAACGCTAACTCGCGCATAGATCGCTCTTGGGTGTGGAGGGATAAACCCTCCGCCTTGCCTCCACACCCGCTTTTCGATACTTATTCGCATTTACTTACTGGATTTACTGAGCTTACTGGATCTACTCGATTTACTAGGCGCTGAGACGAATTTCGCTCTCCCCACCTACTAGCTCATTATTTGTGACAAGGATGTTCCACATGACTAACACACTTTTTCTCGATCCTGATCGCCTTTTTCCCGCTGATGAAAAAATTCGCGGGCTTGCCCGTGAACTGTACGAGTCTGTGAAAGATTTGCCTATTGTTTCTCCTCACGGTCATGTCAATCCCAAAATGTTGCTTGACAATGAGCCTTTTTCTGATGCAACGAACTTGTTCTTGACCTATGACCATTATGTATTCCGTATGCTTCACGCAGCGGGGGTGGATCTGGCTTCAATCGGCGTTGGGAAATCAGATCCTGTCGATCCGCGTGCTGCCTGGCGCATCTTTTGTGAGAATTGGCGTCTACTTGACGGCACCGCATCGGGTTACTGGCTCACACACGAGTTTGTCACTTTGTTCGGAATTGAGGAAGAACCATGCGCTGAAAACGCAGATAAGCTTTTCGACATTATCGGTGCGAAGCTCACAAGTGATGAGTTCCGACCGCGCGCCCTTTTTGACTCTTTCCCAATCGATGTGTTGGCAACTACCGACGATCCTCTCGACTCTTTGGAATACCATGCCGCTCTTGCAACCGATGAGACGTTCACGGGTCGCGTGATCCCAACATGGCGCCCCGATCCTTATGTCAATACGCGTAAACCGCAGTGGCGCTCGCATGCACAAGCCCTGACTGCCTCAGTTGGCTGCGATGTTGATTCTTTTGTCGGCTACCTTGAAGGTTTTCGCGCTTCACGTGCTCGTTTCATCGAGCACGGCGCTGTCTCTGCTGATTTTGGTGTTGCTCATCCGCTCACTCTCGATCTCAACGACGATGAACTTGGCACCTTGTACCGCAAGGCAGTCAATGAAGGCCTCACCGCGCATGAATCGGATGTTTTCGAAGGTGCAATGTTGTTGCGTTTTGCGGGTATGAGCGTTGAGGACGGCCTCGTGATGACGATTCACCCAGGGGTGTATCGCAACCACAACAGTGCCTCTTTTGAGGCTTTTGGGCCAGATACCGGCCACGATATTCCCCTCCAGACTGAATACACGAAGAATATCCGTCCGCTTCTTGAAAAATATGGAAATGATCCGCGCCTTCATCTGGTGCTTTTCACCATTGACGAAACGGTGTATTCTCGTGAACTTGCTCCCCTTGCTGGCTTCTACCCGTCAGTTTTTATCGGTGCTCCGTGGTGGTTTATTGACGCGCCAGATGCAATTTTGCGTTTTAGATCCGCGACGACGGAGACTGCCGGTTTCTCGCGCGCTTCGGGGTTCATTGATGATACGCGTGCTTTCTTATCAATACCAGCACGCCACGATATGTCACGCCGCCTCGATTCGGTATTCCTCGCACGATATGTGGTTGAAGGGCGCATTTCACGCAGCAGCGCGTTCTACTGGATCAAGGCTTTGACTTCCGACCAGCCCCGCAAGGTTTTCAAGTTAGATTCCGTTTCAAAGTGACTGCAGTATTATGACCCGTTCATAAAGTTCCTGTGCGGAGAATAAAATGCTTCGCACAGGAGCTTTGCTGCGATTTTCAGCACCGTAAACCCCGTTCTGCTTTCATTGTTACTATGTAAATATTCAATGCAGAACTAGAGTAGAATCTGGGATTTTTGTGATGAGAAAAAAGAATGCCACGATTTACGATGTGGCCAAAGTAGCAGGAGTTTCTCCTTCAACAGTTTCTCGCGCATTTTCAAACCCTGCGCGCGTGTCAACTGATAGCGCGGAGCGGATTTTCTCAGCTGCTCGTGAACTTGGTTTCCGTTCCTCTGGCGCCTCCTATGCA
Organism: Arcanobacterium sp. (ex Cirak et al. 2026); assembly: GCF_053585065.1. NCBI lineage: Bacteria > Bacillati > Actinomycetota > Actinomycetes > Actinomycetales > Actinomycetaceae > Arcanobacterium > Arcanobacterium sp. (ex Cirak et al. 2026). Next base: position 28,024 of record NZ_JBQJCE010000006.1, read on the forward strand.
AGTGGGAATAAAGCTACTAATGTGCTGTGTCTCATGGTTGCGGATATGGCTAATCCCACATTTGCAACAATGTATCGGGGTTTCCATAAAGCAGCTGACGAAAACGGTTACGCTGTGGTGATTGCCAATTCAGATGAATCAGGAGCTATTGAAGCCCACACGCTGCGCAAACTACTTCCAGATGTCGATGGTGTTGCCCTGGCCTCTTCACGATTAACTCCGGCTGCAATTCTTCAGGTGGAAAAGGTCAAGCCGCTCGTATTAATGAATCGTTATCTCGATGGGCACACATGTATTGTGCCTGATACCACTGGTGGAATGACCACGCTGTGCAGGGAATTGAAAAGACTTGGACACACGGATGTTCTGTATCTTGCAGGTCCAGAAATGTCGTGGGCAAATGCGATGCGCTGGCGCGCGCTCAAGGATCAGTGTCATGCTAATGGGCTTGTGCTGACTCGAACAAAGTTCTTATCCCCTGATCTTCACGGTGGAGCAGACGGCGCACGTATTTGGAACCGCTCAATAACCTCGGCGGTTGTGGCATACAACGATCTGATGGCTTTTGGTTTCATGCGTCAAGCACATAGGCTTGGCGCAAAGATTCCCTCTGATGTTTCAGTTATTGGGGTTGACGATTCCTCGATTTGCGATATGGCAGATCCCGAACTCACATCGTTGAGTACCGGAAGCTTCGAGATTGGATACAAAGCTGCAATGTTCCTTATTGCACAAGCCACGAATCGCACCAGGAGAAAACGTACCACCATCGTCGTCCCGATGTCCCTCCATATGCGCGCAAGTCTCAGTCATGCCAAAATCAGCGATCGATAGCCTCTGCTTCATGCTCAAGTTCATGCTCAAGATGTGCAGGAATGATAACAAAGTATGACGTATTCCGTGAAAAACGAACTATTGCATTCCGTTCTCCGAAAGAGCTTTCAATTCCCGTGCGTTGTACATACGCTGTCGGCTTGATAGGCACTCACTCTGTTACGGAACTCGCAATCTCAGAGGAATTCACAATAAGTAAATGAAAAGTCGGATCAGCATGATGCTGATCCGACTTCGTGGACCCTACCGGGCTCGAACCGATGACCTACGCGGTGTAAACGCGTTGCTCTACCAACTGAGCTAAGAGTCCGTCAATAATATTACGGGACAGATACGCTCTTTCGGTAGCGAGATCAGAAAAAGTGATCTATCTTGCTTTCGCCGCTCCTCATTTTCCACGAGCGGCAATTCGGTACAGCATCCAATCAGATTTCAAACCATGAGAAGAAGTGGCGTTCATCCCCGCCGTACGAGCGGCTTCATCAACATCGGTCGCATTCACATGCCCTGCCACACCGCGCGCAGGAATGGCGAGCCAAATAATCGATGCACCTTCAAGCGATGCCGCACAATCGACGAGGTAATCCGTAAGGTCGTCCGTATCGCCATCATCACTGCGCCACCACGCAAGAACTGAATCCGCAACGGCTGTGTAGTCTTCGTCTTCCATCGTGGAGCCTGTGGTCTTTTCGATCAAATCTCTCAGATCGAAGTCGACGTCATCGTCGTAACCAAACTCCTGCACAATCGCACCCGACGAAAAGCCCAGCTCGAGTGCTGTGGTTGTTGACACGCTTGTTCTTCCTTCCTGCGCGCTATTTGACACCTCATTTTAAGTACTTGAGCGGTATCTGTGCGAGGTGAAATGCATGTCCACTCCTATCAGCTACCTCTTCCGGGCCGGAAGTCCCGCTCAACGTGACCGTTGTCCCACAACGATTTGTCCAAATGACTAGGGCTAAAGACCCGAAAAAGGTAAATTGGATACTAGCGCACCGCAATATGCGTTGCGGTGGTACTTGAAGACAAGAACAAGGGAGATAAACGTGAGTGAATCATTGGATAGGCCCACAATTGACGGCCTCCTGAACCAGGTTCCCGATTCCGACCGCGAGGAAACCCGCGAATGGCTGGAGTCTCTGGATGGCATGATCGACGCCAACGGCGGTGAGCGAGCAAGCTTCATCCTCAAGGAACTCAAGGCTCGCGCCGCTTCACGCGGTGTTTCAACCACCGATGACCTTTACACCCCATACGTCAACACCATTCCGGTCTCTGAGCAACCACAGTACCCAGGCAATGAAGAGCTTGAACACGAGTTCCGTAGCTGGATCCGCTGGAACGCTGCTGTTATGGTGACCCGCCAGCAGCGCGATGGCATCCACGTGGGCGGACATATTTCCTCGTTTGCCGCTCAGGCGACCCTCTACGACGTAGGGTTGAACCACTTTTTCCGTGGCAAAGACAGCGAAGATGGCGGCGATCAGATTTTCTGGCAGGGGCACTCCTCGCCAGGTAACTACGCGCGTGCTTTCCTTGAAGGCCGTCTGAGCGAAGCCGATCTAGATTCATTCCGACAGCAGGCGTCACGATTTTCCGGTGGACGCGGAATGCCGTCCTACCCACACCCACGCCAGATGGACGACTTCTGGGAGTTCCCAACAGTGTCCCTCGGCCTTGGCCCGATTTCCGCTATCTACCAAGCATGGTTTAACCGTTACATGCTTGAGCGCGGTATCAAGGACACGTCAAAGCAGCACGTATGGGCATTCATGGGCGACGGCGAAATGGACGAGCCCGAATCGCGTGGCCTGATCCACTTCGCGTCTTACCAGAATCTCGACAACTTGACTTTCGTCGTCTCGGCGAACCTCCAGCGCCTCGATGGTCCGGTTCGTGGCAACGGTAAGATCGTCCAGGAACTTGAAGCGGAATTCCGCGGCGCTGGCTGGAATGTCATCAAGGTTCTGTGGGGCCGCGAATGGGACGAACTGTTCGCAAAAGATAAGGACGGCGCCCTCGCTTCATTGATGAATAACACTCTCGACGGCGATTTCCAGACTTTCTCTGCAAACGACGGCGGCTACTTCCGCGAGAACTTCTTCGGTCGCGATCCTCGCACAAAGGCACTTGTCTCAGGTCTGTCTGACGATCAAATCTTCGGGCTGCGCCGTGGCGGCCACGACTCTGAGAAGATCTACGCCGCATACAAGCGAGCAATGGACACCAAGGGCAAACCAACCGTGATCCTCGCTCAGACAGTTAAGGGCTACGAACTCGGTTCAAACTTCACCGCTCGTAACGGCACACATCAGATGAAGAAGCTCAACACCATGGATCTCCATGGTCTGCGCGAAACCCTGGGTCTGACCGATATTCCGGAGTCGTCGCTCGAAGATCCGTTCAACGCTCCGTACTACACACCGGATCACAACTCCGAGGCGTGGAAGTACGCGATGGATCGCCGTGCAGCACTCGGAGGACCACTTCCAAAGCGCGCCCCCTTCGTCGGCGGCGTTGAGCTTCCGGATGCCAAACACTACGATGTGTTGAAGAAGGGCTCTGGAAAGCAGGAAGTTGCCACCACGATGGGATTCGTGCGTCTCCTCAAGGAGCTCATGCGCGACAAGAAGTTCGGCCATCGCTTCGTGCCGATTATTCCTGACGAAGCTCGTACTTTCGGCATGGAAGCAATGTTCCCCACGGCCAAGATCTTCAATACGCGCGGCCAGGAATACACCGCTGTAGATCACGACATGCTCTTGTCCTACAAGGAATCCACCAAGGGTCAGATCATGCATACCGGCATTACGGAAGCTGGTTCTGTGGCAGCCTTCCAGGCAGCAGGTACGTCCTACTCGACTCACAAGTACCCGATGGTGCCCATCTACATCTTCTACTCGATGTTCGGATTCCAGCGCACTGGCGATCAATTCTGGGCAGCAGGCGATCAGCTAACGCGTGGCTTCATCCTCGGTGCGACAGCTGGTCGTACGACACTCACCGGCGAAGGTCTGCAGCACATGGATGGAAACTCGCATGTCCTTGCCTCAACTAACAAGGCGATTGTTTCCTACGATCCGGCTTATGCTTACGAGATTCGCCATATCGTCAAGGGCGGCATCGAACGCATGTACGGTGACGGCAGCGACGGACGCGATCAGAATGTCATGTACTACCTCACTGTTTACAACGAGCCGATTCACCAGCCGGCCGAGCCAGAGGATGTAGATGTCGAGGGTATCCTGCGTGGTATCCACAAGATTGACCAAGCTGAAGGCAATGGTCCACGCGTGAATCTTTTGGCTTCGGGCGTCGGCGTGCCATGGGCACGTGAGGCTCGTGAAATGCTCAAGAACGACTGGGGCGTTGATGCCAACGTCTTCTCTGTGACGTCGTGGTATGAATTGCGTCGTGACGGCCTAGAAGCTGACGAACATAACTTCCTCCACCCTGAGGAAGCTCCGCGTGAGGCTTATCTGCATGCCAAGCTCAAGGGTGAATCGGGTCCGTTCATCGCAACTTCCGATTTTGACAAGCAGACACAGGATTCGATCCGTCCATGGATGCCAAGTGATTACTATGTCCTCGGTGCCGACGGCTTCGGTATCTCGGATATGCGCCGCGCTGCCCGTCGCCACTTCTTCATCGATTCAGCATCGATGGTGGTTCGTGCGCTTCAGGCTCTGGCTGATCGAGGCGAAATCGATCGTTCCAAGATCGGCGAGGCCATTGCCAAGTATGATCTTTTCGACCCGCAGAAGGGCACGTCTGGTAAGGAGTAATCCTTGTCAGAGAGGGAGCGTAGCTGGATTCTGTAATGCTCTCTGAAGCTGGATGGGATAAGTAGTATCCTTTTTGGCTAGGTTGCGAGGGCCTGATCCCGGAATTGTTTCGGGGTCAGGCCCTCGAATAGTTCTTAGATACGCTCATTGTTGTCCCAGATGATGTACTTCTTCGAACCCGGTGATGAATTCCTCCCCTTATCGCAGCTCACGATTTTTATCGCAGCTCACGATTCCCCTGATGTGTTCGCCCTTATCAAAATTTAGAGGACACATCACGCCTCAACCGTCTCGATAAGCGTAGGCTTGGCCGATAGGATTTGAAGAATTGAGGAAATGTGACGTTATTGCGTATTGTGCGGCAATTTATGGTGGGTCGCATACACTTGGTCGCCGCGATTGTCGCGCTACAACTGATGCAAATCGCCTTAAGCCTATGGTTACCATCGATCAATGCCACGATCATTGACGACGGAGTGCTCACTGGTAACACGCAGGTCATCTGGACACAAGGGATTCTGATGCTCTTGGTCTCGTTGCTCCAGATCAGTGCGATGGTAGGGGCAATTTATATTGGATCAAAAACGGCAATGGCCTTTGGCCGAGACCTACGCCACGGCGTGTTTACTCACGTGCAATCATTTTCAGCAACAGATGCTCATCATTTTGGTGCGCCGTCACTCATCACTCGTGCAACAAATGATATTCAGCAGATCCAGATGGTTATTCTCCTCACCTTCACCATCATGGTCATGGCGCCGATTATGGGCGTTGGTGGCGTGGTGATGGCAATCCGACAAGATGCACCGCTTGCCTGGATTTTAGCGATTGCTGTCCCTGTTCTCTTTGTCATTATTGGATGGGTCATGGCACACCTCGTCCCCACCTATCGCGTTTTGCAAGAACGAATCGACGCCATCAATACCCGGTTGCGCGAGCAGCTCACCGGGGTGCGAGTGATCCGTGCATTCGTTCGGCAGAGAGTTGAACGATCAAAATTTGATGAGGCGAATTCTGATCTGCGGTCGACGTGGTTAAAAATCGGCTTACTCTGGGCAGTCTTGATTCCATCGTCTCAACTTGTCGTCGGTCTTTCCTCAACCGCCGTCGTGTGGTTCGGAGGCCACCGGATCGTAGCGGGACAAATGCAGGTCGGTGCACTCACCGCCTACATTTCCTATCTCATGATGATTTTAGTATCCGTCATGATGAGTGGCATGATGGCGATGCTCCTGCCTCGGGGCGAAGTTTGTGCAAAACGCGTGAACGAAATTCTCCAAACCGAACCATCAATCGTGGCACCTTCCAACCCCGATCACCTTCCCGACATGCCTTTGACGTTCGAATTCGATCGCGTCGGCCTGCGATACCCCGGCGCATCTGCCTCTGTTTTTGATGACGTATCCTTCACTGTGGCACCAGGCAAAACAGTAGGCATTATCGGTTCAACTGGGTCAGGAAAAACATCACTTTTGCGTCTGCTCCCACGGATGATCGATGCCACAGACGGCGAAATTCGAGCCGGTGGCATCCCCATCAAACAGTTGGATCCTGCTGAGCTTCGCCAGCGCATCGCCGTGGTTCCACAAAAAGCATTTCTCTTTTCTGGAACAATTGCTTCAAATGTTTCCGGTCACATTCGTACTGCCCACGAGTACGATGCTGAGCGTGTCATCACAGCGTTGAAAGCAGCCGATGCATGGGAATTCGTCAGCAAGCTCAATGACGTACTCGATGCGACGGTCGAATCCGGAGGGAAGAACTTCTCTGGTGGTCAACGACAGCGACTGACCATCGCTCGGGCGATCTACAAAGCGCTTCCAGATTCATCTGGAAAATTAGGAGCAGACCTCATTCTTTTTGATGACTCCTTCTCTGCTCTTGACTACGCAACAGACGCCCGTCTGCGCACAGCACTTCCCCGCTACCTTGCTGGGGTCGGAGTCATCATCGTTGCCGCACGTGTGTCCACGATCCGCCACGCCGACGAGATCCTCGTTCTCGACGACGGTGGTGTCGTCGGCAGAGGAACTCATGAGTATCTCAGTGCCACGTGTGCTGTGTACCAAGAAATCGTTCATTCACAAACAACTCACAAGGAGGCGGAATGAGAGCCAGCCGCGGATCAACAGCTCCAGATTCGAAAGCACGCGACACCCTTGGCGCGCTCAAACGCCTCGCGCGGATGCTCGGCAATGAAAAAGCACGAATTATCGCGCTATCGATTTTGATCCTCGTATCAGTAGTCAGCCAAGTTTTCGCGCCTGTCCTGCTCGGCACAGGAACGGATATCCTTGTCGATGGGATGAAAAGCGGCACCGGCGTGGACTTTTCCAGCCTCGGATACACGCTCTCTTTCGTCGTTGGGCTCTATGTTTTCTCTGCTGTGACAAACTTTGTCGGCGGCGCCCTCATCCGCGTGATGATTCAGAATCTCGGCAAACGACTTCGTTCTGAGGCACAGTCAAAAATCGATCGGCTCTCCCTCAAGTGGATCGATACCCAACAACGTGGCGATCTCCTCTCACGTGTAACCAACGATATTGACAACATCACCCAAACATTGATGCAAACCTTCAATAACCTGTTGTCATCTATTTTTACCCTCATCGGGATCGTCGCTGTGATGTTCACTTTGTCCTGGTCACTCTCACTGGCTGCTCTCGCCGTCTACCCATTGGGAATGGCGGCAACGATTGTCATCATGAAACGTGCCAAACCTCAATTCAGCAAACAATGGCACACGATGGGCGATGTCTCAGCGATCGTTGAAGAATCATTTACCGGTGCCGACGTCGTCACTTCATTCAATCTCCAGGATGAGTTCGACCAAGTGTTCGACGAATCAAACGACAAGCTTTTCCAGGCCAGTTACCGTGGACAAGCGCTCTCGCAGCTCACACAGCCCGTGATGGGATTTGTATCAAACCTGTCATTCGTTGTTGTAGCAATTTACGGTGGATTTCAGGTCATCACCGGACAAGTGACTATCGGCGGAATTCAGGCGCTCATCCAATACACTCGTCAGCTTAATCAACCGCTCGCTCAAGTAGCATCGATGACCAACTTACTCCAATCTGGGGCCGCCTCGGGAGAACGCATTTTTGATTTCCTTGACACGTCGGAGATGGACCGTGATGCGGGCGCGGTCTACACCGATCTTGTCGATGTTGACCGCCGACGCGGCGAAATTGTCTTCCGCGATGTCCGCTTCGGTTACGAGCCAGGAAAACCCGTGATTCGCGGGCTGAACCTCACTGTGCATCCCGGTCAACAGATTGCCATCGTGGGGCCTACAGGCGCGGGAAAAACAACCCTGGTGAATTTGCTCATGCGCTTCTACGAGATTGACTCTGGGCAAATCACGATCGATGGTGTATCAACACGTGACTTTACAAAAGATTCCTTACGCGAACGCATCGGCATGGTTCTTCAAGATACGTGGCTCTTTGAGGGAACCATCGAAGAAAATATTGCTTACGGTCGCGAGGGCGCAACTCACGCCGACGTCGTCGCAGCTGCCCGTGCCACGGGCGTCGATAGATTGGTTGCGCAACTTCCCCACGGGTACGACACGCACATTGACGACGAAGGAAACAACATCTCCGCTGGTGAAAAGCAACTTTTAACAATTGCACGCGCGTATATCTCTGACCCGTCAGTGTTGATTTTGGACGAGGCAACGTCGAGTGTCGACACGCGAACCGAGATGCTTGTTCAAAAGGCTATGAACGAGTTGCGCACAGGACGCACATCATTCGTCATCGCACACCGACTCTCTACTATCCGCGACGCTGACTTGATTATCGTCATGGTCGATGGTGATGTGGTGGAGATGGGCACCCACGACCAGATGCTCGAAGCAAAAGGTACGTACTGGGATCTTTACCAGTCACAATTTGCTGGTTCTTCTCGTGATTGAGAGTGCTGCGACTCTCAATCACGAGGTGACTCATTCACGGATGAACATTGACAGATCGCCGGCGCCTTCACGCAAAATTATTGCTTGCCCCGATGACAAATCGATGACCGACGTCGGACGTGGCTCATCGATTTCACCATCGATTACCAGATCCACCCGGTCACCAAGCTCGTCTTGGACTCGCCATCCTTCAGTGAGGAGTTCATCGCTTCCTGGGAGGATAAGCGTCGAGGAAATGAGAGCCTCCCCCATGCTGTCCAAAATAGTTTGGACGATGTGGTGTCGGGGAATTCGGGCTCCGACTGTAGATTTTTTTGAATTAAGAGATATTTTTGGAACCTCTTTAGTCCCTTTGAAAATAAAGGTGTAGGGGCCGGGTGTGAGTGATTTGACTAGGCGGAAGAACCGGTTGTCCACGATAACGAGATTCCCCAACTGTGCAAAGTCGTGGCATAGCAGAGTGAAATGGTGGTTTTCTCTCACACCACGGATCTGTCGGATGCGTTCAAGCCCCTCTTTATTGCCCATTGTGCATACGAGCGCATACCCGGAGTCTGTCGGCACCGCGATAACTCCCGAACTGCGAAGACGATCGATAACTTTTGACACGAGGCGTTCTTGAGGATTGTCAGGATGAATTTCAACTAGGCGCGACATTGCTTTCCTTTCATCAGATGCCTCTACAATACTCGGTTTTACGATGCCTAGCTCACGTGCAATAGAATATTGATATGGATCAAGCAATGTCACGAGTTCACCTCGCTTTTAAACAATCCGCCCCGGAAATTGAGGATGCAGAGCTCATTCCTGAGGCTCGTCTCGCTGAAGACCTCGGTCTTGACACACTTGCCCACTGGCAGGTGGCATCTGCAATTGAGCGGATAGCTCGAGTTGAGCTCCTTGATTCGCAGATCGATCGTGCGATCACTGTGGGAGATTTTGTTGCCCTTGCAGTGTCTGACGCTCCACTTCCACGAGAAATTGAGATACCAGGAAACTCGGATGAAGCACACTCTGGCAATATTTCTTATCCATCGGTGCCACGCGACAAAGCTGGCTCATCTGAGCGCGCTCACGATGGCAATGTTTCTCGAGGTGAAATGACCGACGATCTGTCACAGGAGCTTGCACATTTAGCTGACCTTTTTAAGCGTTAATGTCAAGTCGAACGCATGGGTAGTACTACCCATGGTGAACGCTTTGCAGATCATAAGGTCGCAGATATGCTTATTTTGTCGCAAACGGAAGAGCGAAAGAGACATCTCCCGGTTGTCTGTCCGGGGCTTTGACATCTCACCGTCATGCTAGATGTCTCGATACAGGCGCAGGTCTTATGTGCGTGGATCTGCGTTTGTATATCGCGATCACGCGAGAAGGACCGCAGCTGAATGTGCGTTAAATAGCTGCTGTTCGCCGATCGCGGCTTTGAGAGGGGCATCTCACTACTGCCCCTCTCAAAGGACAAGCGATGGGGCAATATCTACAACTCCCAGTAAAAAGTTGAGGGGCTAGTCGGTCACCACCGACTAGCCCCTCAACCACATATTTGCGTGGAGGTAGCGCAAATACTTGTTAACTCACTCGATGTAGCCAGCGCACAGGAGCTCCAGCTCCGGCATAGCGGAAGACTTCGAGTTCATCATCCCATGCTTGTCCTAGAGCAAGGTCAAGAAGCCGACGAAGTTCGTTAGCGTCGCCGGCCGAATTCTCGATTGCAGCACGAATACGGTTTTCAGGCACCACGACGTTTCCCAACTGATCTGTCTGCGCATAGAAAATACCGAGACCGGGCGTGTGTGACCAACGACCGCCGTCGGAAATCTGAGACGGTTCCTCAGTGATTTCGAAGCGCAAATGCTCCCATCCGCCTAGGGCTGAGGCAAGCATCGCTCCCATACCGACTTCGCCAACCCACGAAACCTCTCCGCGGTTCATTTGTGGCAAGGCAGGTTGCTTTGTCCACTCGAAATGGACGGGATATCCAAGTACGCTAGCAACCGCCCATTCAACATGTGGTTGAACAGCCGGCGTAACTGAATGGATGAAGATAACACCACGAGTGGTGTGTTTGTTTTTCACTGTGACCTCCTCTAAGTGAAATTCCCCTTAACACTTCAAGGAGTCACATAGTCAAGAATGCCACAATTGATGTTCGAAGTCACGCCTCTCCTAACCAGCAACAGTGCAATTGGTGATAGCGAAGTATCTATTCTAGTCGCGGGAAAACTTGGGCCCCGTTTTCAAGCACGCGTGAGATGAAACGTGCACTTGCTAATACACGTCGGTAACACCACAAGGCGCAGATCCTCGCTGTCGCACTAGACGCGTAACATCATGACCATCTTGTGATGGATCTCATTAGCCAGGTATTAACCGATGAAGCCCGATGCTCCAGCCAGAAAAATTCTCATGAGAACTTTCTGATTTCCGCCAACGCTTTCTTCCGAGTCTTTCGATCGAGACGATCAATATAGAGGTGACCGTCAAGGTGATCTACTTCATGCTGGATAAGGCGTCCCCAGATTTCTTCGCCTTCAATCACGACCTTGTTACCATCGAGATCCATTCCCTCAGCTTTGGCATACCAGGCACGCTCGCACGGGAACCATAATTCAGGAACTGAGAGGCAACCTTCATCACCGTCTTGATACTCGTCAGTGGAGACCTCGACAATTTCAGGGTTCAGGATGTATCCGCGCTCACCATCAATATTCCATGAGAATGCCCGATACGACACGCCAATCTGGTTCGCAGCTAAACCAGCACGGCCAGGTTCATTCACAGTTTCCATGAGATCATCAACCAGCGCTCGAATGCCGGGAGTAATTTCTGTGATCGGTTCACATTTGGTACGCAAAACAGGATCACCAATAATTCGAATATCTCGATAAGCCATGCGACAAGTTTAGCGTCCATAACGGAAGTAACAAAAAGGAAAACCTCGGCAAAGCCGAGGTTTTCCTTTTCTGCTCCCGCGACTGGATTCGAACCAGTGACCGTCCGATTAACAGTCGGATGCTCTACCACTGAGCTACGCGGGATCGCAACGAGTAATACTTTAGCAACTTTTTAACCGGATAACAAAATGGGCAATCGGGACTTTTTGGCTTAAATACGCCACATGTGTCGCACATCACTCTAGAGGGTTTTGGGCAAGCGGCAAACCGACAGCCTCGCGTAGTTCATTTTCCAGGTCATCCAACGCATTGGTATCACTTGCTTGTGCCTGGCCGCGGGTCAGAATTTCGGTGAAAAGTTCCTCATTGCCTTTTCGACGCACCTGCCCTCGGGCAACACTTCCGCTTGGAAGATCTTTGACAACCTGATAGATCACAGATCTGTCGATACGCTCACGAACCATTGTCACAACGCTATGATTCGAACCGTCGACAAATTGGAAACTGAGCGGGGCATCTTGTCCACGCTCAGTCAGAACAAGGACAAGCTCTAACGTATCCTCATTCCAGCGCCCATATTCGAAGTCGCTCCACTCAAATACTTCCTGCGATGCCTCGCTCATAATTGCCATCATCGTCGGCCATGCTGCGATCCACCGTCCATCTGCTAATGGGGCAGCCGACGTTGGCCTCTGCGGAAAAACATTTTCAACAAACGAAGGAAAACTTTCACGTCTGAACATCACGCCACCTGCCAGTTCTGTACATAAGAGATCGAGGAGCTTGTGTGCGAGTGCTTTTCCGATATTGCTCGACCAGAGAAGAAACCAAAAATTAGCGTGACTACTGCAAGCACCCCAAAAATAGTGAAGATAAGGCGCTGTTGTTTTTTAAATTTCGCGGCGTCCTCTTCCGATAAATTTTCTTTTGCTTGACGATACTGTTCTCGAAGATTCTTCGGTGGGGTTGGCTCACTGCTCATTTATCTCTCCTTGTCAGTCGATATTTCCCACCTTACCGTGTCTCATCACCACGAGTGAGGACAGCCTCCGCTTCCGTCACACGCAATGTTTTCCCCTGCGCAAGCGTATAGGCGTGAGCATTGAGCCTCCGTACTTCCTCCCCAACACTGACATCGACTAACCATTCAATCTTGACTGACGGCATATAGTTCCCAATCTTCATATAAGGCCAATGTGCGTCTCCCCGAGGCCATGCTCCGCCTGGAGTCCTGGTGGAAAACTGGCGTCCGTCACCAAGGTTCCAGGTATAGGCAATAGGCTGGGCATGTAATCGGACAGAAACCCCGAGAACAGAAACTGTTTTCTCTAGGGCACGCGCGGTTGCAGAAAAGTACACGTCTTTGTTCACCAGTACATTGCGATCGGGCTGCCAGGTAATCTCACCCGGTTGGAGGAACTCCACCACTCGGGCATTGAGATAATGAACCACCTCATCGACACTCGGCATTTTTGCATTCGCAACGCCATCTCCGCACACCGCGCGAATTGTCTCTTCTGGGACTCCATTAATGCGCAATCTCCACGAGCATGAATCTTCATTGCGTCGTTGGACACCGGGGATTGGTGCAAGCGGATTGTTTTCCCACCGGGCATCATGCACTAACTTTTCAAAACGGATCTGCGCTTCTGATTTTGGTCCTAAAGCACGAGAACTCTCTTTACGTGGTATTCCCATTCCCACTGCTTTTCCAAGATTCACGTGGAGAATACGATCCTCTAAGACACTTGCATCCCATTTCGGATTCTCTATATGCAGCCCAATAACCAAAACAATGAGTTCGATCATCATTTAACGTTCGTTCCAAATGCTTGTGGTGTTGCAATTTCCCACGATACGATTTTCATTTGATTGCCGATGACCTTTACAGCGATAGATACTGTATGCGTACTGGCTTTTAACGAATGACTCATGGTCGGTTCATACTCGACGAATGCCGAGCGTTCAACTAAATAGTCGATCCGATAGACATGTTCGTACTCCAGGGAATCAAACACGGCACTTTTCTTCACATCGAATTCAACCTTTGACCATTGCCCAGGTTTTGTCTTTTTAAGTTCGTCACGAGTTTCATCGCAGAAAGTGCATCCTTTAGCTGCAATACCCTCCCACAGTGAGGGATCTCGAGTAGCCATCGTGTAGCTATAAACCTTGAGCGCATAGCGGCCAAACGACTCCAGATCTTGGCGAAGTTCACCTGTCGGAGTGAACTGAGGTTTGTCAACTTTCGGGCGTGGCGGAAGCGTGTACGTCGGCGTCGGCGATGCTTTCGCTGCTGATGAGGGTGCCGCACTCACCGAGGAGGAAGAACCTGCACTAGGTGAGCTCGAACAAGCAGTAGTGACACAAAGCAAACAGATAATAGTGGCAAGTAGACCTTTCATACCTCAACGCTAACAAATCCATTCTTTTCCAACACGAAGTTATCCACAGCTTGTGTCAACGACACGTAAAAAGCGGCCTACAATAAGAGTATGTCCAAGAAGAAAAACGGTGGAACACCTGCAATCGATGTCCTTGTCAACACGTCAACCCCGCATGAGGTCTTCGAATACACCCACTCGCGACAAATGAGCGACGGTTACGCACTCGATACGGCTCAGATCCTCGGAGTTGATCCAGCAACCGTTTTTAAAACCCTTCTTGCACTTGTCGATGGCAAGCCGACGGTCGCCGTCGTCCCAGCCAACCACCGTCTCAATCTCAAGTCACTGGCAAAAGCAACACATGGCAAACGCGCCGAGATGATGGATCCTGCGGTAGCTGAACGTCTGACTGGGTATGTCACGGGCGGAATTTCTCCACTAGGCCAACACAAGAAGCTCCCTACGGTGATCGACGCCGATGCTCAGGAGTTACCGCAAATGATTGTGTCTGGAGGCAAGCGTTCAATCTCCGTCGCAGTCGCTCCAGCTGATCTTGCTTCGCTCACACAAGCAACTTTTGCCCCGATTATTGACCACGCTTAAGGGTGGTTATTCTCCTCGCTGTCGTCTCCAGGTGTAAGAAATGGCTCCTGAAGTAAACTCCGTTGTTCTTCTTCGGCTCGCAGGCGTGCTTCTTCTTCAGCTTGTGCACGCTCAATTTTGTCGATGGCCATCGCTGTGTCCCCAGTAAGCTGATTTATCTGATCAATAGCATCACGAATCTTATTCGCACGATCAGTAATCACCTGCGCATCCTGTCGCGTTTTTCCTGAATCTGAGGTATCTAATTTTTCTGCGTCATCAACGGCTTTCTTGAGGTTCCCATAGGAGCTGTGGACTTGCTCGAATGTTGCAAGTGCAGGTGTGCGTTCAACACGCGTCAGTTGTTCGACAGCACGTGAACGGATCACCGACAAACCAGTTTTCATCGATGTCATCAGACGGCGGGCATCAGAAAGTGCCGATGCTGTCTGAACTGCATCTATCCGCTCAGCAATTTTCGCTACTTGTTGATCAACTGTCTCAACAGCCTGGGTAGTCGCGGTATTCTGGTTTGTCAATTGCTGAAGATCGTTGGCACTCATGCATCGATCCGTAATTCCATTGACGCGTTGCAAAGTATTCTTGGCAGCGATCAGATCCGACGTGATTTGAACAATCCCTGGACCGGCATCAACACTGGCAGCATCTTGCAAGGCGCGATCGGCCTTGCGTACACCCTCAGCCGCCGTTTCTTGCAATTTTGAGGCAAGGGAGATTTGCGTCGAGCAGTCACGAGCAAATTTCCCCGAGTCAGAAAAGAGATAGGCGACGACGGCGGTGCCGACGACGGCCAAGAATAACATCGACGCAGCAAGAGTCTTCGCCATCGATTTTCGTGGCGGTTCTGCCTGCGACGTCATATGATCCCCTCTCTGCGAATTACCCTTCCCAGTTTAACGATCAAACGCTACTGGGATAAAATCCCTCCACCAAATCATAAGCCGGCGCCTCTGACGAGACGCCGGCAATGTGCCCCCACCAGGACTTGAACCCGGGACCAAAGAATTATGAGTTCCCTGCTCTAACCATCTGAGCTATGGGGGCGCGCATGAGATTTTACCCGATGAAAGAATTTTTCCCTATTCGAAGTGGTAGATCTCAGTTCACTTGCTGATTCGGACACCATCGTATCGGATGAAAAGACTCAGTTTTCTTCAACGAAAAGTCGCCGTTGTGCTTCAAGCTCCATTAGTCGATTAAATAGTGCATCTTGTTCTGGAGCATGAGAATCCGTGCGTTGCATCTGCGAACGGACATCTGCAATCTGCCGAGTAATTCCATTACGGATCAAACTCATCATGATCCCCCGCACATAAGGCCATGGATCTTCAACTTCACTTTGTGGCAAAGGTTCGACTGCGAGCTGAATCATCGCACGCCGAACGACGTCGTCGGCATTGCTCGTCACTTGTTCGACAAAATGACCCGCAGCTTTTTTCTCTGCATCGCCTGCAGACATACCTGACTCGACGAGCGAATCTGCATAATTCTTTGCTTGGATTGGTCCGCCTTGAGCACGAATCGCATCGAAAATCACTCGATGCAGCGGAACCTGGAAGGAGGCAGCGGGAAGTTGTCCAGCATTTGCGGCAACAGCAAGAACCGGAAGCTGAACGATGACCTCCAGTGCTTCACGTTCAACGCGTTCGATTGGATCACGCAGAGAACGCCGATCCGCCAGCACAGGAACATGAACATCATCTTCTCGGCTCTCGCCCAGAAGAGGAATGTGGGTATGCGAACGGGAAGCATCATGCACGGCTCCCCGAACCACGTGTTCATCCATTCCTAGCCAGCCGGCAAGTTGTCGCACATATTCACCACGCAACACACGATCGCGAATCGAGTTAAGGACAGGTGCTGCAGCACGCAAACCAGCGGAACGCCCTTCGGCCGTAGAAAGCGGAAATTCCGAAAGAACTGACCGAATAACAAATGCGAAAAGTGGCTCTCGTTCATTCACAAGCTGACGCACTGCTTCGTCGCCGTATTTTATTCGCAAATCGCACGGATCCAAACTTCCAGGAGAAACCGCAACAAAGGTCTGCGCGGCAAAATTCTGATCCTCGTTAAAAGCTCGCATTGCAGCTTTCTGACCAGCGTTATCACCGTCGAAAGTGAAGATCACCTCTCCACCGTATGCTCGCCCACTCGACAAAATGACCCCGGCCGCGGGATTCGCAGAATCCCCCATTAACCTGCGCACAATCTTAACGTGTTCATGTCCAAACGCGGTGCCACATGTGGCAACGGCATTTGTCACACCAGCTAGATGCGCCGCCATCACATCTGTATAGCCTTCGACAACAACGATCCGACGTTCGGTGGCGATCGCTTTCTTTGCAAGGTCGAGACCGTAAAGCACTTGTGACTTCTTGTAGAGCAAAGTCTCAGGAGTATTGAGATACTTCGGGCCGCCATCGTCATCAAGGAGCTTTCGGGCACCGAAACCGATAGTCTCGCCCGTTATCGAACGAATCGGCCACATCACACGACCACGGAAGCGGTCATAGACCCCTCGACTTCCTTGAGTCACTAACCCTGAAGCAGCAATTTCCTTTTCAGTAAAACCGCGCTTCCTGAGTTGAGTGAGCAAACCATCCCATGATTGAGGTGAATATCCTACGCGAAAGTGCGCGATTGCCTCCGGATCGAAATGCCGGGAGGCAAGCATTTCGCGCGCGGGAGCACCATCAGCACTCGATAGCTGCGAGACATAGAAATCTTCAGCCACTCGGTGCGCATCAATGAGGCGAGCACGAGTAATATCGGAGATCCCACGCCGCTGCGCGCTTCCCTCTTCATATTCGAGTTCTACACCTACTTTACGAGCGAGAAATTCAACTGCTTCAACGAAGCTGACGTGTTCAATATTCTCGACAAAAGCGATAGCATCTCCACTTTGTCCGCACCCGAAGCAATGGAAAAATCCCATCTGAGGGCGGACATTGAATGAAGGGGTTTTCTCGTCATGGAAAGGGCACAGCCCCTTTAATGATCCAATTCCAGCAGGCTTAAGCGACACATATTCGCCAATTAATTCATCGATGCGGACGCGCTGGCGCACCTCTTCCAACGAATTCTGTTTGATTAACCCTGCCATATTGCTTATATTAACCGGTCGGGTACTGTGCTGCGGAAGCGGTTCGCTACCTGTGGATTTACCTCCGCATCAGTGGCGCAAAAACCCTACCAATGTTGCATGATATGCTCGCGCAGATTGATCCGTGAGGGAAGCCACTTGATCCACAACAACACGCAAGCGTTCGGCGTCGTTGGAAGCACGTTGATAAGTGTCAAGGAATGGACGTTCAAGATTTTCGGGCGTCTCACTGAAAGCGTCAACAAGATCAAACAGCATCGTGCGCTGCTCGAAGAAAATTGGCTCGTGTTCTCGCGGCGCCATCACATAGTGAACCGCGATCCCCTTGAGGAAAAATATCTCCGCAAGTGTATCGCGCGGAACTACCACGTTCCCCGCATAGCGGATGAGTGGCATGTAGCCGATCTCAGCACGTGTGGCATCTGTAACAGCGGAAACGAATCGTCCAATCAAATCCGATGTCAGATCTTTAAGCTGAGCAAGATCACGAAGCTGGTCATTGAAAGCCTGTGGCCAGCTGGGCAACGCAAAAATACGCTGAGCAGCAGCAGCGAGTTCATCTCCAGAAATCTTCGTCCCATACCAGGCCAAGGTCGATTCAATGACGGCGTCAAGTTCACTGAGACCCTTGGCAACGAAATCTTGCGGAACCATTGCTCGGCGAACAATCGTATCTTCGAGATCATGAACCGAATAGGCGATATCGTCAGAGAGATCCATCATCTGAGCTTCAGCACTCTTCATCTGCCCGTGCTCTTGATGCGCCCATTCAAAGACGGGCACATCATCAGCGTAAGCTCCGAACTTCGGGCTTGCATCCCCCGCTGGACCGCTATGCCGACGCCATGGGTACTTCACAGTGGCGTCGAGAACTGCGCGCGTCAGGTTCAATCCCGCAGGTTCGCCGTCGGCACTGAAGCGCTTCGGTTCAAGACGAGTGAGAATTCGCAACGTTTGTGCATTACCTTCAAATCCGCCAATATCACTGGCAATGACGTCAAGAACTTGTTCGCCGTTGTGCCCAAATGGCGGGTGCCCAAGATCGTGTGCAAGGCAGGCCGTCTCGACGACGTCGGGGTCGGCACCGAAGTTCTTCGCCAACGATCGCCCAACCTGAGCAACTTCAAGTGAGTGGGTCAAGCGTGTTCGAATAAAATCATCAGCTTCCGGCCCAAGAACTTGGGTCTTTGCTCCCAAACGGCGCAGTGCTGAGGAGTGGATTAAACGTGCCCGATCACGCTCAAAATCGCTACGCCACGGGCTTTTCGGTTCCTCTGGGACAAATCGCGCCAAATCGTTCGAAGAGTAGTTCACAGCTCTACTTTAGCCGCTCGCCGTGTCACAATAGTGGAGGTTAGGGAAAGGTCAGCAATGTCATCTAGTTATACAGTGATCTACACGCGCCCGCGAAACGCACTCGATCTCCAACGGAATGTGTGGTTCCGCGCCTCGCACCGACAGCTGACAAATGATCCTGAGAAGTTTATTGAGCGCGCTGCCCGCCTCGGAATCAACACGATCTCCGTTCCGATTGTTGATCTTGACTTGGATCTCGTCAAGCTCGCACGTATGGCTTACAAGCGCGATTTACTTCTCATTGGCCGGGTTGATGCCGACTTCCACAGTGACAACGAAATCCTCGATGCACTCGAGTATTGGAAAGCGACTTCTTCGATCGGTATCGGACTCGATGCTGGATATTCCACAGAGCCAACATTGATGTTCGAGCGCCTCGTCTCTCTCGCTCAGCAAACCGGAATTGATGAAGGC
The DNA here is from genome assembly GCF_053585065.1 of Arcanobacterium sp. (ex Cirak et al. 2026). Classification (NCBI taxonomy): domain Bacteria; kingdom Bacillati; phylum Actinomycetota; class Actinomycetes; order Actinomycetales; family Actinomycetaceae; genus Arcanobacterium; species Arcanobacterium sp. (ex Cirak et al. 2026). The sequence continues at coordinate 47,325 of NZ_JBQJCE010000006.1, forward strand.
TTCCTTTCGGTTGGCTTGATCACCAATGAGGGCGGCCCTTTTCACCCTCCTGTACCGAAAAATTACGTTCCAATCGCGCGTCTGCCTTATATGAAGGATCCGCTCACTCCTGAGAATATTGTCGAACTGCTTCACGAATCGTTGAGGTTCTTCAGTGAATCAGGCATGGTTCCGTCATGGATGATCACAAATTCGTCCATTACCTCAGCGTCGGGGCGACTCACCGACGCCGCTGTTGCGTTGATTTTCCTTGCGCTCCCGGGAATTGCTAACTTCGAACAGGGCGTGATTTCACGTAGTCCATCAACACGCCACACCCTCCGCCTGCGTCAGAGCGCTCATCTTCCTCAAGGAAATCTCGCAGTCGATGATTCACGAGCAGGGAAAGGAATCATATCACTGTTCAATACCAACATTGAGGTCATGATTAACTTCGGTTGGGATAACGTTGAAGTGCATCGTCAGCGAGTCGTCATGTCCTCGCGTATTGAGCTTCCTTCCGCAGGTGACGATCAACACCTTATTCTCCCTCCCGGCGACGTGGTGTGGATGACAGTGTAATTACCCACCCGAGATACCGATCTCTGCCTCGTGAATTCGTTCGCGTTGAGCATCTGAAAGGAAGTGCGATTCCAACCATTGATCCGGCAAATGCGCTTTCTTCGCGTGTCCAGTGCGGCCACGCTTACCTTTCGCGTCGTCTGGATAAGGTTGGGAGAGATTCAATGAGGACAGAATTTCTCCGAGTTGATCGTAGGATTCGACGAGGGCAAGCCTTTGCCGAATATCGCCACCCGCCGAGTAGCCCTTGAGATACCAACCAATGTGCTTACGCATTTCGCGCATCGCACGCATTTCACCGCCAAAGTGATCAATCGACAATTGAGCGTGACGCATGATGACATCAGCAACTTGGCTCAAGGTCGGTGCATAACGTGCAGATGATCCATTGAGCGCAGCCACCAAATCGAAGAACAACCACGGACGCCCCTGGCAGCCACGGCCAACAACCACACCATCAGCACCAGTCATTTCCAACATTGCCAGTGCATCTTCTGCTTCGAAGACATCACCATTGCCGAAGACTGGGAGATCAGTCATCTCTTTCAATTGGGAAATCCGCTCCCAATGCGCACTACCCGAATAATGCTCGACAGTGGTTCGAGCATGAAGCGTCAGCGCATCCAATCCGACTCGCTTCGAAATTTGGGCGACTTCCTCGAAAGTTTCGTGATTCGCATCGATTCCGATACGGAACTTTGTGGTGACAGGAATACGATGTCCACGCTTCTTTGCTCCCGCCGTCGCGCCCTCACGTACTGCTCGGATGATGGCTTCATAGAGATCAAATTTCCATGGCAAAGCGGAGCCCCCGCCCTTGCGAGTGACTTTCGGAACCGGACACCCAAAATTCATATCGATATGGTCTGCCCAATCTTCAGCGACAAGGATTCGTGCCGCTTCGTACATTGCCTTCGGCTCGACACCATAGAGCTGGATCGATCGCACAGGATCGCCGGGATCAGGCTGAATCATCATCATGGTTTCGGCGTTACGCTCAACAAGAGCACGCGCGGTGATCATTTCACAGACGTACAGACCTGTGGGTGCAACAGTTCCGTCTGTCCGTTCTCCAGATTCGACGTTGAGTCCAGCAGCGCGTGCCCCTGCCTCACCAAATTCACGGCACAGCTGACGAAACGGCGGATTTGTGACGCCGGCCATGGGTGCGAGCATGATGTTTGTGCCCAAGGTGACATCTTGGAGTTGAATCATCAGTGTTTTCCTTCTGGTGTGTCGAGGACACGGAGCTGATCGACAGCAGTGTCCGAAGCAGGAATATTCCCATCGGCGTCATTGGCAACGCGGGCAACACCGCGTGCAACGCGTGTTCTCCCCGGTGCAATAGGTGCCAGAATAGCCGCCAACGCCGTCGTCAATGGGATGGCAAGAACAAGTCCGATCGAGGCAACCAGTGTACGAATAATTTCTTCAGCCACTTGCGCAATCGTTAAGAGATCAAGAACCGATCGATCGATAAGAGAAGCAGCCATGAAGAGCGGGAGTGCAGTTCCCACATAGGCAAATGCCAGAGTATAGACAGTCGACGCGATATGGTCACGCCCCACCGCCATTGCACCTTTCATTACTTGGCCACGTCCAGCCCGTGGATTAGCATTGTGTAGCTCCCAAACAGTTGAGACTTGTGTAATCGTCACGTCATTCAAAGCGCCGAGTCCGGCAAGGATAATTCCGCACAAGAGAATCTGATTCATTTTTAGCCCGGGAACTTGAGTCAAAAGTGCAATTGACTCTTCAGTAGCTGTTCCCGACATTGACGCCCACCGGATCATCCATGCGGCAATTCCACCCGTGATGACCAAGCCCACAAATGTTCCAACTACAGCGGTTGTGGTGCGAATCGAAATTCCGTGAGCCAAATAGATCGACGCAAACATCATCGCGCCAGCACCGGCAAGTACCACGAATAAAGGTGAGGATCCGTTTATCAATGCTGGGAGCATAAAGAATGCGACCACTGCTAACGAACAAGCCAGACCAATAATCGCTGCTAGTCCCTTCCGCCCGGCAACTGCAAGAACGACAGCAAGATAGACAGCCAGAAGAACCCCGAGCGGAACGGTTCTCACTGTGTCCATATAAATATAGGGCGTACCCCCCTCCAACCCTGAGGGCTGAAACAACACCTTGATGTGGGTACCGACGCTAATGCCATTGAGCGCAATATCAAAAGGAACTTGAATCGGTACTTGTGCCCCGTCAACCATTGCTGTCACTTTGATTTGACCGAGATCATCAGGTTTCTGCGCGATCGATGTCACTTCAGCAATCTTTTGCGATGTTGTCGAGGAAGTGAGCGGCACTGAGCCGATTTTACTTGTTCCACTCGGCCACAAAAGTACCATTCCGACAGCGATTGCGATCGCAATCGGAATCACAATTGCAGCAAGAATTGCGCGAACACGACGTCGATCACGGCTTGAAAGTTCGAGATCGACTGTTCCGTGGGAATGCCCGTGCCCGACGAGGGGCATTTCCTCGCCGGGCACGTTCATATGGTAATCCATCAAGCCCCGATGAGCTTTCCAGCGAGGAACGCTTCGACCTCATCCATTGGGATACGGATCTGTTCCATGGTGTCACGGTCACGAATTGTGACAGCGTTGTCTTCAAGAGAGTCAAAGTCAACAGTGATGCAGAAAGGTGTGCCAATCTCATCTTGACGCCGATAGCGACGACCAACAGCACCAGCGTCGTCAAAATCAATGTTCCAGTTCTTGCGTAAGGTTGCCGCAAGTTCCTTTGCTACCGGTGAGAGCTTTTCGGAGCGCGATAGCGGAAGAACTGCCGCCTTCACAGGAGCAAGGCGCGGATCAAGTTTGAGAACAACGCGCTTATCCACTCCGCCCTTTGTATTGGGAGCCTCGTCCTCTGTATAGGCATCGGTCAAGAAAGCCATAAGCGAACGAGTCAGACCAGCGGAAGGCTCGATCACGTACGGCGTGTAACGGTCACCTGTCGCCTGGTCGAAATACTCGAGCTTCTTGCCCGATGACTCCGAATGAGCAGAGAGATCGAAATCAGTGCGGTTAGCAATTCCCTCAAGCTCACCCCAGTCACTTCCCTGGAATCCGAACTTGTACTCAATGTCCACCGTACGCTTCGAATAATGCGAGAGCTTCTCTGTCGGATGCTCGTACAGGCGCAGATTTTCTTCCTTAATTCCGAGATCCTTGTACCAGGCGAGACGCGCATCGATCCAGCTTTGGTGCCAGGCCTCATCTTCACCAGGTTTCACAAAGTACTCAAGCTCCATCTGTTCAAATTCTCGAGTACGGAAAATAAAGTTGCCCGGAGTAATTTCGTTACGGAAGGACTTACCAACCTGACCAATGCCGAATGGTGGCTTCTTGCGTGCAGCAGTGAGCACATTGTTGAAGTTGACAAAGATTCCCTGAGCAGTTTCCGGACGCAGGTAGTGCAGGCCAGCTTCGTCGTCGACCGGGCCAAGGTAGGTCTTGAGCAAACCAGAGAAAGGCTTCGACTCTGTCCACTGACCGCGAGTGCCACAGTTCGGGCACGGCACCTCGGTCATCTCAACATCGGCTTCATCAACACCATGCTTAGCAGCGTAGTTTTCCTTGAGTTCGTCCTCACGAAGACGCTTATGGCATGACTGGCATTCGATGAGGGGATCCGAGAAGGTTGCGACGTGACCAGACGCTACCCACACTTCACGCGGAAGGATAATCGACGAATCAAGGCCAACGACATCTTCACGAGCAGTGACGTTTGCACGCCACCACTGACGCTTGATGTTCTCCTTGAGTTCGACACCAAGCGGGCCGTAGTCCCATGCTGAGCGTGTGCCTCCATAAATATCACCTGCGGGGAAAACGAAACCGCGACGCTTTGCGAGTGAGATGACGTTGTCGAGACGCGATGGAGCCGGTTTGGCCATGCGTTATGCTCCTTTCTTTTCTGCATCTGGATGATGCAGTGGCGGACCTTTGCCGCATCGCCGGATAGCCGACGTACGCCACTATTATATGGCCACCCAGTGTATTTGTTCCTCTCACCGGCGGCATGTTGTATCCACCATATAAGCGCACCTTGCTGGGCACGAAGCGATAAGCGATGTCTGCCCCCCCTAGGGGCGTCAGTGTAGCGTGAGAGTAAAAGCGCTACACCAGCCTCAATACTCATCGCCCTTGGTTTAATTTCGACACTCCATGAATCAGCTGCCTATTACTCCTTTTGCTCGCGCCACCCCTCAATTCCAATCATTCTCTACAGCGTCGTCGCGCCAATCTGCCCTCTTGCATCGTGTCTTTTCACGCGTAATATTGCTCTCAGTACATCCCCGGAGTGAAAGAGAGAATATGGTTCAGCGAATGACGCGCCAACGCACGGCGATCACTGACCTGATGAAAGGGACGAACGCATTCAAGTCCGCTCAGGAGATTCATGACATGCTTGCGGCAGAAGGTTCTGCGATCGGCCTTGCGACAGTCTATCGCAACCTCCAGACCATGGCTGAGAGCGGTCTGGTGGATGTGATTCGCCCGGGCGACTCTGAGACTGCATACTACCGTTACTGCGCTGACGATCATCACCACCACCATCTCATCTGCCGCCGATGCAGCACAACGGTTGAACTCAAGACAGATATGCTCGAATCATGGGCAGACAAAGTTGCCGCTGAACATGGCTTTACCCAGACCAGCCACTCGCTCGAAGTCTGGGGTTTGTGTTCGACCTGTTCCGGAAAACTAGCAAACGCATGATGAGAAAATAGCAACGATACTACCTCGGTTAGTCTCCACTTTCCCTAAAAGTCAACAAAATCCATATACGAAAGCCTGCCATGACCTATATGGTAGGCTTTTTGTCCGACATGCGTTAACATCGGGAACATGCTCGATGTGCTCAAAGACTTCCTCAATCGCGGCCCGATTGTCTGGGTCTTTCTTTTCCTCTTTGTCGGTGCCTCTTTGCGTGCCCACGCGACATACGCGATTGGACGCCTGACGCGGCACCTCGTGATTGCCTCTGATCATGCGCCACGTGGATGGCGAGGAAGCTTATGGCGCACATCCCACTCCCCCTCGGTGTCCAAAGGCATGGACTTTCTGCGCCGACGCGGGTGGCCGGCAATCCCTCTTGGATTCCTCACTGTCGGTTTTCAATCTGCCATTATGTTCTCCGCCGGCATCGTTGGCACGAGTTGGGGTTTCTTCGCTCTTGCTGTTGTCCCGGGTGCGCTCATGTGGGCCACTATTTACTCCACCATCGGTTGGGCCGCCTGGCAAACAGTTGTCCTAGCCATTGCTGCAAACCCGATCGCCCTGATAGCTGGGTTTTTCGCTTTAGCGACAGGGGCTTACGCCATCTACCGCAAACGTCAGATTACCGATAAGATTCTTGACGATTCGACTGACATCACCATCGCGACTCCTGCTGAAGAACTGGCCACTACTCACACGCTTACCCGCTAACATTCTCACGCCACGATCGGATACATATTCTCCAGACTTGGCATGTTCACCGATGGAGCACCAGAATGAACACATGGAAACTTTCCCGGTAAAGCTCCCGATCGAGCTAGGTCAATTCATCAAACTTGCAGGACTCACCGAAACTGGTGGTCAGGCTACCGAAGCGATTTCTTCCGGAGCCTTTAGTGTGAACGGCAACGTCGAAACGCGGCGCCGCCACAAACTTGCCGAAGGCGACGTCGTCTCCGCCACAACGTTGGACGGCGAAGTTGTGACTCTTCGCGTGGGATCACGTTAGAGAACATGAAATTGTTGAAAGATGGGCACGGATTCTCCCGTGCCCATCTTTCATTCATTAGCCTCGCATAATCGAGCTACGTCCGAGAAGGACTTGCAGATCCGCATACAATGACGGATCTGGGCTCACATCGAATGATGAACCAAGCTGAATAATTGTGGTGCGATCAATTCTGCGCACGTGCACACGAACAGGAGCATTGCCCGGATAGCGCTTGAGCACGCTTCCCAAACGATCAACGAGCTCTGCTGTGAGCATCGATTCAGCAATCTTGAGTTCGATTGGTGCATTCGCATCCAAGTCCCCTGGAGCGGGAATCTTCATCTCACGTGCGTTGAGCTGCAGGGCGCCGTCTCGTACCGATGTGCGGGCCGTCAGCTGAACGACTTGATCCACACGAAGCATCGAAGAGACTTGCTGATAGGTCGCAGGGAAGAAATTGACTTCAATCGAGCCAGTGAGATCCTCAATGATCGCAGTTGCCCACGTCTTGCCATTTTTCTTCGAGATCCGCGTATGGACGCCAGTGATCAGGCCAGCAATCGTCACCTGCTCACTGTCAGCAATGCCTTCATCCGAAACTAGACCCACCACTGTATGATCCGCTGAGCGATTCAAATAGGCTTCCATCCCCGATAATGGATGATCGGAAACATACAAGCCCAACATTTCCTTCTCAAAGTTGAGTTTTTCTTTCTTCGGCCACTCCGGCAAATTCGGAACCTCGACCGTAAATCCGCCCCCAATCTGCGAGGCTTGAGCACCACCGAGGCCAGCAAAAAGATCAAACTGCCCTGCCGCTTCGTTTTTCTTCAGACTCGAGACAGCATCCACGGCTTCGTCGACAATCGTCAACAGCGGGCGACGGTCAATCCCCAGAGAATCGAATGCGCCAGCTTTAACCAGGCACTCTAGTGCCTTCTTATTGCATACGCCCTGCGGAATTTTGTCGAGGAAATCCTGGAACGATGTGTAGTGTCCCTTTTCTTCACGTGCACTAATAATGCCCTCAACTACCTGCGTTCCCACACTGCGAACCGAGCCCAGCCCAACGCGAATTTCTTCACCAACAGCCGAGTAGTCCCCCATAGACTCGTTGACATCAGGGACGTTGACCTTGATCCCCATACGTCGACATTCAGACAGGTAGGTAGCAACTTTCGCTTTGTTCGATGCATTCGATGTCAACAACGCCGCCATGAATTCTACTGGATAGTGCGCCTTGAGATATGCGGTTTGGTAGGACACCAAACCGTAAGCTTCCGAGTGCGACTTATTAAACGCGTAGGACGAGAATGGCACGAGAATTTCCCACAGAGTGTCGATACATTCCTTGGAGTACCCGTTGTCCAACATACCTTGGGAGAAACCAGCAAACTGTTGCTGAAGAACTTCGGCCTTCTTTTTCCCCATAGCCTTGCGCAGAACGTCTGCTTGTCCAAGAGAAAAGCCAGCAACTTTCTGCGCAATTCGCATCACCTGCTCTTGGAAAACAATCAAACCGTGAGTGGGCCCGAGAATCTCTTCAAGGGGCTCAGCCAACTCTGGGTGAATCGGTGTCTTTTCCTGAAGCCCATTCTTACGAAGCGCGTAGTTTGTATGGGAATTCGCACCCATTGGCCCCGGACGATACAGTGCAGATACCGCGGAAATATCTGCGAAGGTATCGATCTTCATCTGTTTGAGAAGAGTACGCATTCCGCCACCATCGAGCTGGAAGATGCCGAGGGTCTCGGCACGAGCAAGCATTTCGAAAGTTGTTTTGTCATCAAGCGGAATCGCGTCAATATCGGGCGCTTCTTTACCATTATTGCGAATATTTTCCAGCGCTTTGTTGATCACAGTGAGGTTGGATAATCCCAGGAAGTCCATCTTGACCAGGCCGAGTTCCTCACATTGCGGATATTCGAACTGGGTCAGCACCGCATCATCTGCCGCACGCTTCATCATCGGGATCACATCAGTCAACGGATCGGAGGACATAATCACCGCACAGGCGTGCACGCCTGTCTGTCGAACAAGTCCTTCCAAGCCCTTTGCTAATTCGAACACGTTTTGTGCATCTGGATCATTGTCCACCGTCTCGCGAAACTCGACAGCTTCGGCGTATCGCGGGTGCTTAGGATCGTAAATCGAATTCACCGGGATGTCTTTGCCCATCACGCCAGGAGGCATCGCCTTCGTTAAACGATCACCCATCTCGTAGGGGTATCCTAAGACGCGCGAAGAATCCTTCAGTGATTGCTTGGCCTTGATCGTTCCAAAAGTCACCACCTGAGAAACTTTGTCTTTGCCATACTTATCTTCGACGTACTTGATGACTTCCTCGCGACGCTGATCGTCGAAATCTACGTCGATATCGGGCATCGAAATTCGCTCAGGATTCAAGAATCTCTCGAAGAGGAGATCATGTTTGATTGGATCGAGCTGAGTAATTCCCAGAACATAGGCCACCATTGAGCCTGCGCCTGAACCACGACCCGGACCGACGCGGATACCGTGCTCGCGTGCCCAGCGAATGTAATCCGACACCACCAAGAAGTAACCGGGATAACGCATCTGGAGAATAACTTGCGATTCGTAATCGACACGAGCACGAACGTCGTCGGGAATATGTTCTCCGTAACGCCAGTGCAATCCGTTCTCGACTTCCTTCACGAACCACGTGAACTCATCTTCGCCTTCCGGTACGGGGAATGCCGGCATATAGTTGGCGCCATCGTCAGTGGTACGGAAGGAAACATGACAACGTTCAGCGATCCACAAGGTGTTTTCAATTGCACCAGGAATTTCCCCAAAGAGCTTATTCATTTCAGCAGTCGAGCGCAGATAGTACCCTGAACCGTCGAACTTGAATCGGTCAGGATCCATCAAGGTTGATCCTGAATTGATACACAGCATCGCATCCTGGATTCGCGCATCTTCCTGGCGTACGTAGTGCGAATCGTTCGTGGCAATGATCGGAGCTCCGATCGAATGTGCTAATTCAAGAAGATCTTTTTGGACGCGTCGCTCAATCTCAATACCGTGATCCATAATCTCGACAAAAAAGTTGTCCTTGCCAAAGATATCTTGGAATTCGCCGGCAGCTTTGTACGCTTCTTCCTTTTGTCCCAGACGCAAACGCGTCTGGATCTCCCCCGAGGGACAACCAGCCGTACCGATAATTCCGTCATGGTAGCGTTCAAGAAGATCACGATCCATACGTGGCCATTTACCCATCAGTCCCTCGGTAGCGGCAAGTGAATTGAGCCGGAAGAGGTTGTGAAGGCCGGCGTTGTTTTCCGCCAAAAGTGTCATGTGCGTATAAGCACCACGTGCAGAGACATCGTCGGCTCGTTGTGCCTCGGTTCCCCACTGCACGCGTGTCTTATCAAAACGCGATGTCCCCGGAGTCATATACGCTTCGACGCCAATAATTGGTTTAATTCCTGCAGCTGTCGCTGTCTTGTAGAACTCATACGCGCCGAACATGTAGCCGTGATCAGTAATGGCAACTGCACTTTGCCCCTGCGCTTTGACCTCGGCAACCAGTTTCTTGATTTTCGCGGCGCCATCAAGCAACGAGTAATCAGTATGTACATGAAGATGAGCAAAATCGGCCATGAAGACAGCTTACTTTTTCTCCTTAGGTTCGTCTGCGAGGAACACCACGCTGATCTGCTGATCGACCGGTTTTAGTGTGAGATTTCCACACCCAACTTCATATCTTGGTGAGGAATTCCTGCATCCAGATATGAGTGCCCATCTACAACTTCATATCCAAGAGATGCATAGAAGCCCATCGCCTGCTCCTGAGCTGACAGAAGGATCTCAGCTTTTCCCCCTGAGCGCTCGGCTGCAGTTCGCGCAAGATACTCCATGAGTTCACGGCCGACGCCGGTACCGCGTGCTTCGCTGCGCACGGCCACTCTGCCGATATGGTAACGTCCCGGGCCATCCGTGAGAAGCCGAGCCGTCCCAACGTCAGTGCCATCAACAACTGCCAGAATATGGAGTGTGTTCTCAGCCAGGTCAAGCTCATCAATCTCTTCTTCAACCGGAACCTGTTGCTCGCCGACAAACACATCAAATCGGATATCCCAGGCGCGTTTGAGCTCAGCCTGAGTACGAACTTCGACAATCTGCATGAGGTTTTGTCCTCCCGATGAGAAGAATCGGCTCCGAAGAGCCGATTCCAGCTGTGTCATATTTCAGGCAGTGAGGGTCTGCTCCATCTCAAAATGTTTAATGCCCACGTATTCGTACCCGCCCTCAGCACGGGTATAGCCGAGAGTCTCATAGAACGGAACCGCATGCTCCTGTGCTGCGAGAACAATGTGAACCTGGCCGTCCACCGCGTAATCCTCCAAGGCAATCTTTGCGACGCCTGTCATCAGCTCCTTACCGACGCCGTCACCACGTACGTGGGACGACACAGCCACTCGAGTGATTCTTACACGCCCGGGCTCTTCGAAAATGATACGAGCCGTGGCAAGATCTTCTCCCTCGTCGGACACTGCAATGACGTGAGTAGTGCGCGGATCGTGGTCAAACTGATCCACTTCTTCTTCCACTGGCCAATTCTGCTCATCAACAAAAACGTCGTGGCGAATCACCCAGGTGCGACGCAATCCAACGATGTCGTCTTTCACGCGCTCAATCTTCATAGCAGTCCCTCTCTCATCATGTCTAATGCGTGTTGCAGATCCGCGGGATATTGAGATGTCACTTCCATATATTGCCCCGTGATCGGATGCGCAAAGCCCAACCGTACCGCATGGAGCCACTGGCGCGTAAGCCCCAGCCGCTGCCCCAGCGCCATATCAGCACCGTACATCTCATCACCGACACAGGGATGCTTGATCGCACTCATATGCACCCGGATCTGATGAGTTCGCCCGGTTTCTAAGTGAACTTCAACCAATGTAGCGCCTGCCATCGCTTCAAGAGTGTCGTAGTGAGTAACAGCGCGCTTGCCATCCTCACGAATCCCCATCTTCCACTGATGGCGAAAATCGCGTCCGATGGGTGCCTCAATCGTTCCCGATAGGGGATCCGGATGGCCTTGAACAAGGGCATGATAGATCTTTGTCACTGTGCGCTCTTTAAAAGCGCGTTTCAGCACCGTGTAGGCGCGCTCAGATTTCGCTACCACCATCGCGCCTGTGGTACCGACATCGAGACGATGAACGATTCCTTTGCGCTCAGGAGGCCCAGAGGTCGTCAAGGTGATTCCTGCCCCCAGAAGCGCACCAAGAACATTGGGGCCTTCGAAATTTAACGACGCATGTGCTGCCACTCCAACCGGCTTATCAACCACCACAATATCCGCATCTTCGTAGAGCAAGTGCAGATTGTCGATTGGCGTAGGCTGTGGTTGCAACGACGGTGGTGGTGGGAGCTCAGCGCAGATCAGGGCACCTTGGGTGACACGTTCAGATTTCCCAACGATGCAACCATTGACTTCCACTTTCCCACTCGCTACAAGCTCTGCGGCTTTGGAACGGGATAGGCCTGTCAACGACGCAAGCACTGTGTCAATACGATTGCCATCGAAACCCGGAGGAACAAGATAGGTGCTCACTTTTCGCCCCCTTGACGGGCGTCCTCCCGCCCAAGCATGACAATCAACATGACCACAGCAACAACCAGAACAATATCGGCAAAATTGCCGATGAAAAGATTTCCGTATTTGATGAAATCGACAACATGTCCCTGGGGAAAACCTGGCGCTCGGAAAAGGCGATCAATGAGGTTGCCTAGCGCTCCAGCCCAAATTGCGGCGACGGCGAGTTTGATCGACATTGGCGTGTTTCTCCACACCACTACTGGCAGCACAAGAACCGCGACCGTAGCAAGAAGAGTGAAAATCCACGTATGCCCGTTGAGGAAAGAAAAAGCCGCTCCAGAGTTAAAAATCAGCTTCAACCCGAGAGTGTCACCCAAGAGCATCACAGTATGGCCGTCACTCAGAGCACTGAGCGCCCACTGCTTGGTAGCGAAATCGATGACCACCAAAATAACGCCCACAAACATTGCGACAAGAAAGTTACGGAGTTTCACTCCACTAGGGTACTACAAGGGGGAGGCGACCAGTAGTCTCCTCCCCCTCATCAGGTTAATGACTCGATTACTTCTGCTCAGACTTCGAATCCACATTTGCAAGAAGAGACTCGAGGTAGCTCTTGAGACGAGTACGGTAATCGCGCTCGAACTCACGAAGCTCAGCAATCTTCCGTTCGAGAACGGAACGCTCCTCTTCGAGCTTCGTCAGAGTGCGATTGTGCACTTCTTCTGCTTCGGTGATAATGCGGGTCTTCTCAGCTTCAGCTTCAGACACGATGCGCTCTGATTCGGCCTTGCCGTTTGCCACGTATTCATCGTGAAGACGTTGCGCGAGCGACAGCATTCCCGTCGCACTCTGTGCTTCATTGACATTCGGTGCCGATGCGAGAGCAGCAGTTGAAGTAGCGTCAGTTGCCGGAGCTGAAGTGGCCTGGGCTCCCTGGTTCTCGAGCTCAGTCACGCGAGCTTGAGCAGCCTGCAGCTCAGCCTTGAGCTTTTCGTTGTCCTCGCGGTACTTGGTGATCGAGTATGCAACCTCATCAAGGAAGAAATCTACCTCGTCCTGGTCATAGCCCTCTTCGACGCGCTGGGGCTCCTTAAAGCGCATGTTCACAACGTCAGTCTCAGTGAGAAGCTGTGCCATTGGTTTTCACCTCGTCGGTCTCAAAATAACGTGCGTTACGTGGATTAGACTACCCGACCACGAGTGAGCGCGCAGAATTTCCACCTTCATTACGACTTAGGTTTATCACATTTCGGTAACAGTGCGAAAGTTAAAAAACCCAAAAAACAATACGGGCAAGAACCTGTAACCCGAAGAAGAGGACAAGAAAGCCCATGTCAAAGGCAATTGCGCCGAAACGCAGTGGTGGAATGTAACGCCCGAGAAACCTCAGGGGAGGATCTGTTACTCGATACACAGCGTTCGCCATAACCATGAGCACTCCGGTTGGAGTCCAGTCACGAGCGAGCATACCCACCAAATCGAGTACCACGCGGGCGATTAACACCCACAGGTAGATTTGTATTGCCCAGAAAAGTAAATATCCAATTAAAGCCATCAGGAGAAATCGTGAGTGTTGTCGTCACCACGTGAATCAAGCTTCACTTCATGTGGTGTCAGGAGAAAAACATCTTCAGAAATACGTGAGAACTGCCCGGCCAAGCCAAAACACAATCCAAGCGCGAAATCGACGATACGAGCGCGTTCAGCATCGGCAGCATCGGAGAGGTTCAAAATCACCGGGAGTCCGTTTCGGAATTCGACAGCAAAGTCCTTCACGTCACGGTAAGACGAGACCCACACAGTGACAATGCGCGCGATGTCATTCGTCGCTACAGGGTGAAGCTGAGCAACGTCGGAGTCGTCAAAGTACTCCTCCTCGTCGTAAAACTCCTCGTCATCGTATAGATCGTCAGTCGGAGCAGCTTTTGCGCCGAGTCGATCGAGAAATCCCATGGTGTCCTCCCTAAAGTTTGCTACCGCTAACCTATGACAGCCGCAGCGACTCTTCGTGGAAGCAACCTGGGTGTGTTGCCACTTCAACGATTCCAGCAAATCGGCCTGCTGGTTTTCCAAGTGCGCCCGACCGCCGATGTGAAAAATAAAGCTCAGATTCTCGGGTGCAGTAGCTACTGACATCAAGTTCCATACCGAGTTGGTCAGCGAGCCCGGCAGCGAGGTCAAGTGCAGGAGTACCCCAACTGGTCTGCGAAATCGCATGGGGAAAGCGCGCGCCGACGGCAGACATCATATCGACAGGAACTTCGTAGCATCGTCCACAGATATGTGGTCCCACAATGGCACGAAACGCCGACGCCGCGGTACCACGTTCACACATAGCATCACGAACTTTCAGCGCAATTTCTTTTTCTAAGCCGGCTCGCCCAACGTGCACCACAGCAGCGCGAGTGCCAGTAACATCGAGGAGGAGTAGCGGAAGACAATCAGCAACCATCACTGCTGCCGCTTGTCCGCGTTCAATGATAACCGCGTCAGCATCACCCACAGTGAGAACGCCATTGATGTCTGCGGCCTGCGACGCACACCGGTAGATATCGGAATGGATCTGGTTCATCCAGACGATAGGCTCAGTAAATTCTCGCCCAACGATCTGCCGATTGAGAGCAACAGCTTCTGCGTTGTCACCCACATGCTGACCAAGATTCAGCTCCCCGTATTCGCCGGTCGATACTCCCCCACGCCGGGTAGTAAATCCATAGGTAATTATCCCCTGTTCACCACGCATACTGTGCAATTCCATGGCACCCATGCCGTTATTTTACGGCGACATAAGTACTGCGGGCCTGGAGAACCAGACCCGCAGCGGACAAGAAATCACGAAAGTCGATCACTCATCGAACAAGAAGGGTGGAATATCGAGATCTGGACGCTTATGCTCTGGCTCCGGTGCAGGAGCAGGCTCAGCGATCACTGGACGAGTGATCACAGGCTCGGCGATGACGGGTGCTGCTGGTGCAGGTGTGGAAGGAGCCGGAACCTCAAGGCGAACCGATCCTGGGGTACGTTTCTCTTCTGCAGGCGCAAGGTAATCAGTTTCCTCATCAAAACCAGCAGCAATCACGGTCACAATGACTTCGTCACCAAGAGAATCGTCAATGATCTGACCGACAATGATATTTGCTGACGGATCCACAGCTTCCTTGACAAGCTGAGCCGCTGCCGCCTGCTCCTTGATGCCGAAATCCTTCGGGGTGGTGAATGCAAGAAGAACTCCATGTGCACCATCAATCTTCGCCTCAAGCAACGGCGAAGAAATAGCGTTTTCGGTTGCGCGCAGTGCACGGTCAGGCCCGGAGGCTGAACCGATGCCCATGAGCGCGGTGCCCGCGTCCTTCATAATCGCCTTAACATCGGCAAAGTCAAGGTTGATTTCACCAGATTGAGTAATGAGGTCAGAGATACCTTTGACGCCGTTACGCAGTACCTCATCAGCAAGGCGGTACGCTTCGATCACGGAGATGTCATCGTCGGAAATTTCGAGCAGTCGGTCATTAGGAATGACAATGAGCGTATCGACTGACGCACGCAACTCCTTGATTCCCTCTGTCGCGTTATTCGAACGCTGAAGACCTTCGTAGGAGAATGGGCGGGTGACAACGCCGACGGTGAGTGCACCGAGATCACGAGCGGCTTTTGCAACGACCGGAGCTGCACCAGTGCCGGTTCCTCCACCTTCACCTGCAGTCACGAAGACCATGTCAGCGCCTTCGAGCGACTGCTCAATCAAATCTTTGTTCTCTTCGGCACTGCGACGGCCAACAGAGGGATCAGCTCCAGCTCCCAAACCGTGAGAGACATCGCGTCCGATATCGAGTTTGATCTCAGCTTCAGACTTCACCAGTGACTGGTTATCCGTATTCACTGCGATGAACTCAACGCCGGCAAGCCCATCTTGAATCATGCGATCAACGGCATTGACGCCACCACCACCGACACCCACAACTTTGATGGTTGCGTTATTGTCCAGAGAGTACATTGCTCTTCCTTTCGAAACTTCAAGTAGAACTTGAAGGATTTCTTGTCCAATCTCGCGCAAAAGATAGAGGCCAAATTGCCTCCTCGCAACGACATACTGGGCGTGTTACGAAATTGATCGACTCTACTTGGTCACGGGTGACGAAGGCGACGACACATCAATTTGTGATGCGCCTGTTTGGATCAGAGAGATCACAATTTTTCCCTTGAGGGCGTTTTCCGAGGCATCACCCCAATAGACCGTCTTCGAGCCATTGAGTTCCATAGAAACCAGACCGGCGTCACTGATATCAATCCCTTTGACTTGCCCAAGAAGTTTGGGAGGCAAAGCAGCAAGCACCGAAATCCCCAGCCGAGTATTGGCTTGAGCCTTCTGGGATGATCCGGACGCTTTGAGAATAGGCAACCCTCTCTTCATCTTGGCGCTCGCTTCCATTGCGCGCCCCTTCTCGGTCACTGCCGTGCAGTTTTGGGCATCTCCCATACACGCCACCGGGCGTGCAGCACGCGCCGAAATCACTAGCGTTCGTGGGAACTGACGATCAATGGTGATAGTGGAAGCTTCAGGAATGTCGTCCAGAAGTTGTTTCTCCACGGCATCAACATCCATTGTCAAAAGCAACGTCCCCTCAAGCGAGCGTGCCGCCTTCTCAATCTTTGCTTTGGTCAAAGCACCAGGCGCCCCGACAATCGTGACATCAGAAGCGTGATAACGGTAGCGCAACAGAGAAGAACCAAAGACTACCCAGGCAATTATACCCAGGCACGCCAACACACTGATTAAAATACCAAGACGGCGCGCAAAGGAGCGCTGGCGCTCCCGACGTCGTTCCGCCCTCCTCAGCGATAACTCGTCACCACTCGGATGACGCAGGCGGTCAATCGCTCCTGCGAACCAGTACAGAGATAAACGCCGACGAGGTTTGGATTTCGCGACAGAGACTAATTCGCTGTCAACCGGTAAGCCCCTACGTGCGGTTGAGTCCTCACGTGAACGTCGTGTGACACGCGGTGGCGAGACTTCCTGATGGGAGCGTTCCCCCACAGGCTTCTGCTCAAGGGCACGAGGCTTTTTCGGCCTCGACGGCGGTCTCATCGCTGCTCCAAATCGGCGAGGATCACATCCCCCATCGTGGTGACCGAGCCAGCACCCATCGTCAGGATGAGGTCGCCAGTACGCGCTTGGGATGAAATAAAGTGAGTCGCTTCAACCATGTCCGCAATAAACTGGGCCGAAGGAAGATGACGCACGATGACATCTGCTTCGTCGCCGTCGTCGGGAACCTCGCGGGCAGCATAGACAGCTGTCACGACAACAACGTCTGCGTGGCTAAGAGCTTGAGCAAAACGGTCAGCAAAGTTGCGTGTCCGTGAATATAGGTGTGGTTGGAAGAGAACAAGAACACGTCCATCCGTTACTGTACGAGCAGTGGCAAGTGTGGCCTCCACTTCAGTCGGATGGTGAGCGTAGTCGTCAACCACACGGATACCGTCAACCTCACCGCGCAGTTCAAAGCGCCGACCCGTGCCATGAAAAGCTCCGAGCGCCTGCACCATTGCTCCAGGCTCGATTCCAAGTTCGACACCCGCTGCCCATACCGCAGCAGCATTGAGGAGATTGTGCGCGCCAGCAACTGCCAGCGATACCGGATAGCTCTTTCCTGCAAATTCGAAGACACCACTAGCCATTCCATCGGAAGTTTCGACGTCGACGACCTTCACGTGATTCTCCGCACCCTGCGAACGTCCGTAAGTCACCACCCGAATTCCATCCATCTGCGCTGCCTGAGCAAGCCGTAAGGATCCGTCATTGTCAGCGCACGCCACAAGCAATCCACCAGAAACAATTGTGTGAGCAAACTCTGCGAAGGCCTCTTCAAATGCTTCTTGAGTGCCATAGTGGTCAAGATGATCTGGCTCCACATTCGTGACAATCGCCACCCGTGGCGAATAATTCAAGAATGAGCCATCTGACTCATCTGCCTCTGCCACGAGCATCGTTCCTGTGCCGAGATATCCACCTGGTTCCCCTCCAGCAAGGGTAGATCCGACAGCTCGCGATGGATCACACCCCAATTCTGCCAAAGCGCTTGCCAGCATCCCCGACGTCGTCGTCTTGCCATGAGCTCCTGCTACCGCAATGAAATCACGATCGCCCGCAGCCAATGCAAGCGCTTGGCTACGATGCAGCACTCGCTGTCCACGTGATCGTGCCACCGCGAGTTCTGGATTCGAATCCTTGATCGCTGAAGACACCACGAGAACAGCATCAGGATCAACGTTTGCGACATCGTGTCCAATAAAAACTGTCGCGCCAGCTGCTTCGAGTGTGCGGGTATTGTCCGACTCGCTGCGATCCGAACCAGACACTTGGGCACCCTGAGCTAACAGCAACTCGCCGACTACGCTCATCCCAGCGCCGCCGATACCAATCAAATGAAATTTCACTTCGCTACTCCCATCGCAATCTGTCCCAGCGCTGCCGCTGCATCCATCGGTGAGACTCCATCAAGTGAGTCCCTCATCTGCGCAAGACGTTGCGCATCGAGCTGTGTGAGAAGTTGGACAAAACGCTCACGATGAAAATCTCGATCACGCACAAGCACTGCTCCCCCCGCGCTGACAACATCGGCTGCATTCTTCTCTTGCTCACCATTGCCGATCGGAAGTGGAACAAAAATCGCAGGAATGTTCAGAGCCGAAAGCTCTGCCACCATCCCCGCGCCCGAACGTGTCAGGACAAGATCAGCTACCGCATACGCATCCTGCATTTCGTTGAGATACTCAAGAACAACGTAATCACTGTCAGAGCCAACTGCCTGACGAACTGCGTCAGCTTTCCCTTTGCCTGTGATATGGAGGACTTGGAAACCACGTTCACGGATCGCGTTTAACGATTCACTCGCGACCTCATTGAGATGAGCGGCTCCAAGTGAACCTCCTGTAATGAGAAGAACCTCGCGCGATGGATCCAACCCAAACTTCGCGATAGCCAACGCTCGGGCTTCGGCGCGATCAGATTCCGCAAGATCTTGGATGACGTGGCGTAACGGCAAACCCACAGTGATCGTTTCTCCGCGTCGGGCAGACAACGGAGTTGAATCAAACGTTAGTGCAACGACGTCAGCGAAACGAGCGCCGAGCTTATTGGCCAGTCCTGGTGAAGCGTTTCCTTCGTGGACAACGATAGGAATTCCGAGTTTTCTAGCAGCGAGGTAGATCGGAGTTGACGCATAACCTCCGAAACCAATAACGACGTCAGCATGACGAGAGCGCAGAAGATGAGTGGCTGAATCAACCGCACGGAGAAACTTCTGTGGGAACATCAGCATTGCTATGCCAGGGCGGCGAGGGAACGGAGCTCGTTCAATGAGTTCGAGTTCAAAACCCGCATGTGGCACGAGCTCTTCTTCGAGTCCCCCGGGAGTTCCAACCGCACAAATACGTGCGCCAAGGTCTTCTTCGATGATCGCGTTCGCAGTAGCAATCAACGGGTTGACGTGACCCGCCGTGCCACCGCCAGCAAGAACATAGGATGTCATCGATTCCTCCTCAGCACAGATGTGGCCTTTGACGCCAGTCGGGGATTGACACGTAGCGATTGGCGCACTCCCGGTACGGCCAGAACAGTACCCGCCACGATCCCGAGCATGACGAGCGAAGCAATCATAGAAGAACCGCCCATCGAGACAAAGGGCAAAGGAACTCCGAAAACTGGCAGCAGGCCGCTCACAACGAACATATTGGCAGTTGCCTGTCCAATAAGCCACAGCGCAGTCCCGCCTGCAACGAATTGAGCATAACGATCCGGATGGAACAAGCAGATCCGCATGAGCGCCCATCCGAGAGCAACGAACAGCGCGATGATCGTCACGCATCCGAGGAAACCCAGTTCTTCTCCAACCACAGCAAAAATGAAGTCGGTATGAGCCTCAGCCAGATCACGCCATTTTTCTTTTCCAGCACCAATCCCCACTCCGGAAACGCCCCCAGAGCCAAATGCGAAGAGGGCGTAATCCGACTGGGTAGGTTCGTGAATATCAGGGAGATCCCAAAAATTTGAGAGAAAATCGGCGATGCGGTTCATGCGCGACGGACGAAATGCCACCATCATTCCTACCAAAAGCCCCCCGGCAATCGCAGGAACAGTGAATACTTTCAGCGTGATACCAGCCATAAACGCCAGCCCAACTGCAATCAGAATAAAAATCAGCCCTGTTCCGACATCACCGCCGAAAAAGACCAATCCGATAGCGATTACAAAGCCGAAAATGGGACGACGAAAGTTGTGCCAATCAGCCATTTCTTTGACTGTACGCTGTGAGAGTTCAACAGCGAGCCAGATAATCAACGCAGCTTTGAGAAACTCCGAGGGTTGGAGAGAAACAGGGCCAACGCGTATCCAGTTTGTGTTTCCTCCAATAGATCGCGAACCGAGCACAAAAACCATTGCCTGAAGGGCAAGCGCACCACCAAAAATTCCGTTCGCTGTCACTTTAATAAGCTGAGCAGGAATGAACTTGGCAATCAACAAGCCAACAACTACTCCTCCTACCGCAAAGGCTGCTTGCTTAATGGCGATTGCGAAGAGTTTCCCTGTCGGATCTGCATCGAGACTGCGGATTGACGAAGGCGCGGTCGCTGAAAACACCATAAACACGCCGATTGCGACAAGGACAGCAGTTGCAGCCATCATGATCATAAGCGATTGAGACATAATGTCACGAATCCGTCGATCACGTATGGTCAAAGAGCTATTCATGAGCGAACCTTCTCAACCGCCTCGCGGAACTTTTCTCCACGATCAGCATAGGATGCGAACTGATCCATCGATGCCGAGGCCGGAGCCATCAGAACTGTCTGACCAGCAGTTGCCCGCTCGCTTGCCCACGCCACAGCGTCATCCATCGGTGTTGACGAATTGGGATCGACATAGTGAACCGGAAACTCCACCCCCGCGAGCGCCTTTTCCCATGGCTGCTGGTCAATGCCAATGACGACGACTCCCGCTAACTTGTTGCGAACAGAGTCGACGAGTGGGGCGAAATGTGCGCCTTTGGCCTGTCCGCCCACGATCCAGATCACTGATCCATCATTCTGGGCGCGAAGAGAAGCGCGAGCTGCATGAGCGTTCGTCGCCTTTGAATCGTCGACATATCGCACGCCGTCAATCGTGGCAACTAATTCAATACGGTGGTGACCGGGCTGATACGAGCGTAGACCACCGCGAATATTCTCCGCAGAGATCCCTATCGCGAGAGCGAGACCAGCGGCCGCCATAGCATCCTTCATCATATGCACTGGCAGGTCGCTGCCTTCAGGTGCGAGATGTTGAATATCGGCGACGGTGAAAATTTCCGCTGCGTGAGTGTAGCGCTGGGGAGTGAACGCACGATCAACGACGACGTCGTCAACCAAACCGATCTGTCCGACAGATGGCACTGCGAGCGTCAGTCCAATCGCTCGGGCACCATCGACGACGTCAGCGTCGTCGACCATCTCTTGTACTTCGTCATCGCCGACAGGATATAGACAAGCGACTTGGGTGCGGTTGTACACATTGGCCTTCGCATCGTGGTATTCGCGACGATTGTTGTGCCATTCAAGATGATCATCGTCGATATTGAGACACACCGACGCTGTTGGCGACATTGAAGACGTCGCTGCCAGCTGGAATGACGACAACTCGAACGCGAAAGCACCCGGGGCATCTGCAGATTCATCACTGACAGCGGTGACCGCCGGATTGCCAACATTTCCTACAGCAACTCCGCGCAGTCCGCCATGCTGGAGAATCGACTCAAGCATCGTGGTTGTCGTTGTTTTTCCGTTTGTGCCTGTAATAGCGAGCCACGGAGCAAATGTTCCATCGGAGCGTTGCGCACGCAAATGCCAGGCAAGCTCGATTTCTGACCAGACAGATACTCCGCTGGCACGAAGAGCAGCCCATTCTGGCCCACTTTGTCGGAACGCCGGCGCGATGACGACAATGTCAGGACGCCAGGCGAGCAAGTGAGCAACCAGAACTTCTCCGTCGGGATCCGAGCCTCCCTCGGCATCAAACATCTCAACGGCTTCGCGTCGCGAGTCCCATACCGACAGCTCTGCCTGCGTATGAGCACGCAACGCCTCAAATGCAGCTTTTCCTGATTTACCAAGGCCAAGAATGCCAATGCGCTTATGCGCGAAATCTGGCGCAGTGGGGATCATTGCTTTGCCAGCCATTCGGTGTAGAACAGACCCAAGCCTGCTGCAACAAACAAAATCTGAATCAGCCAGAAGCGGACCACAATCGTGACCTCTTTCCATCCCTTGAGTTCAAAATGGTGATGCAACGGAGCCATACGAAACACCCGTCGGCCAGTTGCCTTAAACATTCCCACCTGAATAACGTCGGAGAAAACGATGACGACGAAAAGTCCGCCCAAGACGACAGCAAGGATCTGTGTTTGGGTCAAAATCGACACGCCGGCGAAAGCTGCGCCCAAGGCAAGCGATCCCGTATCCCCCATAAAAATCTGGGCCGGAGAGGTGTTGTGCCATAAAAATCCGAGCAGAGCACCCACAAGAGCTGCCGTAAAGATCGCAATATCACGCGGATCACGAACAGAGTAGCATCCGGGAGCCGCCCCGAGAACTGTGTGGCAGGCTTGGTAGGACTGCCAGATCGACACCACGGAATATGCGGTGAAGGCAATAATTGATGCGCCGGTAGCAAGACCATCAAGACCATCGGTCAGATTCACACCGTTAGACCACGCCGTAATAAGGAAATTCCCCCAGATAACGAACAGGATAATCCCAAGGGTGACACCAGCGAACGCCAGGTTCAACGGAGTGGCACGCACAATCGAAATCGCAGTGGAACCAGGGGTGCGCCCCAGATGGTCGTGGAATTGCAAAGCAAGCACAGTGAAAATAATGCCGACGAGACCTTGTCCAACAATTTTCTTCATCGGTGTCAGTCCCAAGGAACGTTCACGCGAAACCTTCGTGAAATCGTCGGCGAATCCTACCAGTCCCATTCCCACTGTCAGAAAAACAAGAAGATAACCCGAGGCGCGCGGAGCACGCCCAGTGAGAAGATTGGCCACAAAGTAGCCCAAGACTGCGGCCACAATGAAGACAACGCCACCCATCGTCGGGGTACCGCGCTTGACTTGGTGCGATGTTGGGCCATCGTCACGAATGAACTGACCGTACTGGCGCTTGTGGAGAAAGCGGATAAACACTGGCGTACCGAACAAGGTCATCACCAAGGAGAATGCAACCGCAATCAAAATCGAAACCATCTGTTACTTCCCCTTGTACGCATCGGCAATAGTCCACACATGGGATCCGTTAGAGCCCTTGAGTAAGACTACGTCACCCGGACGAAGGATCGTGGAAAGTACACTCCCTGCGCTCGAAGCGTCGGTGAGGGTCGCAGTGCGTCCGCGGGTCTGGAGTTGGTCAACCAACGGCGCCATTTCCTCCCCCACTCCGACGACGACGTCGACGTTACATTGAGCGACGTAGTCTCCAAGATGACGATGCTCAATTTCGCTCTCTGCGCCAAGCTCAAGCATCGAGCCCAAAACTGCCACGGTTCGTTTACCTTCACCGATCTGTGCCAACGCATCGAGGCCAGACCTCATCGAATCAGGATTAGCATTGTAGGAGTCGTCAATGATGGTCATGGACTCAGCCTCGAACACATCCATGCGATGGGCGCTAGCTGGACCCGTGGAATTGAGCACATCGACGATCTGATCGAACGGTATATCAAGCTGTAGCGCACCACTTGCTGCAGCAAGAGCATTTGCCACGTGATGAGCACCCACCAAACGCAAGCTCACCCGAGCATGTTCTTGGCTAGTACTGAGAGTAAATGTCGCACGCGAATCCGCTCCAATTTCAATGTCGCTGGCCACGACGTCGCCATTATTGGCCTTCGAAAATGTTACGACGGGAGTGTGAGCAAGCTGAGCCATGGCTGCCACGCGCGGGTCGTCAGCATTGAGAACAACGACGCCACCTGGCGCTGTCCCGGTGACAAGTTCACTCTTTGCTTTAGCGACATTCTCAATTCCACCAAACTCCCCCAAGTGGGCTCGAGCCACGATGAGAACGATTGCGACATCCGGCGGAGCAATCGACGTCAAATATTTAATGTTACCGATATGATCGGCTCCCATTTCACATACGAGCGTCGCCGTTTCAGTGTCGGCACGCAGGACAGTCAATGGCATTCCGAGTTCGTTGTTGAATGACCCTGGAGGAGCGATGATCGGACCACGGTGTGCACACATCGCTGCAAGCAAGTCCTTCGTGGTCGTTTTTCCAACCGATCCAGTGACGGCAACAACCTTGAGATCGCGGCGTCCATATTCACGTAGCAAACGCAAGTTCTCCCGAGCTAAGTCACCCAACGCACTAACGACGTCGGTAACCTTAATGACTGCTGAAGGATCGGCACCACCAGCGACGGCGGCGTCGGGATCTGATGTCACGACAGCAACCGCACCTGCAGCGAGAGCCTGGCCGGCAAAACTATTGCCATCCACGCGCTCCCCTTGAATGGCGATGAAAATGTCACCGGCCGTGACCGTACGATTATCGGTGGATACACCCGTCACAGCCACGTCTGACTCGTGATACGAGCCGACCGCGCGCGCCACTTGTGCAAGAGTCATCTGGATCATTGCTCGTTTTTCTCCTTCACACAGGTTCGTGCAACCTCACGGTCGTCGATATCGATAAAAAAGTCTCCGTAATTTTGAGCAGTCTCATGTCCTCGCCCAGCCAATAACACCGTATCAGCTGGATCTGCCTGGTCGATCGCCCACCGGATCGCCTCACGGCGATCCGCAATCTCACGATACTTCGCTCCCTCGACAATCCCGGAGATCAGATCGCGCCGAATAGCAGCAGGATCTTCATAGTGAGGGTCATCGTCTGTAATTATTGTCAAATCAGCATGTTGGGAGACAACGCGTGCCATCGCTGGACGTTTGCCTTTATCACGATCTCCCGCCGATCCGGTCACGACGATGAGACGGCCGTCCACAGTTCCCAACCCATCCATGGCCTTGGCGAGGGCATCTTCGTTGTGGGCAAAATCCACCACGACCCGTGGCTGTTGCGCAACAACCTCCATGCGCCCGGGGACGACAGGAGAAACGCCGTCGGCGATAGCGGCGCGAAGTTCATCGAATGGCACGCCGCTTTCGGCGACCATCGCAATCGCCAGAGCAGCGTTGGCGACATTAAATATTGCAGGAAGTGTCACTGAAGTGCGCATACGGCGGCCGGTAGGATCAGTGAGCGTAAATAAATGTCCGTGTTCAGACTCGACAATCTCACTGACACTCCACCCACCCGGTGCAGCATTGCCATGTAGCGAAAGCGCAACAACACCGTCTCGTTCCCTACTCACTTCGTCAAAAAGGCGCTGTCCATAGTCGTCATCAACTGTGATGACACAGCGTGAGGAGTTTGCAACATCGAAAAGAACCTTTTTCGCGCCGAAATAATCTTCAAAGGTCTGATGAAAATCCAGATGATCCTGAGTCAGGTTGGTAAAACCGGCAACAGTGAAACGAATGGGACGTGTGCGTCCCTGGGCAAGCGCGTGAGAAGACACTTCCATGACAAGATCCGTTCCACCGCGTTCACACAGGACTTCAAGCATCGCTTGAAGCTCGTCAGGTTGAGGCGTCGTCATACGAGCAGGCACTGTCTGCCCAGCAAGCCGAAGCTCAACCGTCCCAATCAGTCCCGTGGTCACGCCCAGTTTGCTCAGAATCGAATCGATCATGAAGGTCGTCGTTGTCTTACCGTTCGTACCGGTGACAGCAAAGGAACGCAGCCGCGTTGCCGGCGTGCCATATGCTGCTGCAGCGAGCGTCCCCGCAATTGCCGCGACGTCCGGAACCACGATGATTGGAACATTGAGCTCTCCCGCGATCTGTGCACCTTCGGCATCGGTCACGACGGCGACAGCGCCAGCATCGACTGCAGCAGACGCGAAGCGTGCCGCATGGACCCGTTCACCGGGCATCGCAATAAAGAGATCCCCGTTACGCACAGCCCGGTTATCCATCACCACACCTGTGATCTGCACATCGGGCGAGGAAGAGCCAACTAACTGCGCAAGATCACTTAACGAGGTTGACGGCGTATGGTCACTTCGCAGCATACATTTCAGCTTTCGTCCAGGGGAACTTCTTCAACGGTTGCGTCGAGGGCGGTACTTGACGCTGTCGCATGGCAAAACTTGCGATCTTCGAAAAGACAGGAGCAGCGACCTCTCCACCGTAGCCAGGCGGCGGTTGGTTTGAGACAGCAACCGCAACTGCAATTTGAGGATTCTCAGCAGGAATAAGTCCGACGAAGGATCCCACACGTCGCGTGAGCTTGCCATTCGTATCCGGAACCTGCGCAGTTCCAGTCTTTCCCGCAACGTTGTAACCATCAACACGAGCAAGCGGTGCCGTTGACCCCGGTTGCGTCACAGCCTCCATCATCTTAACCATTGTGGAGGCTGATTCCTTCGAGATCACCTGCATCGATTTTCCGACGGGTTTGGGAGTGAATTTTCCCTCCCGATCATAGGTTCCCTCGACAAGGTGAAGGGGAACCTTGACTCCACCATTACCGATAATGGACACCATTTGTGCTAGTTGCATCGGGGTAGCAGCCCAGCCTTGACCAAACATGGTGGTGTAATGCTCACGGTTTCCCCACGTTTTGTAGTTACGCAAAATTCCCTTCGATTCTCCCGGCAATTCGATACCGGTAGGAGATCCGAGGCCAAACTTCGTCATGTAGTCATAACGAACCTTGTCATCGAGCGTATCGCCGATTTGAACCAAACCCGAATTGTACGACAGCGCCAAAATGCCTGCAGTAGTCATCATCTGTGTCGGGTGAGGATCATTGTCATGGATCAACTCACCATTAGGCATGCGCCGGTTAGACGAGACAAGGAACGTGGAAAGCGGGTTGACGGTCTTCTGGTCAATTGCCGAAGCGAAGGTCATCACTTTGCCAGTGGAACCCGGTTCGACGACAGCGGAGACCGCGCGTGAATTCAGATTGGACGGATCTGCGGCAGCCAGATTGCCCGGATCTGGTTCGTGAGAGTCAGCCAGAGCGATCACTCGACCAGTGCCAATTTCGACTGCGACTGCGGCACCCCACTTTGCGCCAAAACGATCAACAGATTCTTGGATCGCTTCTTGAGCGACCTTTTGTAGGTCACGATCGATCGTCAGTTTCACATTACCGCCGTCGACCGCCGGCACCTCTTTATTCACGCCTTGAGGGAAAACCGTTCCTGCCGGACCAACTTCGATCGTGAGTTGCCCAGATTTTCCTGAAAGCGTCGAGTTCGCCCACTGCTCGATTCCCGCTCGCCCAACGACTTCAGTGGATTTATCGGTTTGTCCCACGTATCCAAGGACTGTACCTGCAACGTTGCCATTGGGATAGGAGCGTTGCATGAAGCGTTCGGGATAAATTCCACGGATGCCGAGAGCATTGATTTCACGCCATTTTTCAGGCGAGATGTCCGATGCGACAAGTCCCCACTGTGTCTTCTTCTGACCTCCGAGGAGGATTCCACCGAGTTCTGCACGATCCATGTTGAGGACAGGAGCCAGTTCCTTCGCCGCAAGAGCTGCTCCGGTACCGATCATTTCACCGTCGTCGTTGTATTTAGTGTACGTAGCGATTTCTGGCTGGTTGACTCGAACGTTATATCGCTCGATTGACGTCGCAAGAACTGCGCCATGAGCGTCCAAAATATCTCCACGCTTAGCTTCCTGAGTGTAGGAGCGGGTGCGGAACTCTCGAGCGGTGGACGCAAGCTCGTTCGCAACAAAAACTTGCAGGTAGAGCAAGCGCGAAACGAGAATCAATAATGCCACCATGACGATGGCAACAATCCGACGGAATCGGGTGTAGGTGACTTGCTCTTCGGGAGACTTAAACGATTCGGTTCCTGCAATTCGCTGCCGAAGGCTGTCGGTGATCACGTGCAGCTTCCCCATCAACTCCCCTACTTCTTTTGAGCGAACTCAGCGATCTTTCCGGTATTTGGATCCAGGAACTTCGATGCAGTTGCCGGTGTCATTCCCAATTTCTTTGCTGCTTGCTCAAGGTTGGCAGGCGCAGAAACTGCGATTACTTCCTTTTCTAAAGTGGCTGCCTTCGCAGCTGCCTCATTGATCTGAACATTAATGTTCTTTAAATCGTACGCGCCCTGAACCATGAGTGTGTTGAGCTGGAATGCGACGCCCATCGCACCCAGAAAAATTCCAGCGCACAGCGCAACTGTGCCAAAGAATCCGCGCGCCGTGGCTGGTGTAGGAACGACAGAAAGTCCAGGAGCCGAAATTACTGGGGAAACTTGGCGCGCGGGGCGTGCATTGGCAAGTGCAGTCATTGAGCTACTCCTGAAGTTGTAAGTTTAATGTGCTCGGGCGTGGGCGCAGTCCTTTCAACTGCACGAAGTCTGACAGAGGCACTACGCGGGTTGCGTTCGATTTCCTCGGCGTCGGCTTTAATTGCGCCTCGTGTAAGCGAGACAAGAAATGGTTGATGATCCTCGAGTTCGACCGGAAGACCTGGAGGTGTTGAAGACACGAGACCAATGCGCATCGCATCCTTCACGATGCGATCTTCGAGGCTTTGGTACGACTCCACCGCGAGTCGCCCTCCTATACGAAGCGCATCGATTGCTGCTGGCACTGCTGTTTCAAGAACACCAAGTTCGTCATTCACTGCTACACGTAACGCTTGGAACGTGCGTTTGGCTGGGTTTCCACCAGTTCGACGTGCCGCGGCTGGAATTGACTCGCGGACAATTTCTACTAACTGCCCAGTGCGCGTGATCGGAGCGTTGTCACGTTCGCGAACAATGCGCATGGCGATCTTCTTAGCAAATTTTTCTTCGCCGTAACGGTGAAGGATACGAGCCAGTTCTCCAGCCGACGCCGTTGCAAGAATATCTGCCGCAGTCCGAGATGCCGTGTTGTCCATCCTCATGTCCAGTGGAGCGTCATGAGCGTAGGAGAAGCCTCGCTCGACTTCATCGAGTTGAAGCGATGAGACGCCGAGATCCATCAAGATAGCGTCAGCATGGCCATCCACACCATACTGCTGCGCCACGTCTGCTACGGCGTCATAGGTTGCATGAACTGGAATAAAGCGTTCACCGAAATGTGACAGACGATCTGACGCCAACGCGATTGCTTGCCGATCACGATCAATACCCGCCACACGGATCTTCGGGAACCTGGATAGGAAAGCCTCCGTATGGCCGCCCATACCTAAAGTGCAATCAATGAGCAGTGTTCCATCGGTCAAAGCAGGCGCAAGCAGATCCACACAGGTTTCGAGAAGGACTGGCACGTGAAGTGCGTTGTCATCTGCGTCAGCCATGTGCCGTTCCTTTCTTTCTGTCACCAATAATCGCTTCCTCCCGGTGCCCTGAAGTCGGGGAATAACCGCAGGACACCGGGGAGGAACGAAAATTTTAGAAAACTCCAGGGATGAGTTCGTCTTCGCGATTTGCGAAGTCAGATTCGTTGTCTGCCAAGTACGCGTTCCATGCCGCCGTATCCCAGACCTCGAGATGAGAACCAGAGCCGATCACTGACAGCTCCCGATCGAGGCTCGCATAGGAGCGAAGTGCTGCCGGGATAGTGATGCGCCCTTGTTTATCAGGGATCTGATCATCCGCGCCCGAAAGGAAGATACGCGTATAGGACCGTGCTTCCTTCGAGGTGAGCGGGGCTTGCTGAAGCCGAGCGAGCACATCTTCAAATTCCGCCATGGGATAGATGTACAGACAATGCTCTTGGCCTCGGGTAATCACCAAGCCTGAGGCAAGTTGATCGCGAAACTTGGCAGGGAGGATCAGCCGACCCTTGACATCGAGCCGCGGCTCATAAGTTCCAAGGAACATGCTTCACCCCCTTCCTCAACTTCCCTCCACCTTACCCCACTTTGCCCCACAATCAAGATGTATGACGCGTGTCGCACATGAATTATTCGCTTAATATCGCGGAAAAATCAGGTGGAGGAAAATGGATATTTCGCCACATTCACCGGCATAAAATATGACCCAGAGATAAAATCTCTGGGTCATAAAAGCCGAAAGAAAATTTTGGTGGAGGAAAGTGGAGGACTAGCGTCCACCCTCCTCACGTCGCTTACGCCACTGCTCAGCCTGTGCTTCCATAAAAGATGTTGCACGCTGTTTAGGCTTTTGCGCTCCGACGGAGACAGGAACCTGACGTGCACCAGTGGACAGGTACCACAAACCGGCAAAAACGACGATCGCACCTGCCACGCCAACAAGGGTGATTTCCGAAGACACACCAAGAACCACAACACCGAGTCCAAGTGCAGCAATAATGATTCCCAACACCAGATGGCGGGGTGAGAAAGTCATACGAGTTGGAATACCTTGTGTGTTCGAACGAAGTGCATCTGCAAACTTCGGATCTTCTCCCTTAAGTTGAGCTTCGAGCTCTTCGAGCATTTCACGCTCGCGATCAGACAGTGCCATGTTCCTCCTTGCGTCGCCCCTAACAGTACCGAAAAATCCAGTGCTTGGGCACCCTATTGTAGGGGTGTCAGTGAAAAGACAAGTGACGGTCAGCTTTCACATGAAAGGACGAATTGGCCTCCTTAATACAAGGCTATAGCATTTGATGACACATCTTCCTCAAATTAAAGAAAAAGAATAATTACTGTTTGTTTTATCAATTTCAAGGTATTGAGAGTTACAAATTAACATTTACAAAGAATCAAAATGAACCACTAATGGATTATCGAATTAAGACTTAAACGAATTAACAAACACTAATCAAATTCACTTTTCACCGATCTTGATCGGTTCAACTTCAATCATTGTTTCATCACGTTCAACATATCCAAGTGATGCCAATACGCAACGCCCAATATGATAACCAAGATTTACCGGCACTGCATTGCCAATCTGTTTGTACTGGTTAGCAACCGATCCGGCAAACTCCCAGCTGTCAGGAAATGTCTGGATCCGTGCGTACTCACGTACAGTAAAAGGTCGAGTTTCAGATGGATGGCACCGCTCAGTCTGTTTTTGTGCAGGGTTACATGTCAGCGTTAGTGACGGCTCATTCCATGCCATTCTTCTCGCCATGCCTGTTTTACCACCCCCAAGGTAATATGAGGCGCCCATGTATGAACGTTGAATATCGTCAGGTAAGTCGCGCCAATACCCTCCTTCAGGCACCAAACTCATGACTGCAGCCTTCTTCTCCGTGTAGGAGTAGCCTTCGGACCGCGGAACGTCCTTGAGTGCTTCGCGTAGAGTAATAATGTAATCACGCTCTTTCGGGAACAGGATAGGAAGATTCATTCCCTTTTTGACAGCAAAAAATATGAGCCGTTCACGCTTCTGTGGCACATCGAGGTATTGACTACGTAACACTCGATAGCTAACGTCATAGCCCAACTCGTCGAAGGTATTAAGCATTGTCACTAAGGTTCTACCCTCATCGTGACGTTCCAATCCCTTGACATTTTCACCAATAGCAATTTG
Source organism: Arcanobacterium sp. (ex Cirak et al. 2026) (assembly GCF_053585065.1). NCBI lineage: Bacteria > Bacillati > Actinomycetota > Actinomycetes > Actinomycetales > Actinomycetaceae > Arcanobacterium > Arcanobacterium sp. (ex Cirak et al. 2026). Next base: position 78,767 of record NZ_JBQJCE010000006.1, read on the forward strand.
CGGCTGTACAGCCTTTATGGCACGTGCAAAATCAAAGAAGAGCGTTCCGCGAGTATCTTCAAACCCTCGGCTCTTACCAGCATATGAAAAAGCTTGGCAGGGAAAACCTGCTTGTATAATCTTTGCTTTCATCCCGCCAAAGTCAAGCGCACGAACATCTGAGTTATCAATATTCCAGCCCAATTCATGGGTCTGAGAGTTGCTTTCTAGGGTTTGCACAGCGAACTTATCGAACTCATTGAGAAAGATATGTTCAATTCCCGCATTGTGAAATCCTAAAGCAGTGCCCCCACCCCCAGCAAATAAGTCAATACAAGTAGCTTCCTTAAACCGTTCTGATGATGCCAAGACTGCAAAATGCTCTGTTGATCCATCACCTGAGATTTTTCGATGCAAACGTTCTAGTTCTAATAGATCGAAAGTTCGATTTCCTCGCGTATCACGCCCCGCTTTAATCAAACCCTGTTTAGTCCAACGTCGGATGGTATCAGTTGACACCCCAAGAACTTTCGCCGCTTCACCGATAAGTACACACGTCATTTATCCCTCATTATCTATGGTAACCATTACCTATGGTAAAGGTTACCGCAGAATCACTCACAGATGAGCTGGGAAACTAGGCATATCCTCGTTAAACAGTTGGACAAGTTCGACCCTCTGTCTTTCAAACTCCATTATCTCCGCTTCGCCGCCCTCAAGTAATGCACCCTGAACTACAGCAGCAAACGCGTCAATTGGTGACTGGGTCGGGCACTATCGAATTAGCGGTCAAAAAGCTCTAGTCTAATGATTCTTTAAAAGAAGTACCCCAGGAAGCCGTATGATCGCCGAATTTCTTCAACACTTCGTCAACCGCACTCTCAACACGCCGACCACGTCCATCGTCGTCGATTCGTAACTGGAACCCTGACTCGCCGTCATCGAGATTCTCGGCTCTCACCCCCAAGAGCCTCAGGCCCCCACGCGCCGGGATCTGCGCGAAGAGGTGGATCGCCGCACGGAAAATCTCTGCACCGATATCTGTTGGGGCGCCGAAGGTCACCGAGCGAGAAATCGTGGTGAAATCGGCGTAGCGTACTTTGATTCCGACGGTCCATGCACGCACGCCGGCCTCCCGCAAACGACGCGCGACCGAATGCGACTGCTCAAGGAGCACGTTGGACGCATCGCGCGGATCAAGCAGATCGAAGAAAGTGCGTTCCTTCCCCATCGACTTCTCTTCGCGGTGGACAACAACCGGGCGAGGATCAATCCCCATCGCGAGCGCATAGAGTGAGTGCCCGGCGCTTGCTCCAACCATACGCACAAGTCGATTCTCACCGAGGGATGCCAATTCACGAACCGAATGGATGCCGTAATACTCGAGTTTTTCGCGCATTTTCTCACCGACACCCCATAAGGCTCCCACGGGCAATGAGTGGAGAAAGTCAATCGTGACGTCTGCTGGGATGAGGAGCAAGCCGTCGGGTTTAGCGTGTGCAGAAGCTATTTTCGCCACGTGCTTTGTGGCTGCGATTCCGACCGAGGCAGGAACGCCAACGGTCTCACGAATGCGAGCGCGCAGGCGTCGGCCGATCTCGACGGGGGTTCCCACTGCCTTGCGCGCACCACCAACATCGAGAAAAGCCTCGTCGACTGACAGTTGTTCGACTGTCGGGGTGATGTCAGCCAGAAGTGACATGATTCGCTTCGAGATCGCAGAATATTTGTGATGGTCGGGTGGAATGATCATTAGCTCAGGACAAAGCCGTTTGGCACGTGCTACTGGCATCGCAGAGTTCACACCGAAGCGCCGGGCCTCGTAGGACGCCGCTGAAATAACACCACGATCCTCACCGCCGACGGCGACCGGCAGTCCACGCAGCTCAGGACGCTCGAGCAGTTCAACGGACACGAAAAAGGCGTCCATATCCACATGCATGATATTGGTCTTTGAGTCGTCAGTCCCCCAGTTGCGCTTCGCCGCAGCTGACCTCGGTGCCCGTGACATTCTCACCTCCGATACAATCACCGCCATGGATACGATCACCGCAACCACAGATATGTCCCGACTACGAGTTGAGCCTGTGCCTGGCACGGATATCGTCATGCTCTACATCGACGATGCCGAATCATCAGCACTGGATCTTCGCGATCCGACTCACCTTGAGTTCGAGTATATGCAACAGATGCGAATTGCGATTGATGTGGCCTTCGATGCTGGTGCCCCTCTTCGGGTTCTTCATCTGGGCGGAGCTGGTTGTGCATTCGCTCGAGCCCTAGATGTTGAACGAAAGAATTCGCGCCAGCTCGCAATCGAAATTGATCCGCAACTCGCAACGCTCGCACGGCAATGGTTCGATTTACCGTCCTCCCCCAGATTACGGATTCGCAGCGAAGATGCACGCCACACTCTCGACACAAATAAGGGATCATGGCATGTGATTGTTCGCGATGCGTTCTACCGAGCTCGCGTGCCTATGCAGCTGGCTACCGTGGAGGCACATGCAGCAGCATCGAGGCTTTTGGCCGAAGGTGGGCTGTATCTGATGAACACTGCCGGCGGATCGCTCAGCGATGTCTATCGAGAGGCCGCTGCTGTTCTTCAAAGCTTTCCCCATCTCATTGCCGTTACTGACCCAGCGATTGCCCGTGGAAAACGTCGCGGAAACGTGGTACTCGTCGCATCTCACTCACCGATCAACACAACGGAGATCGGCCGACGTGTTCGCCGGTTACCGTTGCCGACTACCGTTGTCGGACAGACCACACTAGAGAAAGCCGCTCGTAGTACTCTGCCACTCACCGACGACGCCGTCGGCTGGCCGTTCGACGAGCAGTGACGTGTGCTTGCCGACGTCGTTCCCAACGATCTTGATAACGGTGGACCACATCCGCAAGCGACGGCACTTTTGGCCCGCCGTTCGCTTCTCGATCACGTCGCACTTTGCGCTTGTAGTATTCGACCGCTCCAAGCGCGAGGAGGAGTACGAACTGTGACGCCATCGCAATCGAATAACTACGCGGAGTGTAGGTACCGTGCGGGGAGACAAGATCGAGAACAAAACCAATGATCAGCGCTGCGCTCAATGTAGAAACGAAACCCCCCATGTTGATCAGCCCATTAGCAGTGCCGAGCCTACGGGGATCCACACTCGTTCGCGCAAAGTCGAAAGCGACATTTGATGCCACACCGCTCAAGGCCGTGGAAAAGAGCAGAAGAATACTTCCGGCAAGAGGTGTCGGCGCTGGGAGCAAGAGAACGACTGCGAACGCCGACGCCGATATTGCACTCGTTGCGTAAACAATCCATGAACGTCGTAATGGATGAGACGCGACGAGTCGGCCAACAATTGGCCCTAGGACGATGCCGAAAAGAGTGCTGATAATCAACATCGCGCTGGCCTGCGCTTTGGGCATTGCATCGTGCACCTGGAAAAACGGTACTCCCCACAGAAGAAGGAACGCCATCGGCGGAAAACAGGTAACAAAATGTACCCAGAATCCTAGCAATGTTCCTGGATTTCGCAGTGTTTCCCATATGCTCGGCGCCAATGAGTCCACTTCCACAGAGTTTGTCACTGATGCCAAATGCATACGATCACGCTCGGCAAATCCCGAGAAGTTGGGCGGGGTGTTCCGAATCAGGAGCATTCCGAGGATAGCAACAATGACCCCGAGTATCCCCAAAAAGGAGAACCCGGTACCCCACCCCCATACGGTCACCGCCGCAGCGAACGGCACTGAGGAAATCACCTGTCCAAGCTGCCCAAAGATCGACGTGAGCTGAGTCATGACCGGAACATGAACCGGAGCGAACCATGCGGGAATCACGCGAAGCGTTGCTGTGAAGGCCGTCGCATCTCCCATGCCAATGAGGGCACGTACTGCGAGCGCAACGGAAACTGAGGGAGCATAAGCAAGTCCCACTTGTCCGATTGCCATCGCAATAGCTCCGACCGCCATGACTCTGCGAGTGCCAAAACGATCCAATGCGATCCCGACAGGAATTTGAGCTAACGCATAAACACCTAACTGGACAACAGTAAACAGTGAGAGCACAGAGGCTGATATCGAAAAACGATCCATTGCCTCCAAACCAACGACACCAAGTGAAGTTCGGCCGGCCATTGCCACTATATAGATCGCCATCGCCGACATCCATACGCGCAAGGCTCCGCGTCTCATGTTTTCCCTTCGCTAGATGATGAACGTTCCCCCAGTTGTACTCCATATCTGGCGAAGGTGCGAGCGAGTTTTACGATGCGGGATTTTGCGAAATTCAGACACGAGACGCCAAACCTTCCTTCACGCAAGTGACCTGTGCCAGCGGTGTACGCTTCGAGCGTTTACTCGACGGTATCCCCGGACGTCGGTGACTCTGTTTCGTCGTCGTTGCGCGTGGTGGGCTGATGGGTAGTGTCTTCCAATGGCGGTGTACGCCATGAATGGCGTCCACGACGCACAGGAGGGTTCTTCGCTTTGGACTTCTTCACGGCTTCTTCAAGCGGCTTCTCTTCACGCATCTCCAAGAAACGTTCCACTGCTTCACCAATCTCGTCTGAGGTTGGGATCGTTGGATCGTCATTTCGAACGAATCCCACTCCCTCAGGGAGGTTGTCATACTCAGCTTCAAGATTTGCCACCAGTTCAGCGAGTTCTGGATTCGATTCCACCGCTGTTGCAAGGAATCCCATCTGTTCATCCACACGTTGCTCGAGATCTCCAACAGGAATCACCGGCCCACCAAGCGACGCCAACATTTTTGCTACAGCGAGCGCAGCCGAAAAGAACGGATGGTCTGCACGCGCAAGATACGCAGGCACACGAGTACGAATGGAAGTAGCCGCAAGTCCACGTTTGCCCGCCTCATTTTCTACCATGTCAGCAAGTGTGGCGTAGTGCTCAACGTAAGCGTGAAGGATTTCATTCTCGCGTGGGTGAGTCGAACGCACCACCATATCTGCGGGACGCGTATGTGGGACAGGCGCTGGCATACCTCCAAATGAGTACAGATGTGAAATGTTGTAAGTGGTGGCAATTTCGACAATATCTCGAGCCAAAACTGGCCAATGAAAATCTGGCTCCTGGCCGCTGATATAAAGGAATGTCCGCCCCTGGACGTCGGTGATGAGCTTAAGATCCATCGATGGGCATGACACATCTGCTAAACGTCCGTCAGCATATGTGGCAATTGGCCGTTGAGCACGGAAATCATAAAGAGGATCCGAATCGAACGAGGCAATACCAACGAAATCGAGATCCGAAATGACAGCTTCCATCGTCGCCGCAACCTCACCAGCGTCGACCAAACGATCCACAAGATTCAAAACGAGAGTATCGACCTCGATATTGCCAAGGCTTGGATCAATACGAATGTATGTGGGCATGCAACCTCCTTCTCGGTTCATTCTACCTGGCCGTCTTGAGTGATCTCAGGTCGTGGTTTCACGCCACAAAATAATGGTTTTCCGAGCCACAAATACGCGCCACAAATACGCGCCAAGAATAACCACTCGCACCAGACAACGTTTTCCGGAATAATAATGTTCCTGTTTTTGATGTTGAGGAGGACACGTGAGCACAAAAGATGCGATCAGCCAGGAGCAGGAGTTTGTCGACCAAGCGTACGCTGCTCTCGATTCGGAGCGTTCTCGTTACGAGACACAACTGGCTCGCGTGCGTAGCCAAGGAGGTGGCGGAACGCCAGGAGCACGCCGCGAACGTGATTCATTCGCCACTCACTATGAAGATAACCTCATCCGCCTTCGAAACCTTGAAAACAAGCTTGTCTTGGGACGGCTAGATTTGACTGACGGCACGGCTCACCACATCGGAAGACTGACCCTACGCGACGACGACGGCGCTGTTTTTCTTGTCGACTGGCGCGCCCCGCAGTCGGAACCGTTTTATCAGGCTACTGCTCTCAAACCCGGCAATGTTACTCGCCGCCGCCATATTCAACTTCGCTTCCGTTCAGTGACGGGGGTAGAAGATGAGCTCTTGACGTCAGAAGAAACGAACGAACTCAACCTCACTGGTGAAGGTGCGCTCTTCGCTGCAATGAACAAAGCCCGCGATGGCAAGATGGGCGACATCGTCGCCACGATCCAAGCTGAGCAGGATCGCATTATCCGTGCTGATTCCCGCGGTATCCTCGTGGTTCAAGGTGGCCCAGGAACTGGAAAGACTGCCGTCGCACTCCATCGAGCAGCGTATCTTCTCTACGCACAGCGGGAGCATCTGGCACGATCGGGTGTCCTCATTATTGGCCCATCTGAAGCGTTCTTGACATATATTGATGCAGTTCTTCCCTCGCTGGGTGAAACCAACGTTGTGTCTTCAACCATCGATCATCTTCTTCCTGGGGTGCGTCCAAGTATCAGTGAATCGGAAACAGTAGCAAGGCTCAAAGGGCGTATCGAATGGGCTGCCATTGCACAACGAGCGGTGAAGCGGATGCTCGAAAAGCCCGCCCGTACGGATGTGACAGTCATGGTGGGATCTCACAAGCTCGTCTTGACTCGAAAACTTGTTGCACAGGCGCAGGCGAAGGCTCGAGCAACAGATCTTCCACACAATGAAGCGCGTGAAACGTACGCAAAATTCCTGGTGAAGGAACTCGCCAAGCAGCTTGCAGAGGTTCAAGAGGTCACCTTTGATGATAATCCATGGTTGATTGCTGACGTTGCGGAATCGGTTGATGCTCGACGTGAAATTAACCGGCACTGGCTTCCGTCATCCCCCCAGCAACTTCTCGAACGTTTATTGGCATTCCCAGAGCACTTAGCCGATGTCGCTCGAGAATTTAATGATGCTCAGCGTGCTCTGCTCCTGCGGCCAAAAGGAACTGGCGTGACGAGTGCAGACATCGCGATCATGGACGAGATGGCTGAACACCTGGGAACATTCGAATCTGATGCCGCTCAGCATGTTCGCCGTATGCAAGAAGCTCAAGCACGTGAACTCGGTGAATATGCGTCGTCAACAATGAAAGCAATGAATCTCGGAGGTGGAATTGTCAGTTCAGCAAAACTCGTTGAACATCTCACCGATGATTCGAGCGGGATGACACTAGCGGAGCGCGCAGGAAACGATCGGACGTGGACTTATGGACACGTCGTTGTCGATGAAGCACAAGAGCTCTCACCGATGCAATGGCGTATGGTGGCACGCCGCAATCCGCAACGGTCGATGACAGTTGTGGGCGACCTTGATCAGTATCCGGCAGGTCCTCCGTCAGGGGGCTGGGCCGAAGTTCTTGGTTCAATGGCGCAGTTCACGCGCGAAGAAGTCCTGACAGTTTCATATCGAACTCCAAAGGAAATTCTTGACCGCGCACAACATATTATGGATGCAGTTGGTTATCAAGTGCGTCCAGTTCGAGCAGCCCGAAGTGTGCCTGGAGCCTATGCTTTCCACCGTCTCGATTCTGAGCACCTGCACGCTGCGCTCGATACCCACGTACGTGGACAGTGCGATTTTCTCGATGAACTCTATGGTGAAGGTTTTGGTACTCTCGCAGTTATTACTCCAATGGGAGCGAACTTCTCGCCGGAATCGTGCAATACACGAGTCACTGTACTTAGCGCTCGTGAAGCGAAAGGCCTTGAGTTTGATTCCGTGATTGTTGTTGAGCCTGAAGTCATCCTGTCCGATGGGCCTGGCGATCTCTACGTTGCCTTGACACGCGCAACCCAGCGAATGATTGTGCTGAGCTCAACAGATATCCCCGGAGCCACTGTCTAAACGCTCGCAACCTGAAATGATAGTGCCACACTAGCTGGTGTGGCACTATCATTTCAGGGAGGCAATTGCCTTCTCAAAATCCTCCAATGAGGAAAAATCGAGGTATACGGATGCGAACCTCAAGTAAGCAACCTTGTCGAGATGCTGAAGAGGCCTAAGCACTGCTTTGCCGATGTCGTCGGTAGTGATATGCGCAGAACCTTTCAAACGAACTAAGTCCTCAACCTCCTGCGCGAGGACAGCAAGCTGAGCACTTGTCACGGGTCGTCCTTTACATGCCTTACCCACACCGGCAATAATTTTGTCACGCGAAAAAAGTTCTGTGGCTCCAGAATGTTTTTTCACCATGAGCCCCGCAGTTTCAGTTGTAGTGTAGCGGCGGTGACAATGGAGACACTCTCGCCGACGACGAATCGACAGGCCATCATCTGACGGACGCGTATCAATCACTTTCGAATCGCCATAGCGACAAAATGGACAGTGCATGTCAACAAAATATATGTTTTGACACAGATTCGCCACTTGCAACATAAAGCCCGCGCCACACACATGGGTTCAGACAGCGCGGCGCGGGCCAAGATAGTGGTAGAGAAATTGGACACGAAAAGCACGACCACTACCTCTTAGTAAGTCGGCAGGAGCAACTCCTGGCCTACTCGGATCTGATCCGAATCGAGCCCATTCATTGAGCGAATATCGGAGATAACATCGGCTCTTGGACGATCAGTCATCACAAGAGAAGCAATGGAGGTCAAACTTTGCCCTTCTTGAACTCGCACGGTGTCTGCGTTTGCCACATTCAGCCCTAACGCACTGACAATAGCCATGCCAGCAAGGAGAGCGACGCCCGACATGAGTACCATCACCAAAATGCGCAACGTTGACTCAAGTGAGCCAGCGAGAGCTGAGCGTGCACCCGATCGATCAACCTGCCCATGCCAATAACTCGGCGATGTAGTACGCGACTGAACTTGTGTCACCATGCGACGAGGATGACGAATACCGTGACGAGGCGATGAATGAACCGCTTTCCACATTCCTGATTCGCGAACGATCCGCAGCGGAGCAATGTTATGCGGAGCGAAAATATCGTCTGCACTCAACGCACTATCGACGACACGAAGCGGAGTAACGCGAGCAGAAACAGGGTGATCTGGGCGGACATAGTCACCATCACGATGGCTGACTCTTTTGTGCGCACCTGATCGCTCCTTAACAGGTACAGCAGGCTCAATTGCGAGTGCACTCATTTTTCCTCCTCGAACTCACACTTTCGAACATCTGTTTGAATCCTATCTCCCACACACTCAAAAATGCAAACATTTGTTCGAAACATCTCCGAACAAATGTTTGAACAGCTCTTGTTAAGGGGATATGCTGTCGATATCAGAAAATCACCGGGGTATGACACAAATTTGCGATCACTTTTGGAGGGCGCACATGAACACTTCACTTTCAAAGCGCCAACTTGCCATCTTTCAGGCCATTATCGATTACCAGAATGATCAGGGGTATTCACCGACAGTGCGCGAAATCTGCGATTTGACAGGCTTAACATCGCCTTCGTCTGTGAAATATCACCTTGATGTTCTCGAATCAGCTGGAGTTCTTCATAAGGATCCTCGTCGTTCCCGAACAATTGAGATTACGGATATTGGCTCACGTCTCGATACCACCACTGGTGAGATCCGTCCGCTAACACAAACATCTCCTCCACCTGTTCCGCAGTCAGTTCATATCAGCGATTTTGACGAGGGTGTCTGTGCCCCCGTCAACGTTCCCCTCGTTGGGCGAATTGCTGCCGGCGGCCCGATTTTGTCAGATCAAGTTGTCGAAGATGTCTTCCCGCTCCCCCGGCAAATGACGGGTGATGGAGATCTGTTTATGCTGGAAGTCCGTGGCGATTCAATGATTGATGCCGCAATCTGTGACGGAGACTGGGTGGTCATCCGTCGCCAGCCGACTGCTGAAAACGGTGAAATCGTGGCAGCTATGATCGACGGCGAATCCACCGTGAAAGCTCTCTCTCGGGCAAACGGTCACGTGTGGCTACTTCCACGTAACTCGCAGTATGCACCGATTCCGGGTGACGATGCGGTCATTCTCGGCAAAGTTGTCACTGTGTTGAGGGCTTTATAGCAAGCCCAACAGTGCCACTGAGCCGCGCTACTCCTCTTTTTAAGGTCAGATCACATCGTAATTTCTGGTTCAACCTGTTCGGCAAGCCGCCCTAAAACTCCGCAGACGACGTCGCGTTCGGAGGTGTACCACATCCTCGGAATGGAAGCCATCAAGTAAGCGCCATAGCGCTTGCGTACTAACCGCGGATCCAGAATCGCAACTACTCCGCGGTCATCAACGCGTCGGAGCAAACGCCCCGCTCCTTGTGCCAAAAGAAGAGCCGCATGTGCCGCAGTCACCTGCATAAAACCATTGCCTTGATGAGCGTCAACATGCGCTTTACGCGCCTGCATCAGAGGATCGTTTGGCCGCGGAAACGGAATTCGGTCAATAATCACGAGCCGGTTTGTCAGCCCGGGGACATCAACTCCCTGCCACAATGACAATGTGCCAAAAAGAGATGCATGAGGATCTGCAGCAAATTTCTCTACCAGCGTCGATAATTGGTCTTCACCCTGAGCAAAGAATGGTAGATCGATACGCTCGCGCGCATACTCAACCGCTCTATCGCTTGCGGCACGCGAGGTGAAGAGCGCCAGTGCACCACCTCGCGATGACCTCACCAATTCAACGATCTCATCGAGATGTTCTTGTCCATAGCCATCTTTCCCAGGCTCGGTAAGATTCTGCGCGATATACAACACGCCCTGGCGTTGTGGGTCGAAGGGGCTACCAACGTCGATTCCCTCCCATGGCCCTTGCGAGGGGAAGGCAAACCCTACTTTCGATGCGATCGCATCAAACTTTCCACCAATTTTGAGGGTCGCCGAGGTGAGCACTACGGGCTTGCCCTCAAACAATTCGTCAGCAATCGGTGCTGCAACGTCCAGCGGCGCCAAATTCAAAAACGACGGGCCATCCGGAATTTGGCTTACCCAAGCAACAAGCGTTTCATCGTCAACCTCACCTGAGAGAATCGCTTCACATACTTGCGCAATTTCACTCAGTCGCGAGCGCAAAATCTGCTTCGACGTCGCAAGATCTTCGTTCGATGTCGACAGTGTGCTGACTTCTTCTCCGACGTCCTGCACCTGACCCAGCAGTCGAGTCACGACATCGATCAAAGAAAGTGGAATCGAAGTCAGGCGATCCTCGCCGAGAGAAGCAAGTACTTCGGCAAGTTCCTCAGCAGTGTCTTCCAGCGGCCCCGGCAAAATTTTCGCTGTTCGTAGCATTCTCACGACGCTAGTGATGTCGCCTTTGGACAGCGAACGGGTGAGTTGATTTGTTACTCGATCGACTAAATCGTGCGCCTCATCGATGATATATGCATCTGCTTCAGGCAAAACGGGAGTTTTTGTCGCTGCCACACCGAGCATCGCATGGTTCGTCACCACAATGTCTGCCTCGTCAGCCTGAGCGCGGGCAAGCACAGGAAAACATGAGGCACGGAGCGGACACTTCTCCCCGATACACTCAGCCTTGGGAATCGAGACCTGCGCCCAAGCGCGGTCACTCACTCCAGGCACAAGATCATCGCGATCACCTGTGTCAGTCACCATCGCCCAATCGCGAGCGCGAACCACCTCTTCACCCGTTGCAGTAGCGCCCACTTCTCCCTCGGCACGCGAAAGCAACGTGCCATCTTCGGGATAGCCTCCGTTCGCCTTACGTAAACAAACGTAGTTATTCCAACCTTTCAATAGGGCAATACGAGGATGCGTGCCAGTCATCGCACCAATCGCTGCAGACACTCGTGGCGCGTCTGAGGTCATGATCTGGCGTTGGAGCGCGAGTGTCGCCGTTGAAATAATGACACGTTGGGAGGTTTTCACATTCCATAGCAGTGCAGGAACGAGATACCCAAAGGATTTCCCTGTTCCAGTTCCCGCTTGAACCAGAAGATGCGCTCCATCAATGAGTGTTTCATAGACTGCGTGAGCCATCGTTTCCTGCCCTTCACGGGCAGTTCCATTCATCGAATCGATGACGGCATGGAGTGCGCGCACCGATTCCTCAAGATCGAAATTGTCACTCACGCGTATCGAGCAGCCCTAATTCAACAAGTGCTCCGGCAATTTGTGGTGTTACCCTGCCACGGATCCGTGTTCCGCCTTCTTCGTATGACTCTGAGTCAATTTCGCCAAACTCATGAATCTTCGATACAAGCGCACCCTGGGAAAATGGGACGACGACGTCGATGGCAATTCCTGGGCGTGGAAGCAACTGTGCAATTGCCTCGCGTAGGTCATCTATTCCTTCTCCACTGACTGCCGAAACGGGAACAGCAGCGGGGAATCGTGACACTAATGCTGCGACATCAAGCGGGTCAGCAATATCAGTCTTCGAAAAGACAACGAGCTCAGGAATCGATTCTGTGCCTGGAACGTCAGCAAGCACAGTGTGAACCGAATCAATCTGTCCCAGTGGATCGTGGTGCGACGCATCAACCACGTGAACCAACAAATCTGCCTCTCCTGCCTCTTCCAATGTCGAGCGGAAAGCCTCAACAAGTTGTGTCGGTAGATTTCGCACAAATCCGACGGTGTCCGTAATCGTATACTCACGTCCGTCGTCGGTGTGAGCCTGGCGAACTGTTGGGTCGAGGGTAGCAAAGAGGGCATTTTCAACAAGGACATCCGCACCAGTGAGCACATTAAGAAGAGACGATTTGCCTGCATTTGTATATCCCACGACGACGACAGAAGGAGCCTTGCGAGCACGGCGCTGGCCTTTGCGTACCTCTCTGGAGGTTTTCATCTCGCGAATTGCTTTGCGCAGCAGTGCCATGCGCGAGCGAATATGGCGTCGATCAAGTTCGATTTTCGTTTCGCCCGGTCCGCGAGAACCGATTCCAGCGCCTCCAGCGACGCGGCCACCGGCCTGCCTCGACATTGAGTCTCCCCATCCGCGCAGTCTGGGAAGCAGATACTCAAGTTGAGCGAGCTCGACTTGAGCCTTTCCTTCGCGGGACTTGGCGTGTTGGGCGAAAATGTCGAGGATCAAGGCGGTACGGTCAATCACTTTGACTTTAATGATGTCTTCGAGCGCACGACGCTGAGACGGGGCTAGCTCAGAGTCCGCGATCACAGTATCCGCTCCTACTGCAGCAACAAGCTCTGCAAGTTCTTGTGCTTTTCCTGAACCCAGGTAAGTTGCCGCATCTGGAAGCGAACGGCGCTGCAGCACGCCGTCGAGTACTGTTGAACCCGCCGTCTCGGCAAGCGCCGCTAGTTCTCGCAGCGAGTCCTCCCCCGCTTCCATGGAGCCATCAGTGACGACGCCGACAAGAACAACACGTTCGAGACGAAGCTTTCGGTATTCGACTTCTGTGACGTCCTCAAGCTCCGTCGAGAGATTCTCAACGCGTTTAAGCGAAGATCGTGCTTCGCGCTCAAGTTGATCGCCCGCCCATTTTCCTGTGTATGCAGGATCGTCTTGAAGGGCGGTTCCCTCGTGTGAATGGACGTCGAAATGCTCGTGTGTGTGCTTAATATCCGTCTCCTTTGCCATCATGTTCTATTGTCTCTCACTGATGGTCTGCTTGCCATCTCGCATTCACACTCCGGGTGCGTTTACTCTTAGGGCATGAGCGATCATTACTTCACACATTCTCCATCGACAAAGGAACATTCCGTCACATTCACCGAAACAATTCGTGGACACGAGGTCACGGTTCAATCCTCGACGGGTGTCTTCTCGTCCCACCGCCTTGATAAGGGAACAGCGGTGTTACTCGATAAGGCGCCGGTCACAAGCTCAGCTCGTGTCGCTGTCGATGTGGGGTGCGGTTGGGGCCCGATCACGATTGCTCTCGCACATGAGCACCCTGAAGCACAGGTGTGGGGTGTTGATGTTAACGAACGTAGCCTTGAGCTAGCAGCCGCCAACACAGCTGGATATAAAAATGTCACAATCGGACAGGCATCTTCGACGTTGAAACAGTTTCAGTCCAATGGAACTCCCATTGATTTATTGTGGTCTAACCCTCCGATTCGGATCGGTAAAGAGGCGCTTCACGTTCTACTCACCGACTGGCTCGGTTTGCTTAGCGACGACGGCGTGGCATATCTGGTGGTACAAAAAAACCTCGGCGCAGATTCGTTATCGTCGTGGTTAAACTCGGCAGGATTTGTCAGTTCAAAGTATGCGTCATCGAAGGGATTCCGTTTACTCGAAGTGACAAAGGCACACACTTAGAGCGCACGAATGACCTGAGCCTGCACATGAGCATGGTACTCAATACACTCCTCAACAGAGCTTCCGTCAGCACTCGTGACATCGATCCACGTGATTCGTTGGTCACGCTTAAACCAGGTACGTTGTTTTTTAGCGAGTCTCCGGGTGGCCTGAGCGACAGATTCGATAGCGTCCTCTACGCTTAATCTCCCTTCAAGAACCTTGATAGCTTGAGCATAGCCAGTCGCTTTCTTCGCTGTTGTTGAATATGCCAAACCATGTTGAAGAAGCGCAGCTGTTTCTTCTAAGAGGCCATGTTCAAACATGGCGGCCGCGCGTCGGGAAATAGTTTCATTGAGCACATCACGTTCACGTCGAACTCCCAACATGAGTGTGGGAGCAAAGTGTGACGTATGCGGCGGAAAAACGGGAGTATAGGAACGACCAGTGAGGCAAACGACTTCGAGCGCACGGATCACACGTCTGGGGTTATGGATATCGATCGTGCGCGCAGAGACCGGATCTTTTTGCGTCAATTCATCAATGAGTGAGCCAAGCCCCTCACTCTCAGCTCGCTGTTCAAGCGCGCTCCGTAAGGAAGGGTCAGTCCCTGGAAACTCTAGCTCATCTAATGCTGCGCTAATGTAGAGCCCTGAGCCCCCAACGACAAGGGCGATCTTTCCCTTCGACGTGATATCGCGGATATCGCTGCGGCTTTCACGCTGGTAGGCCGCCACTGAGGCTTCATCCTTGACGTCGAGAACATCAATTTGCCTGTGCGAGATACCGCCACGTTCATCAGACGTCGCTTTCGCTGTCCCGATATCCATTCCTCGATACAGCTGCATCGCATCAGCAGAAATAATTTCTGCGTGTTCCGAACCGCCGAGGGCTTTGGCCAGTGCAATCGAAAATGCTGTCTTTCCCGAGGCAGTTTCACCAACAATGCCGACGACTGGGAGGGCAAGCTGTTCCACCATTAGCGTGGACGAATTGTCGGAATTCCGAGTCCGACAGGTGCCGCTCCGGCAGCTTCAGCTTCCAGGCGTTCTTTCGTTGCTTGTTGCTTTTCCCAAGCATCTCCCGCGCGAGTTTGGCGAACATCGAATAACCCTCCGTGGATACCCGAGTCTGCAATCAGATGATGAGGAGCGCCGTGAGTCACGGTGGCACGAACCATGTCCCCTGGACGAGGACGTGGTGAACCTGCAGGAACTGCAACATGCACAAGACGATTATCAGCAGCACGACCCGTAATACGGTCAGTTTCTGCGTCCTTTCGTCCTTCACCTGCCGAAACGAGTACTTCGACAGTAGTTCCGACAAGCTTGGCGTTTTCCTCTGTGGAAATACGTTGTTGTAAAGCAATCAGACGTTGATAACGCTCATTTGCAACATCAGGTGGAACTTGGTTGTCCATATCAGCCGCTGGTGTGCCTGGACGCGGTGAATAGAGGAACGTGAATGCCGATGAAAAACGTGAGGCTTCGACGACCTCTAGTGTCGCTTGGAAATCCTCCTCGGTCTCTCCAGGGAAACCGACAATAATGTCTGTCGTAATCGCAGCGTGCGGGATTTGTTCGCGGACGCGATCAAGGATCCCAAGGAACTTCTTCGATCGGTACGAACGGCGCATCAGACGCAAAATACGATCTGATCCAGATTGCAACGGCATATGGAGCGAGGGCATGACATTCGGTGTCTGAGCCATTGAATCGATGACATCATCGGTGAAGGCAGCAGGGTGAGGTGAGGTGAAACGAACGCGTTCAAGGCCTTCAACTTCTCCGCATGAACGCAAGAGTTTCGCAAACGCACCTTTGTCACCGAATCCCCACCCATAAGAATTGACATTCTGTCCCAGTAGCGTGACCTCGATAGCACCTTGTGCCACCAGAGCTTCAACTTCCGCCAGAATTTCGCCAGGACGTCGGTCTCGTTCTTTGCCACGAAGGTGAGGAACGATGCAGAACGTGCAAGTGTTATTACAACCAACAGAAATCGACACCCATCCAGCAAAAGCACTCTCACGGTGGGTAGGCAAAGTGGAGGGGAAAACCTTCAGTGATTCTTCGATTTCCACCGCAGCTTTTTTGTTGTGGCGAGCTCGTTCCAAGAGAGCTGGCAACACGTCGAGATTGTGGGTACCAAGCACAACATCAACCCAGGGAGCTTTCTCGACGATACCCTCACGCATCTGTTGTGCGAGACATCCGCCGACAGCGATCTGCATCCCTGGACGTTCTTTCTTCACTGCTGCAAGTTGTCCCAAGTTACCAAAGAGTTTGTTCGCAGCATTCTCACGCACAGAGCACGTGTTAATCACAAGAACGTCCGCGCCTTCGTCACCCGCCTCAGTGGCACGTGCAGCTTTCTGGGGAACTAATTCAACTGGCACATACCCAGCAGAATCAAGCAGACCTGCAAGCCGCTCGGAATCGTGGACATTCATTTGGCACCCCAAGGTGCGCACAGCATAAGTCGTTGGTGTTGCGTTCATCGCGGCCATTCTAAAACAGCATTCATATCGCTTCTACCGATGGTCATCTGGGTCACTCTCTCTAGAGTCAAATGCAGCGTCAATTGCGCGCGATACCTGCGCCGGAGAAAAACCCCGCCGGGCAAGTGCACCGAAAAGTCGACGGTGAATCACGTGAGTGTCAAGACCTGTCATCGAACGTATGCGACGAATGGCAAACGCATTCGCACTCGCTTGCTCATCAGAATCGGAAATCTGTGAAAGCGCCTGGTTCGCAAGTTCGCCAACAATACCTTTTTGGCGAAGATCATGGGCCAGAGATCGCCGAGATGTCGATTTCGATTCGAAACGAGAACGCACATAGCTCTGAGCAAAACGTTCATCATTGACAAGATCGGCATCACTAAATTTCTTTAATGTCTCGTCAATAAACTCTTGGGGAACAAGTTCTCGTTCCATCACCGTACGAAGTTCAGCAATTGAACGATCTTGAACCGCTAAACGCCGATAGACGATGTCACGAGCAAAGGAACGCCACTCAGATGCGGATCTGGCAGCAGCTCGTGCTTGCTTCCTTTGCGCAATTTCGTGAGGATTCGAGCTCTTCCGCTGCCGGAAATCCGCATCTTCGGCGTAATTAACCATTACTTCACATCATCCAACTCAAAATCGATGTCTGTTTCCGTATCGATCTTTGACTCTTCGGTTTCTTCTACTGGTTCACCCAAACCGAGCTTTGCCTTGACTTTATTCTCAATTTCTTCAGCAATCTGGGGGTTATCCTTGAGGAAGTTACGGGCTTTCTCCTTACCCTGGCCAAGCTGATCGCCGTCATAAGTGAACCACGAACCCGATTTACGCACGATACCTTCATCAACAGCCATGTCAATGATCGAACCTTCGCGTGAAATGCCGACTCCATACAGAATGTCAAACTCAGCCTGCTTGAAAGGCGGAGCCATCTTGTTCTTCACGATCTTGACGCGGGTACGATTACCCACAGGCATCGTCCCCTCTTTCAGAGTTTCAATACGTCGAACATCAAGACGGACAGATGAGTAGAACTTCAGTGCTTTTCCGCCAGTGGTTGTTTCCGGATTTCCGAAAAATACACCGATCTTTTCACGCAACTGATTGATGAAGATTGCTGTTGTTCCTGATGCCGAAAGAGCTCCGGTAAGTTTACGCAATGCTTGAGACATTAATCGCGCTTGCAGGCCAACGTGAGAATCACCCATGTCGCCTTCGATTTCCGCCTTTGGAACAAGGGCAGCTACAGAATCAACCACGATGATGTCCAGCGCTCCAGATCGGATGAGCATATCAGCAATTTCAAGAGCCTGTTCGCCGGTATCGGGCTGAGAAACAATCAGAGCATCTGTATCAACTCCGAGTTTCTTTGCATACTCAGGATCAAGCGCATGCTCAGCATCAATGAAAGCAGCGATACCACCATTCTTCTGTGCGTTGGCCACTGCGTGAAGCGCGACGGTTGTTTTTCCTGAAGATTCCGGACCATAGATTTCAACAACGCGTCCACGCGGCAGACCTCCGATACCGAGCGCAATATCCAGTGCAAGTGACCCAGTGGGAATAACTTCGACTTGACGCGGAGGCTGATCCCCCAAACGCATCGCTGAGCCTTTGCCGAATTGACGGTCAATTTGACCAAGAGCCAATTCAAGTGCTTTCGCGCGATCATCTTTTTTTCCAGCCATGTGGAACCTCATTTCTGGCATACGCCGGTTTTCAGAACAGGTCTTTACTCATCACGGCCTCTCCGACCGTTCTGGTGCCACACTATGCCCGACCTATGACAAAAATCTGCGATCACTTTTTCTTGTGGAAGAACAGCACTCGCATTGGCACGTGGAAAACTCTAGCCGAACAAGTGTTCGAAAACTACCGACGCGCCGAAAGAAAACAGACGGCCAGATCTCCTGGCCGTCTGTTTTCACTTATTCACGAGTTTTGTCATGCGCGACGATTCTTTGGATCCACGCGATGCAAGTAGTAATAACTTTGCGGTAAATCCATATTGTCACACACTGCCTCCCAGACCTTTTGCGGATCATGACCAGCCTCAATAGCCTCGCGCGGGCTGAGCATGTCGTATTCCACAAGCACAAGGTCTTCAGCTATCGAACGCCCTCGCCCACCGGGAAATACCCGATCTAAAAGCGCCCAAAATTCAGCATGTCTCATGCTCGAATCTTTGCCAGCTCCGCCTTCACCATTTCGGGAGGAAGTGCATCTGGAATTTGAGCTACCATGCGACGCTTCATTGCAGGAGTTGGCCGCCCTTCAGCGACATCAATACGGTCAGCAACCAAGCGAAGCACATGGCTGAGCGGCACATTCAGTGCCGTCGCAATAGATGCCAGCAGCTCGGACGAGGCTTCTTTTTGCCCACGCTCAACCTCGGAGAGATAACCAAGGGAAACACGAGCTTCCGAGGACACATCACGCAAGGTCCGCCCCTGACGCTGACGGTACTCACGAAGAACATCTCCCAATTCCTGACGGAAAAGGATATTCTCCCGAACCTGAGTCTTCGTCATGTTCATTAGATCCTCATTTCTTTCTCAATATTTGATCTGAGTAACCCAACGCAACTTCTGGAGAAAGTATTCCACGGCTAGCTTATTTTGCTATGCCGAATAGATGCTATCCCTAACCCCAGAGCGCATCGAACTGCTCCGTCACGAATGTCAGACCGAGAGCCAGTGAGTTGAATCCGCAACGCTAACATGGCTTCCATACTCGAACCTGATTCGTTCTTTACTGAAATTTTACCATTAGCCAAATGTCTAGACAAGTTGAAAATGAAATCAGTTCGGCCAAAAGTCCCAATCCAGACTGTTCCTGCAGGAAATCCATCATTTGACCCAGGACCAGCCACCCCCGTCGTCGAGAGAGCAAATTCAGCTGAAAACAAACGTGCCACACCACGAGCCATCTGCTCAGCAACTACACCATCGACTGGCCCCGTCATCGCAAGGCGCTCCTCGCTGACGCAAAGAACACTCGCTTTGGAATCCGTCGCATAGGTGACAGCGCCCCCACGAAAAACATCCGATGCTCCCACAACGTCCACAATCGTGGACGCAAGAGCACCCCCAGTCAGGGATTCAGCAACTGCTACCGACGTCGGGACAGAACGGAGCAATGAAACAAATTCATCGGCGAGAGCCAAACGATGAGCAAGGGAAAACCCAAGCAATTCCTCAAGCTCGACGAGAGTCACAAGGCACGCGCCTGGCGGATGTATTCCCACGCACTTGTCAGCGCGAACACAAGTGCCACACCGATCAGTGCATAGGACGCCCACACCATCACCGTCGCGAGGAACGCAGGAAGAAAACTTCCCCACGGGATCAGCAGACCGGCGATGCCAAAGGACTGAGCTGCCATCTTAATCTTCCCGCCTTGCCCTGCAGCCATTACTTTCTTCTTCACCACAGCCATGCGTATGAGGGTGATTCCAGACTCTCGAACGATAAAAACAACGGTCACCCACCACCACAGCCATCCGTAGGCAGAAAGCAGAATCAACGCCGTTATCACCAGTGCTTTATCTGCAATTGAGTCAGCGAGTTTGCCAAAATTCGTGATGAGATTGTAAGAACGAGCCAGGTAGCCATCCAGTTTGTCAGTGGCAGCTGCGAGTGCAAAAACACCCCACACACACCAGTGGGGAATTCCCAACGCCCACACTGTCCAAACAAAAATAGGGACAAGGATTAGGCGCATCACTGTTAGCGCATTTGCAATATTGACTACCGGAACGTCATTTTGTTTTGCCACTCTTCAAGAGTATGCGAAAATTCGCCCGATATGGTGGCAACATCACTATGATCGTGAGTGATGAAACACTGCGCAATAAAAAAACTTGTCATTATTGCTACGCTCAGTTGCGTTGCTGCGTGCTCGGCACCGAGCACTTCTGCATCTCCGACGACGGTGACGTCGACCCACCAGACAGCGTCAGCTCCCCTCACCTCGTCGGGCGCTGCGACAACCTCAACAACAGATCCGCAGGCTGGAACCTCGACGATGACGATCGTGAACGGCGGAGATATTTTGCTTCATTTATCGGTCAATGAAGCTGCTCGAGTTAATGGCGGTTATGACTACTCCCCTTACTACACACCCATTTCGCAGTGGATCAAGGGTGCAGATCTCGCGATCTGCGCGTTAGAAATCCCGATCGTGCGCAAAGATGAACAGCCCTCGAATTACCCGCAGTTTGGAGCACCATGGGATTTGGCACGATCTCTCAAGAAAATTGGTTATGACGGTTGTGCGCTTGCGACAAACCATTCAATGGATCGTGGTTTCGGTGCAGTTGAATCCACGATTGATGCTCTGACACAAGCAGGGCTAGGCTTTGCCGGGACAGCGAAAAGCGCTGACCAAGCGAAAGAAATTCAGTTTTACAACTACCACAGTGGTTCACGTGATGTGAAAATCGCCCACCTCAGTGCGACGACGTTGACGAATGGCATTCCCATTCCCAAAAAACACCCGTATTCGTGGAACGTTGTCGGACAATTCGGACAGCCTGTGAATACGATCATCGAGGATGCGAAGCGCGCCCGAAAACTCGGTGCGGATCTCGTCGTTGTCTCAATGCACTGGGGTACTGAATACGTCTCGCAACCAATCGCCGAACAGACGAATATTGCCAAGACATTGGCTGATTCGGGCGAAATCGATCTTGTCTTCGGAAATCACTCTCACGTTCCCCAACCCGTGACCAAGCTCGACGGAGGGGTCGATGGCAAGGGAATGTGGGTTGTCTGGTCACAAGGCAACCAGATTTCGGGCCAAACAGTTGAATCGCATGGACACCGAGTGACAACAGGCTTGTTGACTACCGCCACAGTGAGTATTCCGCCCAAAGGGCGAGCGCATGTCACAAACCTCGAATGGACAGCCGTGACCCACGACCGGGGTCACGGAGAGCATTTGTATGTTCTCTCAGATCTCATCGAAGGAAAGAAGACAAGCAGTCTGACGCGACGTGAGCTTGTTGCCCGATCTGACGCCACCTTCCCTGTGATGAAAGGGTCAGGAAAAGAACGACGCGTTCCTCCCACACCCACAGCCAGCGGTCCAACCCTCATGCGAATGAAATAGTCCACGATCAACAGAAATCAATAGACGCGCTTACCTCTTAACATGGCATGGCTCCAGCTTTCGAGCTGGAGCCATGCCATGTTATCGACCAGTGAGCTGCCAAGCGTCCTCGCCGCCCTCACCAGTGCCGTCATCTTCGTCGTAGTAGTTTGTCGCCGTATTTGCCTGTGCGGCACGCGCCTGCTCTTCAATCGGATCGTCAACATAACGATGATCAACGTCCATCACCACGGTACGCGCGATCTGCTCTATGGTCTCGGATTCATCCTCATCACGAGCCACAAGGGATTCGTCGTCGGCTTCAACCTGTGAGGCTTGCCGAGAGACAACCTCATCTCCACGATCATCGATATCCGTGGTCTCCTCGGTGTGGTCATCGCGATGGAGGCTGATGTCTTCTCCCTTGATCATGGCCAGCACATCGCCCAGCTGTTCAGGGGTAACCAAAACTTCACGAGCCTTCGATCCTTCCGAAGGTCCAACAATCTCGCGTGACTCAAGCAAATCCATCATACGACCAGCTTTCGCGAAGCCGATGCGAAGCTTTCGTTGAAGCATCGATGTCGAACCAAACTGAGTATTGACCACAAGTTCGGCAGCCTGGAGCAGAATCTCCAAATCGTCACCGATTTCCTCGTCAATGCGTTTCTTCTCAGCCTTGGGGATCACATCTTCGCGGTAGACCGCTTGCATCTGTGCCTTGACGTGTTTGACAGTGGCCGAAATTTCGTCCTCATCCACCCAGGCTCCTTGAACTCGCATCGGTTTCATCGAACCTGCCGGAGCGAAGAGCGCATCTCCCATACCGATCAGTTTCTCAGCTCCTACCGAGTCAAGGATGGTGCGAGAATCGGTTGCCGACGACGTCGAGAAAGCGAGACGGGACGGAACGTTTGCCTTGATCAAACCAGTGACAACGTCAACAGAAGGTCGCTGAGTTGCAAGCACAAGGTGAATTCCTGCAGCACGCGCCAACTGTGTAATGCGTTGGATCGATGCTTCAACATCTCGTGGAGCAACCATCATGAGATCGGCCAATTCGTCAACCACCACAAGGAGATATGGATAGGGTGCCAGCACGCGTTGAGATCCTTCGTGAGCAACGACCTGGCCAGAACGAACCGCTTTATTAAAGTCATCAATATGCTTATAGCCATACGCCGCAAGATCGTCGTAACGCTGATCCATCTCTTTAACAACCCATTCGAGAGCTTCTGCCGCCTTCTTTGGGTTCGTAATAATCGGCGTAATGAGATGTGGAATTCCAGCGTATATCGTCAGCTCGACTCGTTTCGGATCCACGAGAATCATGCGCACTTGCTCGGGAGTCGCGCGCATCATAATGGAGGTGATCATCGAGTTAATGAAGCTCGATTTGCCTGCACCAGTTGCACCAGCCACGAGAAGATGGGGCATTTTAGCCAAGTTGGCCACAACGTACTGACCACCGACGTTCTTTCCTACACCGACGACCAGCGGATGTGTCTGTTTGCGGGCCACCTGTGATCGCAAAACATCTCCCAAAAGAACTGTCTCACGATCTGCGTTCGGGATCTCGATACCAATCGCGCTCTTACCGGGAATGGGTGACAGAATACGCACATCAGAAGAAGCAACTGCGTAAGCGATATTCTTCGAGAGCGATTCGATCTTGTCGACTTTCACACCCGGTCCAAGTTCGACCTCGTATTGGGTCACCGTCGGCCCACGTGAAAAGCCGACAACCTCAGCATCAATGTTAAATTCTGAGAACACCCGAGTGAGCGCTTCAACGACGCGGTCGTTTGCTTCTGAACGCTCAAGGTGGGGAGGACCGACCTTGAGTACATCCAAATTCGGAAGAGTGTACGTAACATTCGAGGCGAGTTCGAGCTGTTCGATACGTGGCGGAATTGGTTCAGAATTTTTCGGTGGCTCAAGTTTACGAGCCAGAGTTTTCTGGGCTGAAGAAGATCCGTGATCCCGCTCCGGTACACTCGCGCTTTCGGGTGCTGATTGTGGCTGAGACGGGGATGCCTTTTTCTTCGCAAACGGACGAGTCAGCTTACGAGTGAGATCATCTGATTGCGCAGCTTCAATTGTCGGTTCAGGCTCTGCCGGAGGCTGTGGCTTCTTCCGCCGTAAACGAGAAGATGACACCGGCTCATCGACTTCCTGTGGCTGATCAAACGGGAGTGAAGGTGTGTGTTTGACATCGGCGTCGTCGGCTTCCACGTGCGCCTGACGACGCTCAAGAACCCAATCGATGACGTCACGAACCGATTTATTGACAACAACCAGAACTGCGTAGAACGCAAGAAGGATCAGCAGAGGCACAGCGCCCCACACTGAAACAAGTGCAGAAAGTCCTGATCCTGCTATCCAGCCGATAACGCCGCCAGCTCCCTCAACCGCTGCAAAACTCTTCGTTGGATCCGGCGATGCACAATAAATATGAACGATACCTGTCAACGCGACGACAGAGATCGACAAGCCAACGACGAAGTTTCGGTGGGTTCCAGGCTCACTACGTTTGAGCAGACGAATCGCCGTAACGAAGACTAAAAAGGGCGCGAAGACGCTCAGCAATCCCACAGGACCGGCTGTCACATGGTGAATGACACTTCCAAGAAGCCCCGACAGTCCAAACCATTCCCGCAATGCGACGACAATCGCCACAGCGATCAGGAAGATCGCAAGGCCATCATGATGTTCACGGGTATCTGGAGTCAACAGCGATGTGTCTTTTCCTTTTGTGTCCTTACGCGGAGCCACAGATAATCCTTCTCCTTTTCGCTCGTCTCTTTAGCTCATCCTGACGCGTGTCATACCTCGATGACTGTCGGCAAGATCATCGGAGAACGGCGGAGTTTACGCGCAGCCCACCGACCAATCACGCGTCGCATCGCTTGCTGCATCTGGTATGGGGTATTGGATTCATTCAGCACAGCCTTTTGAAGAGCTTCAGTGACGTCATCTTGAATATCCTCGAATACGGAATCGTCTTCAGCCATACCACGTGCCTGAATATGAGGTCCTGTCAGGATGGTTCGTTCTTGCCCGTCAACCACAGCAAAGATCGAGATAAATCCCTCAGCTCCTAAAGTGAGCCGGTCAGTGAGGTCTGCCTCCGAGATCTCGCCAACCGACGAACCGTCCACAAAGACGAGGCCGACATCGACTTTTCCAACGATCTTAGCCATTCCATCATGAAGGTCAATCACCGTTCCGTCTTCAGCTAAGATCACGTTTTCAGGTGGGACACCTGTCTTTACAGCGAGTTTTCCATTAGCGACGAGGTGACGTGGTTCGCCATGGATCGGCATTACGTTGACTGGTTCAACGATGTTGTAGGCATACAGCAACTCCCCTTCAGCACAGTGCCCAGAGACATGCACACGTGCATTGCCTTTGTGAACAACGTTGGTACCAAGTTTTGTCATCCGATTGATCAGCCCAAACACAGAATTCTCGTTGCCTGGAATGAGAGAGGAGGCCAAAATAACTGTGTCGCCTGGCCCCACAGAAATCGATTTATGTGTTCCCGAAGCGATACGTGACAACACTGCCATGGGCTCGCCCTGGGAACCGGTCGACATGTAGCAAATCTGCTCAGGAGGAACCGAATCTGATTTCTTCAAATCGATCAGCGTGTTCTCCGGTACCTCAAGGTAGCCCAGATCAGCCGCGATCCCCATATTCTTCACCATTGAACGACCGACAAAACATACCTTGCGGCCATATTTATGCGCGGCATTGAGCACTTGTTGGACTCGATGGACGTGAGAGGCAAAAGAAGCAACGACAACCTTGCCCGTAGCCTGCGCGAAAACAGACTCAATTACCGGCCCGATCTCAGCTTCCGAACGGATAAACCCTGGAATCTCAGCGTTCGTGGAGTCCACCATAAACAGATCAACGCCGTCGTCACCAGCTCGAGCAAATGCACGCAGATCCGTCACACGTCCGTCAAGCGGAAGTTGATCCATCTTGAAATCTCCCGTGTGAAGGATGGTGCCACCTGCTGATTTCATGAGCACTGCCAGAGCATCTGGAATGGAGTGGTTAACGGCAATGAACTCACACTCGAAAGCACCAAGTTGTTCGACATCGCCTTCTTTCACTACCAAGGTATAAGGAGTAATACGATGCTCTGCGAGTTTGGACTCAATGAGTGCAATCGTCAGTTCTGAGCCAACCAGCGGAATATCGTTCCTCATGCGAAGCAAATATGGCACGCCACCGATGTGATCCTCATGTCCGTGGGTGAGAACGATGGCATCGATATCGTCAAGACGATCCTTAATATAAGTGAAATCAGGAAGGATCAGATCAATTCCCGGCTGGTTCTCCTCCGGGAACAGCACGCCACAATCGACCACGAGAAGGCGACCGTTACATTCAAAAACGGTCATGTTGCGGCCGATTTCCCCGATGCCACCCAAGGGAACAATTCTTACAGTATCCGGCGCAAGCGGTGCCGGCAGTTTCTCTTTAGTCACAGTGTTATTCTCTCACGAATTGCCCACGACTCGATGAGCAAGCCATGAGAGAATAAGCCAGTGTTAGAAATAAAGCAGTCAGTTCGTCCAGCTCTCCCCACCGACGCCGAGGCCATCGGCATGATTCAGGCGACGACGTTACCTGCCGCAGTGCGCAGCGGAACCGATGCTCACATCCGCGACGATGCGTTTGCCTTCACCGCCACAGATTTGATCGCAGCGTGGCAAAGCACTCTGATGCACCTTCCCTCTGCGAAACACTGTGTACTCGTGGCATTGTCCGGTCAACAGGTGGAAGGATTTGCTGCAATGGCTCCCTCTGATCCCTACGTTCTCGACGGCGATCAAGTCGATGGATACGATCCTGAGACAGGTTTCCCACGCGTTGCGTTTGAAATCACAAACTTCGAGGTCGATCCACGATTCAGATCGGCTGGCCACGAAGCACGCCTGATGGCCGCATTAACCGACATTGCGCGGGAAGGAGGTGCAACAGAACTTCATATCTGGGCAATCGCCGGAAATGACGCTGTGACCTCCGTGCTTTCCCAAACGGGCTTCGTTCCCCGACCATTACGGCGTTCAGCCGAAATCTCCGGTACACAGATCACTGAGCACCTGTGGTGGGTCACTTTGGCAGAGGTTCCGCGGCCTCCTGTCTCTGCCTGACGTCGAATCGCTTTATCGCTCTCCGGCAATCACACACGAACGCGGTCCGGCTGCCAAACGTTGAGCCAGCTGCTGGACAGCATGGCAGGTAACAGACTTTGCCGCTTGCAAATTTTCTTCGATTGACCAAATTTCGCCGCGGATCAGTTCAGCAAATCCCAAACGCGAACGGCGGAATCCGTTCGTTTCAGCGGAAAATACCAACTGCGCACGGCGTTGATGGAACGAAGTCACCAACTCTTGCTCAGTGATTCCGTTGGCAGCAATTTCGTTGAGACATTCTTGCATCACATGGGCAACTTCGTGTGCAACATCGGGCTGACACTGCGCTTCGAGCGCAAAGATGCCACCTTCTGGGTTCGACATCATCCACGAATAGGTGGAGTAGGCTAGTCCACGTTTTTCACGGACTTCTTGGAACATGCGAGACGACTGTCCACCTCCTAATACTGTGTCGAGCACAATCGCTGCCTGCTCATCTGCATCAGAAAGAGTTAACCCCGGCATACCGACGACGACAGCAGTTTGGCGTCCTGGGTGAGCGATCATTTTTTCGCCACCCGTCGCATAGACAATATCTTCTCCCCGACGGCGAGCTTGGGGCGCAACGCCAGGTGTCAAATCCCAGCTAGAGTTTTCCAATAGTGCAAGCACCATCGCACACAAGGCGTCATGGTCAACGTCGCCTGCTGCTGTGACGACAAGCTCATCGGAACGATAGTTCGTGCGATAGTGCGAGCGCATTGCCTCGGGAGCCAGAGCCCGTACAGCTTCTCGAGAGCCTCCAACCGGACGTGCTAGTGGATGCTGCCCCCAGACGAGCGGAAGAATTGCTTGCTCAGCCACCTCAGAAACATCGTCTTCTGAGGCAGCCAATTCTTCGAGAATCACGCCACGTTCGAGTTCCATATCGGCTTCGTCCAAACGAGAGGCAGTGACCATGTCGATCAAGAGCTCAAGGAGCTGAGGGAGATCATCGGCAAAAACACGGCCGTAATAATTGGTATAGGCACGTGCAGTGGACGCATTCATCGCTCCGCCAAGAAAATCGCCAAGTTCAGAAATCTCTCGAGCCGTGCGTGTATGAGTGCCCTTGAAGAGAAGGTGCTCGAGGAAATGTGTGGAGCCCTCATGACCAGGGGCTTCGTCACGACTTCCAGCACCAATCCACAGCGCCAAAGAAACTGATCGCTGACCTGGGACTTTTTCGCTGAGAACGCGAATTCCGCCAGGAAGGATTGAGCGACGGCCAATCACGCCATTCTCTTCAAAGCGGATCTCGCTGCGGTCATCAGTGAGCGCAATACGGGTAAACATCGAAATCTCTCCAAGGGTGCCACATTCCCTGCGCTCAATCATGCTTAATGATGTATCAGCGCAGGTTATTCAACAGATCAAAATAATGAAGTACTTAGCCTACTCAGCCGCGAACTTCAGCGAATGCGCACAAGAGCCCGGGAAAATATTCCCGGGCCCTACGCGCTCAAATTACTCAGTCTTCGTCGTGTGAGCGAGTACGAGTGCGACGACGCGGACGGCGCTCACGCTTGTCTGCCTTGTCCTCACCAGACGACTTTCGCTCAGCCTCGGCCGCCTTCTCTGCCTCAAGCTGTTCTTCGGTCAGTACAGCATGGAGGGAGAGCTTGCCGCGGGCATCGATTTCAGCCAATTCAACTTCGACCTTGTCTCCAACGTTGAGGACATCTTCGACATTCTCTACACGCTTTCCACCAACGAGTCGGCGAATTTGCGAAATATGAAGCAAGCCATCCTTACCCGGCGAAAGCGAAACGAATGCACCGAACGTGGTGGTCTTAACAACGGTACCAACGAACCGCTCGCCTACCTCAGGCATCTGCGGGTTAGCAATCTGGTTAATTGTTGCACGAGCAGCTTCAGCAGAAGAACCGTTTGTTGCGCCGATGAAGACAGTGCCGTCCTCTTCGATTGTGATCTCAGCGCCAGTGTCATCCTGGATCTGGTTAATCATCTTGCCCTTGGGGCCAATGACTTCTCCAATTTTATCGACAGGGATCTTCACAGTGATAATGCGAGGAGCGGTCTCTGCCATCTCCTCAACTTCTGGAACAGCTTGCTCGATGAGATCAAGGATCGCGAGACGAGCATCACGCGCCTGCGAAAGTGCAGCTGCGAGAACCTCGGCTGGGATACCGTCAAGCTTGGTATCAAGCTGAAGTGCTGTGACAAAGTCACGCGGGCCGGCAACTTTGAAGTCCATATCGCCCAGAGCGTCTTCTGCACCGAGGATATCGGTCAGGGCAACGTAACGCTGTTCACCATCGATCGTTCCCGAGATCAGACCCATGGCGATACCTGCAACAGGAGCCTTCAGCGGAACACCTGCGTTGAGTAACGAGATGGTCGAGGCACACACTGAGCCCATCGACGTCGAGCCGTTTGAACCAAGTGCTTCCGATACTTGACGAATGGCATACGGAAAATCTTCGCGCGATGGCAGTACCGGAACCAGCGCACGCTCGGCGAGCATTCCATGACCGATCTCGCGACGCTTCGGCGAACCAACACGACCGGTCTCACCAGTCGAGTACGGCGGGAAGTTGTAGTGGTGCATGTAACGCTTGTGTGTCACAGGCGTCAGGTTATCGATCTGCTGTTCCATCTTGAGCATATTCAAAGTGGTGACACCCATGATTTGGGTTTCGCCACGCTGGAACAGAGCTGAACCGTGAACCCGCGGAAGAATCCCCGCTTGCGCAGTGATGGTACGAATTTCCACAGGCGTGCGGCCATCCATGCGCTCACCAGTAGTCAGAACACGCTGACGCATTTCCTGCTTCCAGTGGGAATTCACTGCGGAGATCAGCGCTTGCTCGCGCTCAGGGAATTCTTCAGTAAGAGAGTGAACAATTTCAGCGGTGATCTCACCGAGACGATCGTCGCGCTCATGCTTGTCCTTGATGCCCCACAAGCCTTCAAAGTGCCCCTTGAGCTTCTCGCCCGTTGCGTCAAACTCTTCAGGCGTGTAGTCGGGGAACAGCGGGAATTCGCGTGTTTCCTTTCCGGCCTGAGCAACGAGTTCCGACTGAGCTTCACACAGAACACGGATGAAGGTCTTGGCAGTTTCAAGACCACCAGCGACAACTTCTTCAGTTGGTTTGGTGCCACCAGCAGCGATATTCGCCAGTGCATTTTCACCACCCTCAGCTTCAACCATCATGATGGCGACATCGTCGCCCACGATGCGGCCTGCAACGACCATAATGAAGGTTGCACGCGGAAGATCACTGAAACGTGGGAAAGCGACCCACTGACCATCGATGAGAGCCATGCGGGTACCACCAACTGGACCCGAGAACGGCAGACCTGAGAGTTGAGTCGACGCCGAAGCAGCATTGATCGCCAGGACGTCGTATGCGTCATCAGGATGAACAGAAAGAACCGTTTCAATGACCTGGACTTCGTTGCGCAGCCCCTTAACAAAGCCAGGACGAAGCGGGCGATCGATCAGGCGTGCAGCGAGGATGGCATCGGTGCTCGGACGGCCTTCGCGGCGGAAAAACGAACCGGGGATACGGCCTGCAGCGTAGGAACGTTCTTCGACATCCACAGTGAGTGGGAAGAAGTCGAAATGCTCCTTGGGCTGGCTTGAAACAGCCGTAGTAGAGAGAACAACGGTTTCCCCGTCAAGGTAAGCCATGACGGCGCCAGCAGCCTGCTGTGCGAGCAAACCAGTTTCAAAACGAATAGTGCGAGTACCGAATGAGCCATTATCGATAACAGCTTCGGCAAACTTGATTTCAGGACCCTCCATGGGACCTCCTTCTTTTCTTTAAATCCTTCGGCCATCGTTTGTCATTTGCGCACATCGTTGGAGCCACTGTACGCGAACCACAACCGACAACCGGGGGATGTTTCTTCTTTGGGCGTGAACTCGCCCCCTCAGGGAGACAATGAGTGTCCTTGAGATGAATGGGTTGTACTCACTTCATGTGTGAAGTGAGTACGCGTGGAAAGACGGCCCGAATTTCTTCGGGCCGTCTTTGCTGCCTCAGCGACGAATGCCGAGGCGCGAGATCAGCGAACGGTAACGCTCAATATCCTCTTCCGCAAGGTAACGGAGAAGGCGCTTACGCTTACCGATGAGCAACATGAGGCCGCGGCGCGAATGGTGATCATGCTGATGCGACTTGAAGTGCTCAGTGAGGCCCTTGATGCGTTCAGTCAGAATTGCAACCTGAACCTCTGGGGAGCCAGTATCGCCCTCGTGTGTTGCGTACTCAGCAATGATGGCATCCTTGCGCTCTTTTTCGAGAGCCATACGTTTCTCCTTGATCGTTGCACGGAGCCCGGGGCATGTTCACCCGAGCATGACACTCCGTGGCCGGCAGACGGCCTTTTCAGGCTACCACAATCCTTCGACACTCGACGACGTCGTACCCACCTTCTGCAGGTGACATCACCCACGTCGCTACCCCAGGTCAAAATCGCCACCACATACACACCACCGCACTAGCACACTCCCACTAAAGGAATCCTTATTGAGAATAATATCCACCTTATTAGGTTCTTGCAATATTCTAATAAGCCTGGCAGAATAGAGCCATGAGCAAGACAAACGCAACCGAAGAACGCGCCCAGTGCGATGCACTCGCTGAAACTGCTGCGCTCTTTAAGGCTCTGGGCTCCCCCAAGCGTCTTGCGCTCGTCGCTCTGATGATTCAGGAGCCAATGACCGTTTCCGGACTCGCTGACGCAACGGAAATGGCACAGCCCCTCACGTCCCAACACCTCAAAGTGCTCCGTGAAGCCGGAATCGTCACTGCCATTCGAGAAGGAATGAGCGTGCGATACGAACTCGCAGATCACCACGTGGCTCATATCGTGGAAGATGCTCTCCTCCACACCGCTGAACCACATACTCACACGTCGATAAATAATTAAGGAGAACCCCTATGTCGGTACACGAGCATGCTGAGCACACCCTCGCAGAGCATACCCACGGCGAAGGCTGCGGTCACGACCTGATCAACCACGGTGACCACGTTGATTACATCCATGACGGACATCTTCACCACGCTGACGGCGACCACTACGACGAGCATATTGCTGAGCACACCATGGCTGAGCACACTCACGGTGAGAGCTGCGGCCATGATGCCATTAAGCACGGAGATCACATCGATTACGTCCACGACGGCCACCTTCACCACGCTGACGGCGACCACTACGACGAGCACGCAATCGTTGCGTGATCACCGCACTAAGTGAGAGGTGGGGGGGGGGGGGGGGGGGGGGGGGGGGCGCGGCGCCGGGGGGGGGGGCGAGGTAGGGGAG
>NZ_JBQJCE010000007.1:0-108940 GCF_053585065.1 Arcanobacterium sp. (ex Cirak et al. 2026)
AGGCGGCTAACCGTTAAAAACCCCCTTAAAACCCCCCATTATTGTGGGGGGGGGCCCCCCTACCCACCCCCCCACAACTTTCTGCTTAGCGCTGGAATGAATCAGCGATCCGAAGCGAGCATCGCCACAAGGCGAAGCACCTCAACATAAATCCACAAAATCGTCATGACGATTGCAATACCCACGGTCCACGCGAACTCCTTTGGAGCACCGTTAGCAACCGCTGTATTAATATCCTCAAAATCGCCGATCAGCATGTAGGAGGCAACCACGATCATCACAATGCCGAGGATCACGCCCAGCGGCAAACCCATGATGGTCACCGAACGCAGTCCCCACTGACCCGATGTGGCACCGAATGCCATCAGGAGCATATTGACGACTGCGAAAATCAAGCCGGCAAGCGCGACTGCCAGGACAATCTTGCGCCCCTTCGGCGTCGTCCGAACAGTACCGGAGTAATGCAGTCCGAGCGTAACGCCGACAACGGCAAGCGTTCCAAGGATCGCCTGGAACGCCACACCCGGAAGCACGCGATCCAAGCCGAAGGTGATTGCACCGAGGGCAATACCTTCAAGAACCGAGTAACCCAGTGCCAGCCCCGGCCCCACCATTCGCTTGAAAGCAATCACCATGCCGACCACGAAAGCGGCGATCATCGACACAACGGCAAGTGGCATCTGGAACTGCAACGGCACCAACAACGCAGTGACGACGCCGGCAGCAACGGTTGCGCCGAGCATCGTGGCAGTCTTATTCATTGCATCCTGGTATGTCATGCGATGAGATGCTGACGCCTGATCGAAAGCATTGCCATTCATCTGAGACTGGAACTGAGACTGGAATGCGGCCTGTCCGGCCATCTGCTCAGCGCCCTGCTGCGGCGCACCGTACTGGCCGGCGTATCCTGCACGCGGATCGTATCCGTGATGAGCCGCACCCGCCTGCGAAGCATTCTGCGTTGCACCCTGGAAATAAGGGTTACGCTGCATAATTGGATTGGACATTATCCCTCCTTGGGATCTCAAAACGTCGGGAAGTACACCCTCTCGGCGAACTGGTATCTATCCTAACGGAAGCGTAACCACAGGCAATAGCCCCTCAGACGTCAACTTTTCCGCCCGGCGCGTACAACCTGAGACCTACCCCGCCTTCACTACCCTCCATGTAGAGTAGAATTCACATATTTCCTTACACAAAGGAGTGCCATGATATCGGTTGAGCATCTGACGAAAAAATACGGCTCAAAAGTTGCCGTGAATGATCTTTCTTTTTCCGTGCAGCCAGGACGTGTCACGGGATTTTTGGGGCCGAACGGTTCAGGAAAATCCACAACAATGCGGTGCATTGTCGGTTTGGACTCACCGACGTCGGGGCGTGCGATGGTCGGCGGGGTTGAGTACAAAGATTTGCGCTCTCCTATTACCAAGGTTGGAGCTCTCCTTGATGGAAAAGCTTTCCATCCTGGCCGTAGCGCGCGTGCACACCTGAAAATTATC
The DNA here is from genome assembly GCF_053585065.1 of Arcanobacterium sp. (ex Cirak et al. 2026). Taxonomy (NCBI): domain Bacteria; kingdom Bacillati; phylum Actinomycetota; class Actinomycetes; order Actinomycetales; family Actinomycetaceae; genus Arcanobacterium; species Arcanobacterium sp. (ex Cirak et al. 2026). The sequence continues at coordinate 1,500 of NZ_JBQJCE010000007.1, forward strand.
GCTGCGACTCACAGAATTCCTCAACGCCGTGTGGAGGAAGTACTGGAATTCACTGGTATTTCATCGGTGGCTAACAAACGATTCAAAAGTTTTTCTCTCGGCATGGGTCAACGGCTGGGGATTGCCACTGCGCTGCTAGGCGATCCTGAAATCCTGCTCTTTGACGAACCTGTCAACGGTCTGGATCCTGACGGCGTTCGTTGGGTTCGCTCAACCATGCGCGAACTTGCCTCACAAGGACGCACTGTACTGGTCTCGAGCCATTTGATGAGTGAGATGGCATTGACCGCTGATGACCTTGTCATCATTGGAAAAGGCTCCTTGATCGACGCTGGTCCAATCACGCAATTTACTCAAAGCGCCTCACGCTCTTCTGTGCGCATTGCTGGGCCAGATGCTCTGGCAATTAGTGATGCCCTCCGAGGTGCCAGCCTCGTCTTCGAACATCTTGCTCCGCAAGATAAATATCCAATGGGGTCATTCGAAGTCAAGGGCGCCAGCCGTAGCGAAATTGGACATCTCCTTTACACTTCTGGCGTTGAAATTCACGAACTCTCCGAGCAGCATTCTTCCCTCGAAGATGTATTTATGGAGTTGACCGCAGACCAAGTTGAATACACTGCTAATCAAGGAGGCGCACGATGACCGCGATGCCACGTAGTTCTTATACCTCCCAGTTCGCTTCACATCGCGCAAGCTTTGTCGGCGCTGTCAGCTCCGAGTTCAGGAAATTGATGGTTCGTTCGATCCTTATCACAACATTCATCGGTGTGCTTCTGTCATCGGGACTTGCCTTAATTTTTGTTTACGCTGCTCATCAGAAACCCGGAACTCCAACGAACGCTGAAGGTGTACTGGACATCTGGAGTATTCCAGGGTTAGTGATGATCGTCGTCGGCGCGCTCTGCGTGACGAGCGAATATGCGCATAACACGATGCGCACCACAGCACTGTCCGAAGCTAAGCGTGCACTCGCATTCTTTGCCAAAGTGGTAGCGTCAGCCATTTATACAGCAATCTATGCTCTGATTACGGTGACGGTTCTCTTCGGAATCACCTTTCTTCAACTCGGTTCACAAGCTAAATTCACCGCACAAACATGGTATGCCTGCGGACGCTTTGTCGCCGTCCTTGTTGCATTTGCACTCATTACGCTAGGTCTCGGATACGTTCTTCGTTCAACAGCAGGAGCTATCGCACTGGTCATGGTGTTCTTCGTGTTTGGTGGAATGATTGGTCTGATCCCCGTGGAATGGGTTGCAGAAAACATCCCGCAATTTATGCCTCAGGGCGTTGGTACGTTGGCTATTACCAACGAAACTATGCCACCATTCATTGGCGGCCCGCTTCTGGATTCAGCGGCTGACGCATTCGCAGCCCTCGGCGCCTATGTGGCTGTCTCCCTCGCAGGCGGGTTCGTCATGTTCACACAGCGCGATATCTAAACAGCACATAGTGTGGGCCACCGGAGTTTCCGGTGGCCCACACTATGGATAAAGCTCTGGACAAGCTAGAGGCCCAGGAAAACCTGGGCCTCTTTTTTGTACCCCCGGCCGGACTCGAACCCGCACTTTGCAGATTTTAAGTCTGCTGCCTCTGCCATTGGGCTACGGGGGCATACCACCATTCTACGAAAAAAATTCCGTCCGTGCTCGTTTGCCACTGACTCGGAATAAATGCACTCTTCAGAACCTCTCACATACACATCCGCCGACTGCCGCTCACAAGCCAAAATTACACAATTTTACTGGCCATAACGTGAAACAGGTAATGGTCACTTTGTGGACTTTCGCTAAACTGGACATCAGTAACAAAAAAAGAAAGAGACACAATATGTCCAAAACCCCAAACATTTTCGCCCGCTATTCACGCGCGCTCCACAACGAAACATTCGCTGGAATGGTCTTGATGGTAGCAGCTGTGATCGCAATCGTCTGGGCGAATTCACCGATCCGCGGTTCCTATGAGGCACTCGCCCATTGGGAAGTCGGCCCACAGATACTCGGCCTCCATCTTGGCCTGGCTCACTGGGCGGCTGACGCGCTCCTTGCCGTTTTCTTCTTTACTGTGGGTTTGGAGTTGAAGCAAGAATTTGCGATTGGATCCCTGCGCGATCGCAAGCTCGCAATGGTGCCGATGGTTGCTGCCGTCTTCGGAATGGTTGGACCAATCCTCGTGTACGTAGTGGCTCAGCTTTTCTCAGCAAATCCGATCTATGACGGCTGGGCAGTCCCCGTGGCAACAGATATTGCCTTCGCACTCGGTGTTCTGGGTCTCGTCGGCAAAGGACTGCCACAAGCGCTACGAACGTTCCTCATGACACTCGCCGTCGTCGACGACCTGCTGGCGATCATCCTCATCGCTGTCTTCTTCTCGGACAACATCAACCTTCTGTGGCTACTCGCTTCACTGACAACGATCACCCTGTATGGTTTCGTGGTCCAAAAACGCATCACCAAGTGGTGGATCTTGATTCCACTCGCGGTGCTCGCCTGGTATTTCATGTTCCTATCGGGAATTCATGCGACGATCGCTGCGGTGGCTCTGGGTCTGACTGTTCCGGCAGTTCAAAAGACCAAGAACCGCAAAATCACTATGCCGATGACCGAATTCTTCACACAGAAGTACCACCCTTTTTCTGCTGGATTTGTTGTGCCCGTTTTCGCCTTTTTTGCGGCCGGCGTGAACGTTGTCGACAAGGGTGGGCTAGGCTCGCTTCTTGCTGACCACGTCTCGGTGGGTATTTATCTGGGGCTTCCGTTAGGAAAGATGCTCGGTATTACCCTGTCAACCTGGATCATGGTCAAATACTTCAACGGCCATTTGGGCCGTGGCGTCAAGATGCCTGATATTGCAGCAATGGGTCTGATCGCCGGCGTCGGCTTTACCGTCTCCCTCTTGATCGCACAGCTTTCCTTCCCTGAGGGATCATCACATGGTGCACACGCTGCGGTCTCCGTGATTCTCGGTTCTCTTCTGGCAATCGTCTTGGGGGGCTGGGCCGCTCGTTCTCGAGCACATCACCACATGCGCTTGGCAGATAAAACAAATATTCATCGCTCCTCTGGCCCTTCAGACGAGCGCAATCGCGGACGCTAAGAGCCGCTCAATGAAGATGTGGCCGATAGCGCAACGCTATCGGCCACATCTTAATTGAGCGATACTTTTGATATATTCGGCGCTTGTGGATCGCGTGCCGCCCAGAGTGCAAGACCATCTAAAATATCGTGCTCAGACGTCACAACATGGGTAACTGGATGGCCTGCATCGGCTGTCCGATGAGCAATGCGTTGAACAACTTCCCACCAGACAAGCGCACCAGCACCGATCACATCGACACGGCCTGGATGCATATATCCAGGGGTTCCACGCAGAGCGAATGGCGCTTCGATAAACCACTGACACGTTTCTTCGATCTGCGCGAGGCTCAGTTGAGCTCCATGAATTCGCTCAGGTTGATACGAATCGAGACCAAGTGCCTGCGCAGTGACAGTGGTAACCGTTCCAGCCAATCCAATCACGCCCCGAGCAGCTGAGAGATCGACATGCTTCTCTGCTTCATCGAGTGCGGCATTCACATCCGCACGGGCAGCATTGACTTCGCTCGGGGTCGGCGGATCAGAAATCATGTGACGCTCCCTCATGCGAACGCTTCCCACATTCATCGAAAAGGCTTGGAGTACCTCGCCGTCCGAAGTACCGAGAGCGAGCTCTGTAGAACCTCCACCAAGGTCAATCGCGATGAGAGGCGAGGGCGAGTGTGCTGGAAGAGCTGAGATTGCTCCGGCGAACGAAGCAGCAGCTTCTTGTTCGCCCGAAATTACTTGCGGTTCGATTCCTAAACGTGTGCGAACGCCGTCGATGAATTCTTGACGGTTGTCCGCATCGCGAGTGGCGGACGTTGCCGCAAAACGAATTGATTCTACTCCTGCATCACGACACTCCTGCGCAAAACGATCCACCATCTCAAGGGTTCGCCGCAGCGCCTCAGCATCGAAACGTCCCGTACGATCCACGCCTTGCCCCAGACGCACCACTTCCATTTCGCGCACGACGTCGGTCAGTGGAGCACCTGATCGCCCTGGAACATCGGCGATGAGCAAACGAATCGTGTTAGTACCGCAATCGATACCTGCCACTCTCATGCGTTTGCCTCCGGAGCAAATGCATGAACATTGCCCCCTTCCGCGTCTGTGTCCGTGTCTGTGTCCGCGTCTGTGTCAGTGTCCGTGTCTGCGTCAGTGTCTGCGTCAGTGTCCGTGTCCTTGCAGTGGCAGACCTGCGGATCCCACCCAATCATCTCCAGAGCATCATCCCCCGCCTGGCATACACCCGGACCAACCGCCAGCGCGTACCCCGCCAACGCATGGAGACACTTGACACGGTCAGGCATGCCACCAGCGGATTTACCAGCAATCTGTGGCACTTCTTCGAGGATGTCACGTCGTTCAATATACGAATCGTGAGCACGTACATGCGCTGCAGCATATTCCGGATCATTGTGGAGGCGTTCATTAAACAGCGCCATATCACCGCGCGATTCCACACGCGAAATCTGCTTCACGATCCACGGCAGAGACAAATAGAAAAGCGTGGGGAATGGTGAGCCGTCTGGCAAACGAGGCCACGTGATAGTAACAGCCGGTGCGCCACACGCACATCGCGCACCAATTCCAACGAGACCGCGTGGGTCGCGTCCGAGCTGGGCAGTGAGAATCTCGCGATCATTACCGGAAACTTCTGTGGCGTTCACTGCGACTTTCTTCAACAGATCAAGCTGAGGGTATTGCACTTTTTCTCCTGTTTTTCGTTGAACTGATGCCAGTTTACCGGCACATTACGGACTGCGCGACGGCGTAGGCACAGTGTTCGAAGCGTCGTTGCTGCCTTGATGCCGGTGCGCATTGGAGTGAGGCGAGATGACGCAGCAAATCGTCATTATGTCATTTTGTGGACGTCGTTTTCTTCTCACGTGGCTGAGTCGGCGACGAAGATGGTGCACGTTTCGGCGTGTTGAGCACTGGCACTTGTGACGGGTTATCGACCAGTTGGGCGCCGGATTTCCCAGCGATTGCAATTGAATCTCGCAAAGTGATAAAGAAGGGCGTTGCCGCGCGACGTTCGTCGTTGACTTGTTTGACTTGCTTTTGAAGTTTCTCCGCCGCAGTCTCCGCACCACCGCGTGGCACGACATAGAGAGTTTGTCCAGGCAACACGTAGCCAAGTCTTTCGCGCGCCTGAGTTTGAACGAATTTCGGGTCTTTCCAACGATTGAGTTCACGTTCAAGCTGGTCAGCTCGCTCACTTGTTTTCGTGAGTTCTGCGATCGCAACACGCTTTTGCTCTTGTTGATTAAGATAGCTTGCCAATGGCGACGCAACGATCAGGGCACCAATCGCAATGAAGATGAGTACGACGAGGGCGCGCACCGAGAATCGTCGGGTGCGCCCCCCACTTTGATAAACAAAGTAACGCTTGGAGGTAAATTGCACTCCTGCCGGCACAGTTTCTCGACGGCGGTCACGTGGAATACTACTACCCGCACCTGGCTTCGAAGACCGCGGCTTCAATGCGTGGACGTGCGTGCCTTTTTCAGAAGCAGGATTTGGATGTCTGCGCTTCCGTGTGTGTTCAGGATTTGGAATGTCATTTCGATACTCAGCGGGAGTACGCCGACGAACCGCAGAAGGATGCGAGCCTCGCGGTTGTTGTGTTTGACGCTCCGAAGAGGACTGAGGTCGGCGTGAATTCACATCTCACAGTCTAGCGACGAATACGAGGTTCGTGGGAAAGCACGCGCCATAGCCGGTTCTGTCACCTCCGAGATCTCTGACGCTACGCTGCACCTCAAAACTCCCCTATTTGGTCATACTGTGGTGGTTGTGGTTCAGCAGGTTTCCCTCCAAATGCATGAGAGAAGAGGGAGGCTGGATTCCCACTGGAACCCAACCTCCCTCTTCGACTCTTCTTGAGTTATTTACTCACATGTGTAAGTAAACCCGTATCAAGCATTCTTACGGCGAAGCGCAAGCGCAGCTCCACCAGCGACAAGAATAACCGACATGCCCGCAAAGGTACCAGCAGCAGCACCGGTAAGGGGAAGACCGCTCTTATTCTCCATCTTTGGTGCTACCTTCTTGGAGGGATCCTGGTTCGGGTCAATCTTCTTCGACGGACCTTGGCTGGGATCGGCCTTCTTCGACGGATCCTGGTTCGGATCAGCCTTCTTCGACGGACCTTGGCTCGGGTCAGCCTTCTTCGACGGATCCTGGTTCGGATCAGCCTTCTTCGACGGACCTTGGCTCGGGTCAGCCTTCTTGGACGGACCTTGGCTCGGGTCAACCTTCTTCGACGGATCCTCAGACGAATTAGTGTTCGGCTCAGACTTCAATGCGGAGTCATTCTTCAGGAATTCCGTGAGGCCGCCCGTTACATCGCGGACATGCGAATTGTTCTTATAACGAAGCATCTTCTCAGCAAAAGACTCCGAGCGAGCCGGGTCATGCAGGCTTGCAGAAAGCCCCTCGGTAGCATTCTTCACATTCCGCGCAGCCTCAATTGCCTTCTCCAGCTTCTTCTGGGATTTATCGAGTGAAGCGAAAAGCTCCTTAACACGCTTCTGAGCAGCGCTCAAAGATTCACTAGCCGCTTCCTTAGCAGCCCACTGCTTATCAACTTCAGCCTGCTCACGCGTAGTGTCATCCTTCTTGCGCATAGCCTGGATGAACTTCTTCTGCGCTGCCTTCAACTTCTTTTTAGCTTCCGCTAAATTATTCTCAGCGGTTTTTACCTGACCAGTAGCTTCTTCGATGGAAAGGTGAATATTACGATACTCGACAGCTGCTGCCTTAGCATCAGCTTCATAGTCAACTTTTACGGCAAATGCCGGTGTTGCACTGAAAGTGGTGACAGCGATTGCGACAGCTGCACCAAAAGCAGAACCACGCTTAAAATTCTTCACAAGAAACTCCTCGAAAGTAAGTATATTTTCATGAGTTTTCTTAAAACCCAAAGACAGTTTACAGCATTTTCCTAGGAAAATGCTAGAAAAATTTCAAAGTGTGATATGACACAGAGAGAAAATAACATTTCAGTTTACCAATGAACAAGTCTCTAAGTGAGTAGACACTCTTACGAGTGTATATAAAAATAAAAGATGCTGCTACCTGCTAGATCCACATACTTTTGGTTCTGTAGAGAGCTGTCGTTTTCGATCCGCAGAGTAAAAAATAGCTTGAGGGGACTGACTTTGAAAAGATCAGTCCCCTCAAGACCGGTCAAAGAGAGCAATTATTTATCCGCATCGTTCTTCTCATCAAGCATTCCTTGATGCCCAAGCCTTGAACTATACGTCTGCTACTCTCCTAACGCAGTTTTAGGTGAAATGGATATTACTTCTTGAAACGTGGGAACGCGGAGCGGCCAGCGTAAACAGCTGCATCTTCGAGTTCATCTTCGATACGCAGAAGCTGGTTGTACTTGTTGATACGCTCGCCACGAGCCGGGGCACCAGTCTTGATCTGTCCAGCATTGGTTGCAACAGCAAGATCAGCAATGGTGGTGTCCTCAGTCTCACCAGAACGGTGCGAGGTCATCGAGTGGAAACCGTTACGATGAGCCATTTCAACTGCCTCGAAAGTCTCCGAGAGAGTACCGATCTGGTTGAGTTTCACCAGGAGAGCGTTAGCCGACTTGAGCTCGATGCCCTTAGCAAGGCGCTCCGGGTTCGTAACGAAGAGGTCATCGCCAACAATCTGAACACGGTCACCGATTTCTGCGGTGAGTTTGGTCCAATCCTCCCACTCTTCTTCCGAGAGCGGATCCTCAATCGAAACGAGCGGATACTTCTCAACGAGCTCTTCGTAGTACTTAATCATCTCAGCGCCGGTCTTTTCGCCGCCTTCGAAGTGGTACACGCCGTCCTTGAAGAATTCAGTTGCAGCAACGTCAAGCGCGAGACCGAAGTCTTCACCCGGGGTGAAGCCAGCCTTCTCAATAGCCTCGATGATCAGATCGAGAGCTGCAGCGTTCGACTCAAGGTTCGGGGCGAAACCACCCTCATCGCCAAGTCCGGTAGCCAAGCCACGCTCATGAAGAACCTTCTTCAGTGAGTGGTAGACCTCTGCGCCCCAGCGGAGAGCTTCCTTGAAAGACGGAGCGCCGATCGGAGCAATCATGAACTCTTGGATGTCAACATTAGAATCTGCGTGCGATCCGCCGTTGAGAATGTTCATCATCGGAACCGGCAGAACGTGAGCGTTCGGACCACCGAGGTACTGGTAAAGCGGAAGGCCAGCTGTCTCAGCTGCAGCCTTTGCTACTGCGAGGGACACACCAAGAATAGCGTTTGCGCCAAGCTTGCCCTTATTTGCAGTGCCGTCAAGGTTGATCAGGGTCTGATCGAGGTAGCGCTGATCGGTAGCGGAAAGACCAATGATCTCTGGCTCGATAATCTCGGTCACTGCCTCAACGGCATCCTGTACACCCTTGCCCAGGTAACGAGACTTGTCACCGTCGCGGCGCTCAACTGCCTCAAACGCGCCAGTGGACGCGCCGGATGGAACTGCTGCACGAGCGAAAACGCCATTGTCGAGCAGAACCTCAACCTCAACGGTGGGGTTGCCGCGGGAATCGAGAATTTCACGGGAAGCTACTGCTTCAATGCTAGCCACATGGACTCCTTCGTTTGAAAGGTTTGCCCAGAGGCGGACGCCTCTGGAGGGCGGATCTGGCGATCCGCGCCATCTCTTTCATTGTCCTACGAATTTCACGCCATGGCACGCTCAGGAACCCACTAACCGAGTCGATTCAGCACTCGGCGAAGTCACTTGGCTCAATTTTGGGACGTTCGACTAGACATACATCACGCATACTTGCAACGACAATGAACACCTTTTCTCCACAGCTCACTGAGATGACTTCGCGAGACAAAGAAGACGGGCGCAGCCCCTACTGCGCCCGTCACCGAGGATCGTTTTAGGCGCTGTTGCAATAAATACGCCATCAAAGTAACCGATCAACTCGTTTGGAGTTGTGCCCTCATTGCCAGCATCCCTCTCACCTGAGGATGCGTGATATAGGAATATGCGTTTAACTTTCGCACCACCAACAGTAGCGAATTGCCTAGGAAATTCACAGTGTTTTGATTGCCACCTCCAGCCTTTGGCGACGCCTTCACCCGCCAACACCACCAGTCTCCCCCGGCATAAAAATGCGAATAAATATCGAAACTGACACATCAGGTGCGGATTACCTCACTGAAGCACCACTGAAGCCCCACAGAAACCGCGTCATGTAATTTTGCGACACTTTTGCAAGAGTTTACAGCGATGCGAGGTACTTCACTATTTCACTGTGTTTGCGACCCGTTCCCCACCAGAATCTGTGAAATAATCGTGCGCACAAAATCCACGATGTCTTCGTTTTCAACTGCGGCTACCGCACCCAACCGCGCCCCGGCGTCGTCGGGAAGAGGAACGAGGAGAACGCGAGTTGCCGGCTTAGAAATCGCCCGCGGATAAAGTCGTTTGAGCCGTGCCTGACGCGAATCAGGAAGCTGCACCGGCGCAAAACGCACGTTGCGCCCCATCACGGTGATCTCCTCCAGCCCTACGCTACGCGCAAGGTCGCGCAGACGCGCGATCGCAAACAACCGCGTAGCCTGCACAGGAATCTCACCGTAACGATCAACCAATTCGGTCTGGACGTCGGCACGCTGAGAATCTCCGCGAGCGCCCGCGATCTTCTGGTACGCCTCCAAACGAAGGCGTTCGGAAGAAATCCACTCTTGCGGCACGTATGCATCAATCGGTAATTCAATGCGCACCTCGCGATTTCTCTCTTCCTCAGCGGGAGTCTGGCCGGTGATCTCGGCAACAGCTTCCCCGACCATTCGCAGGTACAAGTCGAAGCCGACACCGGCGATATGCCCACTTTGCTCCCCGCCCAACAAGTTACCTGCGCCGCGAATCTCAAGGTCCTTCAGTGCCACTTGGAAACCAGCACCCAGCTCTGTGTGCTGGGCAATTGTGCGCAGACGTTCAATTGCCGTCTCCGTCATCGCTTTATCTGGCGGATAGAGGAAATAGGCGTATGCGCGCTCTCGTCCACGCCCCACACGTCCGCGCAACTGGTGAAGTTGGGAGAGACCCAGCTTCTGGGAGTCCTCCACAATCAAGGTATTCGCCTTAGGGATATCCAGACCCGTCTCCACAATCGTGGTACACACAAGCACGTCGATCTCTTGATCCCAGAACTGTTGAATCACGCTTTCAAGCTGATGCTCACTCATTTTGCCGTGAGCTACGCCGACGCGAGCCTCGGGAACAAGTTCGGCAAGGGCTGCCGCCTTTTTGTTGATCGTTGAGGTGCGGTTGTGAATGAAGAACACTTGGCCATCTCGCAGGAGCTCACGTTTAATCGCAGCAGCAATCTGCTTGTTTTCTTCCCTGCCGACGTAGGTCAAGATCGGGTGGCGTTCCTCGGGTGGCGTGGCAAGCTGGCTCATTTGGCGTAAACCTGTCACGGCCATCTCCAGGGTACGTGGAATAGGGGTGGCGCTCATCGACAGGACATCGATCGCGGGATAAAGCTGTTTGAGGGCTTCCTTATGTTCGACGCCGAAGCGCTGCTCCTCGTCAATCACTACGAGTCCGAGGTTCTTAAAACGCACGTCACCTGTAATCAGGCGATGCGTTCCGACCACGACATCGATTGTGCCGTTACGAATCCCGTCTTTGACCTCCTCGGATTCCTTTTCCGATTGGAATCGGGAAAGTCCCGCCACTTTCACCGGGAAGCCGGCATAACGCTCGTGGAAAGTTTCCAGATGCTGTTGGACAAGGAGTGTTGTTGGCACGAGCACCGCCACTTGCATTCCATCTTGAACCGCTTTAAAAGCTGCACGAATCGCTATTTCAGTTTTTCCGTAGCCAACATCACCCGAAATGAGGCGATCCATTGGTTCAGGCGATTCCATGTCCCGCTTGACATCTTCGATTGTTGAAAGTTGATCGGGAGTTTCAACAAACTCAAAGGCATCCTCAAGCTCATGTTGCCATGGTGTGTCTGGAGCGAACGCATGACCCTTCGTCGCCCGACGCTGTGCATACAGGCGAACCAATTCTTTGGCAATCGATCGGATCGCGGCTTTGGCCTTCGCTTTTGTTTTAGCCCAGTCCGCGCCGCCCATCTTGTTCAACGACGGCGAATCCCCACCTGCATAGCGTGTGACCTGATCGAGTTGGTCGGTTGGTACCCAGAGTTGATCGCGTGGTGCACCGCGCTTTGAGGAGGCATATTCGAGCACAACATATTCGCGTTGGGTTCCGCCTGGTCCACCAAGGCTGCGCTTAGCCATTTTGACAAACTGCGCCACTCCGTGACGCTCATGAACAACGTAATCCCCTGGCTTGAGCGCCAACGGATCAACAACGTTCTTCCTGCGCTTGGGCATCTTCCTTTCTTGTGCAGCGTCAGAGCGCACACGCCCGAGCAGATCTTGCGCACCGACGACGGCGAGGCGAGAACGATCGCTGATGAACCCCGTCGCAATCGGAGCGGTCACGATGTGGACGATCCCCGCAGTTGGAGGGGTATCGAGGCGGTCGCATATTCGTGCTGGTACATCGGCATCGGACATCACGTCCATGAGGCGCTTGCCTAGGCCTGCCCCCTCTACCGTGAGCACAATGGTGAAACCGGAACGCGCGAGGGTGCCGAGAGCGGCGACGGCGTCGTCAACTTTTCCGGCAAACTTCTGAGGTTCACGTAATCCGAGCTCAAGGGATGAGTCCGTCGCAAAGCCTCCCAGTGTCCACCACGCATGTCCCTCTCGACGAGCCCGCTCGCGGGTGACCTCAATTGTGGAGAACGACGCCTCGTCCACCTGCAGTGGGACGCTTCCACCGGCAGCCGCAGAGCTCCACGCGGCTGCAAGGAACTCCTGTGTCGTGTCAATCAACGATTCGGCTCGAGCCGCAATCCTTTCCGGCTCCACCAAAGTAATACGGCTCGCAGGTGGAAGCTGGCTGACCACTGGAACAAGACGATGAAGGAGCACCGGTGCGAGCGATTCCATTCCTTCAACGACGATTCCGTTCGCAATCCTTTCGAGCATGTCCGTTGCACCTGGAAGCTGAGGAATCGCAGCAAGGGCACGTTCACGAACATCGTCAGTGAGCAAAATTTCTCGGCATGGGGGCGCGTAAAGCTCGTCAACATTGTCTGTCGAGCGTTGGTCTGCCACAGAGAAATAGCGAATTTCTTCGACTTCATCACCGAAGAATTCCACGCGTAAGGGGTGGCGTTCCGTGGGTGGGAAAATGTCGAGAATATCTCCGCGAACTGCGAATTCACCGCGCGATTCGACCATATCCACACGTGAATATGCTGCCGCAGCCAGCGCTTTTGTCACACTCTCCAAATCCGCGAAATCCCCCACGCGGATGCGCACGGGTTCACGTTCACCGAGGCTCGGAGCGATCGGCTGGAGTAAAGCGCGGATTGGCATAAGAAGAAATTGCAACGGCGCAAACTCGTCGGGATGTGCAAGACGGCGCAGCACACGCAGTCGATTCGCCACGGTATCCGCGCGCGGTGAGAGGCGTTCGTGTGGGAGAGTCTCCCAGGCTGGGAAAATATCGATCGATTCAGCCGGTGCGAAGGCGCTCAGCGCACGCGCGAGTTCCTCAGCGTCGCGTCCCGACGCCGTCACCACAACTTCGAGCCGCTGCGCGTTCGCGACCGAGGCCAGAACTGGCGCAACAGCGCCACGCGGAGCCGCAATATCGAGTGTTTTTTGGGTGTCGACAGCCTCCACGTCACCGCAGGTAATGAGAGGCAAAATTGGACGCAAATCCATCAGATACTCGTTTCAACTTATGAAAGGTCAGGTGGTGTGTTGGTGGCGATGTCAGCGAGTATGCAGACGCATCGTGGCCTTCTCCAGGCCCTGCTCGATAACGTCAGTCACGGCGTCGGCAGCTTCCTCAAGCAAAATGTCGAGTTCTGGACGCTGTGACGGCGCAAAGCGGGAGAGCACGTAGTCGGCCGGATCTTGACGGCCCGGTGGGCGTCCAATTCCGAAACGGAGGCGGATGTACTGTGGAGAACCGAGCGAAGAAGTAATCGATTTCAGGCCATTGTGACCTCCTTCCCCACCCCCACGTTTAAGGCGCAACACTCCAAAATCAATGTCGAGTTCATCGTGGACAACAATGAGATTTTCCGGAGCAATGTTGTAGTACTTGAGCAACGACGCTGTTGGCCCACCCGATGTATTCATGTAGCTCATGAGCGTGGCGAAGACGACCTGTTCGCCATCGCGTCCAGGGCCGACTCCGATGCGGGTAGTCCCTTGAAGGGTCTGTGTCTGTTTGTGAGATGAGAGGTTGACTCCAGCGCGTCTGGCCAAAGTATCAATGACCATGTGTCCAGCATTATGCCGCGTACTGTCATACTGTGCGCCTGGATTTCCCAAGCCAACTACTGCAAACATTTCTCAATCCCCAAGTTTAATCGCGTGGCCAAAACAGAATAATTCTAGCCGCAAAGATGGAGGTGGGCGGAAAGCATTTCGCTTTCCGCCCACCCGAGAGTTCATCAAAGGTTCACATCTGAACATGCCAACCTAGGATCACAGAATCACTCAGCGTCGCCCTCAGCTGCTTCAGCTTCACCGGCTTCAGCTTCAGCTTCCTCAGCCTCAAGTGCTTCGTCAACCTGCGGAACGGCCACAACGACAACCGGATCTTCGCCGTCGAGCTCAATCTCAACATCCTCCGGGAGGGTGAGATCTGCAACGCGGATGGTCGTGCCATCTTCGAGACCCTCAACGGACACAACAATCGACTCCGGAATGTCAATAACCGGAACCTTCACGAGAACCTGCATGAGTTCAACAGTTGCAACTGCATCGCCGGCAGGCTCGCCTTCGATGACAACTGGAACTTCAACGTCAACCTTCTGCTTAGCATTCACGCGAAGCAGATCGAGGTGCTCGATCATGCGCGAGAGCGGGTTAACCTGCTTGTCCTTGAGAAGAACAAGGTGCTTTTCGCCCTCAACGTCAAGCGAGATCAGGGCGTTAGCGTTGCCGCGCACAGCCAAGAAGGTCTCATGGTAATCAAGGGTGATATGCATCGGCTCGGAATCCTTGCCGTAAACAACTGCCGGAACCTTACCTGCAACGCGCATACGGCGTGCAAAGCCCTTGCCGAACTCGGTGCGCTTTTCACCAGAAAGTGTGATGCGATCTGACATTATTTTCTCCTTCGTGTTGTGCCACCCATGGGCGGCGAAACGGCCCCAGTACGGGCTAGGCCCCCGAAGGAACATAGACACCGCGTCGATAACGGAGCACACGCTCCCTCGCCGAGGCAACCCCAACAGTTTACCCGCCTGTGATGGTTCCGTAAAGACAAAAGACGAATGGAAACAAAAGTGAGCCGCGGCTTTCACCACGGCTCACGAAGAATAAAACCTCAGGCTACTCCTCAGCGCACTGCTCTTCGAAAAGTTTAGTCACTGAACCATCGTTGAAGACAGCAGCAATTGCCTTCGCAATCACCGGAGCAATCGAGAGCACTGTGAGGTTATCGAAACGCTTTTCCGGAGGAATCGGCACGGTGTCAGTCAGAACAATTTCACACGCACCCGAGTTCGCCAAACGTTCACGCGCCGGACCAGACAGGACACCGTGGGTAGCGGCAATAATAACGTCCTTGGCTCCTGCATCCTTCACTACGCGAACCGCACCAGCGATCGTGCCTGCGGTATCGATAAGATCGTCAACGATCACGGCAGTGCGACCCATGACATCACCGACCACGCGGTTCGACGCTGTCTCGTTCGGGCGGGTAATATCACGCGTCTTATGAACGAACGCCAGCGGTGCTCCGCCCAAACGTGCTGCCCACTGCTCAGCAACCTTGATGCGACCAGCGTCGGGGGAAACAATAACTGCGTTGGACACATCAACCTTGCCGCGCACGTAATCACACAGGGTTGGCATGGCAACAAGGTGATCCACTGGGCCATCGAAGAACCCCTGGGTCTGCGAAGCGTGGAGATCCACTGACATGATTCGGTCAGCACCCGCTGTCGTGAAAAGATCTGCCATCAGGCGGGCAGAAATCGGCTCGCGCCCCTTGTGCTTCTTGTCTTGGCGCGCATAGGGGTAAGACGGCACGACGATGGTAATGCGCTTCGCCGATGCACGCTTGGCCGCATCGAGCATGATCAGAGCTTCCATGATCTGCTTGTTAATCGGCCCTTCGAAGGACTGAATGATAAATACGTCTGTACCACGAAGCGATTCTTCGAAACGAACGTAAATCTCACCATTGGCAAAGTCGTAGGAGGTGACCGGAACAAGATCGATCCCCAGTGCCTTCGCTACGTCCTGCGCAAGCTCCGGGTGAGCCCGACCAGAGGCCACCACCAGGTGCTTTTCGCCTTTCTTATGAATGCCAGTTACGTGAACGTCGTAGGCGTTGTCCGTGTTGCTTTCCGCGTTGATCACAGAATTTCTCCCTTGGGAATCGCAGGCGATCTTTTCCTCAGTTCTCAGCCTACCCGGTTGCCCCGTCAAGCACTGTGAAAGGCGGAATTTGCTCCGATTCTTTCACGGTGACGTTCGACGCAACCACGTAAGGAAGCTGCGCACCGGCGCCCACTTCCACGTCTGTCAGCTGAGAATGTGGGCCCACGTGCGCGAACGCACCGACGTGGGTAGCTCCTGCAAGCACGGTTCCAGGCTCGACCACGGCATCGGGATCGAGAGTCACTCCAATGCCGATATGTGTTGTTGAGGGGTCGATGATGTGGACACCGGTGAGCATCCAGTGCTCAAGAATGCGCCGGTTCTTTTCGGCGCGGAGCGTGGCAAGTTGAACGAGATCATTGACGCCTTCCGCCTGGACGGAGTCTTCAAGAATAAAGGAACCTACGCCGGCGCCAGTATTGGCGGCCTGTGCAATGAGATCGGTGAGGTACATCTCGCCCTGCGCATTATCGGTACTGAGAGTACCGAGGGATTCGCGCAGGAATGCAGCGTCAAAGATGTAGGTGGAGGTGCCAATCTCATGAATCGTGCGCTGAAGATCAGTGGCGTCTTTTTCCTCGACGATGCCAATAATCGAACCTGTTGCATCCGGACTACCGGCAGTTTCGTTGGATCCGGGGAAGGCATCACGCATGATACGGCCATACCCAAAAGGATCACTGACACGCGTGGAGAGAACAGTGACAGCATTTTCGCCGTGGGCGGCGAGTAGCTGTGCAAGCGACTCAGTGGTGAACATCGGCGAATCGCCTGCCACGATGAGCACCGCACCTTCACAATCATCAGGAAGTGCCTGCAAACCACACCAGGCGGCGCGGCCAGTCCCCTTCACATCATCTTGATCAGCAATAAGAGCTTTCGGGGCAATCTCACGAAGGTGTTCCACCACTCGCTCACGCTCATGACGAACCACAAAAACTTCGTGATCGGGTTCAAGCCCAGCAACTGCGAGATGCATGTGTCCTACGAGGGACGCACCATTCATCTCAAGCAAAACCTTTGGGACAGAGGACTTGATGCGGGTGCCTTTACCCGCTGCCAACACGATTGCGGCACTGAGCTTAGCCACTGTTCCTCCCAATAAATAGGTATAAGCGGCGCTAGGCATTCACCTGCGCCGCAGTTCCCCCACAAGGATTCGAACCTCGACTAAGGGTTCCAAAGACCCGTGTGCTGCCGTTACACCATGGGGGACAGCGCTCACTATTGTGCCAAAAGTCCGACGCGCTCGGCAACACGGAAAGGAATATCGTAACCAGTCCCACCTCACACCGTCAGGACTCACGCGGCTCCGCGACTCACAACACACTGGCATAATGGGTGGCATGACTGAGAAAAAACGCCAACGGATGTCGCGGTTGGAACGTCGCGAGCAACTGATCGGGATTGCCCGATCACTCTTCGCACGCCATGGTTATGATGCCGTGTCTATCGAGGAAATCGCCGCGAGCGCAGGCGTTTCAAAACCTGTCATCTACGAACATTTTGGAGGTAAAGAGGGTCTCTACCAGGTGATCGTTGACCGTGAGACGCAAGCGGTGGGAACCTTGCTAGCAGATTCACTCGGCCCAGAGATTTCCCCTCGCTACGCCCTCGAACGCGCAATCTATGGACTGTTCAACTACATTGACGCACATCCGGACGGCTTTTCATTACTCATTCACCAGTCTCCAGATGCACTCGATGCCGGAAATTTTTCCACGATTCTGTCCGATATTGGCGACTACCTCACTTCACTTTTAGCTCCTTACTTCACCCAACTCGGTCTCAATGAGGATGCCGCTCCTCTCTACGCGCAGATGCTCGCTGGAATGGTCGGGCTTACGGGACAGCAGTGGGCGATGAACCGTGAGCCAGATAAGCATGAGCTCGCTGCGCATGTGGTGAACCTCGTCTGGAATGGGTTACATGACCTCGAAAAAGAGCCTCACTTGGGAACAATTAACCATTCCCAATAACCTCCAACCACAAGCATTTCTTGTGCGCCATACATTGTGAGAAACATGTACCCTAAGAGAGAATTAACCTCAACGAGGAAGGCCTCTCAATGAGCTTAGAAATCGATAATCTCCGCAAGCGCTTCGGGGACACCCAAGCGCTTGACGGAATGAGCTTCACGGTTGAACGCGGCGACGTCTTCGGCTTTGTGGGATCAAACGGTGCCGGCAAAACCACAACGATGCGGATTATGCTCGGAGTCCTCAGCACCGACGATGGCGAAGTCCGCCTCGACGGCGAAAAACTGAACTTCGACTCACGGCGCAGTTTTGGCTACATGCCAGAAGAGCGCGGCCTCTACCCCAAGCTCATGGTGGGCGAACAACTCATCTACCTGGGCGAACTTCAGGGGATGAGCAAAGCTGACGCGACACAAGCAATGGAATACTGGACCGACAGACTCGGCGTGTCCGCACGCCGGTCGGACACCGTCGAAGCCCTGTCTCTGGGCAACCAGCAGCGCGTTCAACTCGCCGCCGCACTCATCCACAATCCAAAGATCATGGTGCTCGATGAACCATTCTCAGGATTGGATCCGTTAGCAGTCGAGGATATGAGCAGGGTCTTGCAAGAAAAGGCTGAAGCAGGTGCCACCGTGATCTTCTCGTCTCACCAGCTCGACCTCGTTGAGCGACTATGTAACCGTGTGGCTGTGGCGTCGCTCGGCAAGATTGTCGCATCCGGAACACTCGACGAACTGCGTACCACCGAGCATCCGTATATCGACGTCGTGAGCGGAGCCGGAGATTCAGCCGCACGCAACGCACTGCTTCCCCTTGGCGTCAGTGTCACTGACACCGACGGGCACCTGCGCGTTGCGCTGTCCGACGAGGTGTCCGCTCAGGATGTCCTGCGCGCACTCCTGACCGTGGGGACTGTTGAAAGCTTCACACCCTACCGTCCACATCTGAACGAATTGTTCTCACATCTCGTCACAGTTCCACCGCCTGCTCCCGCTGAGCCCACAAAGAAGAAGAGGGGGCTTACTGCCCTGTTTGGAGGCCGCAAGTGATCGCCACAATTACCAAGCATGAGTTTTTAGCAGTCGCCAACGCGAAGTCATCCAAGGTGATGCTCGGGGTGACGATCGGCATCTTCCTCATTGCGGGAATCGCCGGACGTATTTTCTTGCCCGACCTGAACGCCGATGCACCCACACACGACACTGACCCGACGGTGCTCGTCGTCGGTATCGAACCGCAGATGGCGCAGTATCAGAAAACTGCCGAAGCTGTCAGCAAAAGTCTCGCTCCCGGATCTGTTGAATTCGCACAGATCACCCCAGAAAATGCAGAAAAGTGGCTGAAAGAAAAGGACGACACTGATAACCAGATCGGCATTGTTCTTGCTGGCGAGCCCGGCAAACCCACGACCGTGCAGATTGGCTCAGACCGAGATAACTCCAGGGCTCGCACTTTCCTGAGCCACGTGGCGACCGCTTGGATAGTAGAACAGGCAACGGGAAAGAGCGCCACTCCTGAACAAATGACGAGTCTCCAGTTCGCCTCTGATCTGCCCTCGAAGCAGGTGTCGAATGGTGGCCTTGGCAACATGTTCGAGGATCCGTCAAAGATGGCTCCCGCATTCGTGACGCTGACCCTGCTCATGATGTCGATCGTCATGGGTATTTCTCAGATCGGTGCGGGCGTGGTCCAAGAGAAGCAATCGCGTGTGGTGGAAATTTTGCTCTCGGCTGTCCGTCCACATCAGCTACTGACAGGCAAGATCCTCGGTATCGGCGCCTACGCACTGATGTTTTACGCGGTGACGATGGCATCAATTGTGGGAGCCGTCTACATCGCCGGGCTAGGCTCCTTCATTTCAGTGACATCACTTCTGAGCTGGTCACTGATCTGGGTGGTCATCGGATTCTTCACCTATGCCACGCTCACTGCTGCAGTCGCTGCGACGGTCTCACGTCAAGAAGATCTGGCTCAAGCGAATATGCCGATTACTCTGATCGCCCTGACAGGCTTCTACGTGGCGCTGTACCTAGTGCCAGTCTCACCGGATGGGCCAGTGACAGTCGCACTGTCATACGTGCCGTTCCTTTCACCATTTATGATGCCGGTGCGCGAAGCATTTGGAGCAGTCCCCGTATGGAGCCAGATCCTTTCGGCTCTCGTTTCGGTGGCAGTGTTCCCACTTCTCGCATGGGTAGCCGGACGCATCTACAAGGGTTCTGTGCTGCGTACCGGAAAACGCATCAAGCTCACCGACGCCTTCCGAGGCAAGTAACAGTGTCATAAAGGTGGAGCAGCCGTCCGGCTGCTCCACCTTTTATCCCCAAAAGTTACCAGCTTAACTCCAGCGTTCAGCGTCCTCGGCAGCGTCAAGCCACTGAAGTTCTAACGACTCGTGCTCATCTTTGAGTTCAGCAATCTCACGACCAAGCCCAGCGAGTTCCTCATATGCGCCTGTGTCAGCGACATTCGCACTAACGTCGGCGAGTTTCACTCCGAGTTTGTCAATTTTCTCGGTGAGTTTACTCATCTGGCGCTCAAGGCGTGCCATCGTTTTCTTCGCAGCGCGTTCTTTGGCAGGATCCGAAGTTTTCTTTTCTTCGTCAGCCACAGTCCCGCTTCCTGACGACGGCGTGCCGCTTGTGCTCGCAATCGTCTCATCCTGACGTAGCTCGAGATACTGGTCAACACCACCTGGCAGACCACGCACTCGGTGATCGATCACAGCGATCTGGTGATCGGTGGTGCGCTCAAGGAAATACCGATCGTGGGAGACAACGACGAGTGTTCCCGGCCAGGAATCAAGGAGATCCTCCACAGCCGCCAATGTGTCCGTATCAAGATCGTTGGTTGGTTCGTCAAGAAGTAGGACATTCGGTTCCCCGATCATCAGGCGCATCAGCTGCAAACGGCGTCTTTCGCCACCGGACAATTCACCCACTTTCGTCCACGCCCGTTCGCGAGTGAACCCCAACATTTCCACAAGTTGCCCGGCCGAAAGCTCCTTCTTCCCTACCATCACGTGGGAGGCGACATCGTGAACTGCTTCAACCACACGTCGCTCACTGATCTCATCAAGTTCATGTGTTTCCTGCGAAAGCGTTGCCAGCACAACAGTTTTCCCACGCTTAATGCGCCCCGACGTCGGCATCATCGCCCCGTTAAGTAAGCCAAGCAGCGACGATTTTCCTGCTCCGTTTCCGCCCAGGATTCCGATTCGTTCTCCCGGAGCCAGCCGTAACGTGACGTCTTTGAGGATGAAGGTCACTCCCTCATCTGTCAGAGCTGCTTGTGGATCCGTTTCCACCGCATCACGAGCACCTGCATCATAGGAGAACCACACATCCTCTAGATCCACCACTTGTTTACCCAAGCGGGATGTTGCCATTTTCGCTAGCTCGATTGTGTCACGCGGAGGTGGCTCATTCGCGATGAGTTCGTTGGCTGCTTCAATACGGAAACGTGGCTTCGAGGTGCGTGCCGGGGCTCCGCGGCGCAACCACGCCAACTCCTTGCGTAGCAGATTTGCGCGTTTTTCTGCGCTTGCTTGGGCAATTCGTGCACGCTCGGCACGTTGCAAAACGTAGGCGGCGTAGCCACCTTCGTATTCTTCGACGTGACCTGGCTGCGGATTGCGCCCGCCGGCACCATCATGGCCGGGAACAACTTCCCATAGACGATCACAAACGGCGTCAAGGAACCAGCGATCGTGGGTGACAACCACAAGTGCCCCTTCACCGCGCCCGAAACGCTCGTTAAGATACCGTGCGAGGTAGGTAATTCCTTCGATATCCAAATGGTTGGTCGGCTCATCAAGGACGACGACGTCGGACGGCTTAGCGAGCGTGGCCGCGAGAGATACGCGTCGGCGCTGTCCACCCGATAGCTCGCTGACCTTCTTCTCCAACGGGATGTCGGGGATCAGGCCATCATGCAAGGCTCGCATCGCCGCATCAGATGCCCACTCGAACTGCTCAGAATTGCCGTGAATCGCCTGCGCTACTGAGTCATCAGGATTGAGTGAATCGGCCTGCGAGAGCAGAGAAAAACGGGTGCCACTCACCATCGTCACCTGCCCGACGTCGGGGGCGAGAGCGCGCGTCATCAGTTTCAGTAACGTCGATTTTCCACCGCCGTTTGGGCCGACGATACCGATTCGGGCACCGTCACCGAATGAAACGTTCACATTGCCCAGGATCGGGCGCGAGCCGAGGGAGATACTCACGCCCTCGAAACCGAGAATATGGGCCAAAATACTACTCCGCGTGAGTGATGTGGGCTCCGCGGACTGGCCCGCGAGCTACCGTGATTGTATGTGAGGGGAAATCGTGACGTAAGCCTTCTGCCAGTTCAGGAGCTTCGTCTGCATCTGACAAAATCAAAACAGTCGGGCCGGAGCCGGAAAGCAGCACAGCGTATCCTGCATGTTTGAGATCGTCGAGAAGCGCAGCGACGTCGGGGCGTAATGCGCGTGCCGGTGCTTCAAGATCGTTGACCAACAATCGAGCGAAATCTTGGGGCTGTGAAGAATTCAGTGCACGGCGAAGTTCTTCAGTGGATGCCGGATCCGTGGCCTGGGGATGAAGGACATCAAACTGACGGAAAACAGCTGGCGTTGATAAGCCCTCGCTTTGGGACAGGATGACCCACGTATGCTTCGTGCCCGCACGCACTGGCGAAACTTTCTCACCACGCCCAGTACCGTGAGCGACAAAACCATGGAGTGCAAACGGGACGTCTGAGCCGAGCTGCGCGGCAAGTTTTTCCACCGTGGAGATCGGAGCATTGATTTCCCAGAGTGCGTTTAATGCCACGAGGACGCCTGCGGCATCTGCACTTCCACCAGCCATTCCTCCAGCAAGAGGAATGGCTTTCGCAATCTTCATCCGCGCGCCCACACCGAAAGCTGGATCTCCTTGAGCGGCACCAAATTCTCGCCTCATCAGAAGCGCTGCTTGCATCGCAAGATTTGTTTCATCCGTGGGAAGATCTGCACCCACACCTGTCATTTCCAGGGAAAGCTCATCATCGGCCCACACCTCGATACGGTCACGTACATCAACTGCTTCGTAAACGGTGTCAAGAGAGTGGAAGCCATCTTCGCGCACACCGCCCACACGCAAAGCGAGATTGATCTTTGCTGGGACAGTGACTGAAACGTAGCGCATAGAACTCATTCTACGGCGTGATACGCATTTCATTCACCCCGGTTTCACAATCCGGAAATATTCCTCTTCCCCGTAACCTCGGGAATGAGAGAGCGTTGACACGCGATTAACGCGCTGCCGCGATCTTCACGAAGTCTGCGATTTGAAGCTTTTCACCACGCTGTTTCGGATCGATTCCGGCTCGCACAAGAATCTCTTCTGCCGACGCGGGGCTCCCCGCCCACGGCGACAATGCAGCGCGCAGAGTCTTGCGGCGTTGAGCAAAGGCGGCATCAATCACCTCAAAAACAGCATCGCGGCTCGCTCCGCGTGGATGCTCGCGCCGGGTCATGTGAACAAGCGCGGAATCAACATTGGGAACGGGCCAAAAAACGTTGCGAGAAATTTTTGCTCCACGGCTCACGTCGGCATACCATGCCGCTTTCACACTCGGAACACCATAAACACGCGAACCCGGCTTTGCTGCCAGGCGTTCAGCCACTTCCAACTGAACCATCACTGTGATCGACTCAAGACTAGGCAACGTTTCGAGCGCGGTGAGCAAGATTGGAACAGCCACGTTATAGGGAAGATTCGCCACAAGATGCGTCGGCGTGAATGGCGCCGACGACACCGAAGGCACCGCAAGCGAATCCGGACCGGTAATTGTCATTGCGTCTCGCAGAATAACAGCGAATCGTTCTTTTGCCTCCGGGGCAAATTCGACGACAGTATCTTCGAGCGCAGCGGCGAGTGGAGGATCAATTTCCACCGCGGACACCTCAGCCCCGGTTTCCAACAAGGCAAGAGTTAAGGAGCCGAGTCCCGGCCCAACTTCGAGCACACGGCTGGAATCTGACACACCGGCGTCGCGCACAATCTTGCGTACGGAACCAGAATCGTGCACGAAGTTTTGTCCAAGAACTTTCGTGGGAGAAACGCCAAGACGTTGCGCAAGTTCGCGAATCTGAACCGGTCCTAGTAACTGCATAGTGGAAGTATAACCGCCATGCCGCGCATCAGTACCAGCCTGTCGCACGCGAATGTGCCACAGCACCAGCCGGGCTGCCGTAGCGAGCCTTGATGTATCCCAACCCCCACTTAATCTGAGTGGCAGGATTCGTTCGCCAGTCGGCACCGGCCGAGGCCATCTTCGAGCCCGGCAGTGCTTGCGGAATTCCGTAGGCTCCCGACGATGGATTTGCGACGTCATAACGCCAGTTCGACTCACGCTGCCACAAGTAATCGAGGTAGGCGAACTGTTCTGACCCCCAACCATACGACGCGAGCATCGACTGTGCGATTGCACGCGCGCTCCCTGGGCTTGCCGGAGGCCCTGCGGTGATACCAGCGCTAGCAGCTTCTTTGACAGCGATTTCTTCCTTATTTCCCGTACCAACAAGCACGACTTCGTCGATCCGCTTCTGCGCGGAGGAAGTGAAAAGGATATCTTCACTGACCTTTTTTCCATCACGGAATGTCACACGGTATGTGCGGCTACCCTTGCCATCTTTGCCATCAGTTTCAGTTCGTGTTTCGCCTTTGGGAAGGTCAGCGGTTTCCTTACGGGTGGTGGTGAACTTTTCGTTGTAGGGGCGAGATTCGGTGTGAACATCCACTTTCACCACAGTGATTGCGGCACCGTTCTTCACTGGAGTTCCTAAGCCAACAGAGACCTCATCGTCGGCATCGACGCCAAGCTTCGCTGCTGCGAACGCCTCACCGTACGTCTGTCCTGCACGCGCACGGACAGCTACGTCTTTTCCTCCGATACGTGCCGTAAACGACACATCAGCAGAGGTGTTCGAGACAGACATTGGCGTGGCGCGAACGAGGACAGCACGGTTCCCCTCCGCAGCAGCCTGCGCTTGAGAATTGGCGTCAATATTCGACAATGCAAATGACGCCACCGTTGCGACCGAGGCGAGGAAGATCCCCGCCGCCGTCGCACGCCTCCAGAGAACGAAACGGCGAGCTGGGGCGACCTCATCAATCTCCGATTCGTCATCTTCGGCACTTGGGGGACTGGCAACCACCGGAATTTCTTCAGTATCGGGCGACGCGGGGTTATCGAGTTTGTTCGCTGAGCTCTCCGAGACGTCATGAGCTGGAGGCATGTCATCCTGCTCATCCACGGAGGAAGGCTGCTCTGCCTGACGAACCTGCTCAGCTTCATTGTTCTGTGGCATCAGCAATTCGCCGGCAAGAGCTTCTGTTTCTCGCGCGTGATGCTCTGCCTCTCGTTCTGCGGCACGGCGCGCCCGACGCGTTCCAGGACGAATCGGCTCTTCGAGCGCATGATCTCCGAACAGAGCTTCGACCGAGTTTTCAGTAGCCAATGTTTACTCCAGTAACTGTGCGTTATTTACTAGTTACCGATTGTAATCAAAACGTGATCTTTCGCAAGGGATTTGCGGTAGACCCCACGTTATGAGCGGAAAAACGGCCAATACCGTTCAGATTCCGTACACGCACGATGTATTGGCATCCAACTGTGCACACCATTCTTCTTCACCCACTGAGCGGTACTGAGCCAGAGCACGAGCCGTGTACACACTCCCCCAAATGGTATTCGGGTGTCCCCGGAACGGGACCGGGGTCAGATATGGAGCATCTGTTTCGACGAGGATCAGTTCAGCTGGCAACACCGCAAGCGCCTCACGCAAGAAATCGTTGGCAGGGTAGGTCACCGTACCAGCAAACGATGCATACCAGCCGTTTTCTGCCAAAATCTGCGCCAACTCTGCGTCACCGGAAAAGCAGTGGAACACTGTTCTTTCGGGAGCGCCGTCGGCCAGAAGAATTTCGACGACATCGGCGTGAGCGTCACGATCGTGGATCTGCATCGGCTTGCCCAACTCTTTTGCGAGCGCAATATGCTCACGAAAGGAATACTTCTGTGCTTCCTTGCCCGCATCGCCTGTACGGAAGTAATCCAAGCCAGTCTCTCCAATCGCCACCACCTCATCTGCTGTGGCCAACTGGGCAACCTGGGCGATGGCATCATCCAGGGAGTATTGCTCGTGATGAGGCTGCGGATCAGGTGTGAGACCATCGGGAGCAACTTCACGCACACCAGCGTGCATCGCCGCTTCGTTCGGGTGAATCGCCAGTGCCGCAAAAATATTAGGAACCGACTGAGCCAGCTCATACGTGGGCGCGAGCGCCGGGACTTCACACCCGGAAGTGATTGCTGCACGCACCCCGACGCTTTCCATCACGGCAAGCTGGTTACCCAAAGTCGGCGGATAACGCCAACCTTCAGGGTCCTCACTGATTCGTTGATCAGCAGGATCAAAGCTTCGCCCTGGCCCAGAAATCTCGATGTGGGTGTGATTATCAACGATCGCATGAGCAAGCGCCGGCGGAACATCGGGAAGGAGGCTACGCCGGCGCTTCTTTGAGGCTGAATTGCCCAAGTTTTACTCCTCAATCAAGCCCAGTCGTGCAAGCTCTTCGCTCACAACAGACTCATCGAGCTTCTGGAATGCCGGAGTGGGCTTTGTGATCGGAGTACCAGGAACAACATCACGCGGCTCCCACGCACGAACGTGCGTGTAGTCACCGGTAATGATCGGGAACGGGTGACCGTTGTCAATATCTTCCGTCTCAACCAGCTGCGGCATCGGCGCAATTGTGCCATCGCCACCGAGGATTGTGTCGATCACGTTCGAGGAGTGTGGCAAGAAGACGCTCATCATCGTGTTCAGATCGGATACTGCCTGAATCAAAGTATTCAAGACGGTTGCCAAACGCGGCTGATCTTCAGGAGCCTTGAGCTTGAATGGCTCGGTTCGTGCCACGTAAGCGTTGGCCTCACCGACCAGGCGCATGAGCTCGGCAAGCGCTGCACGTTGCTGATGCGAACCGATGAGATTTCCAACGGTTTCAAAGCCGCCGCGGACATGTTCAAGGAGCTCGTTATCAATATCCTCGCGGGTGCCAGCAGCAGGAATTTCACCGAATTTCTTCGCGATCATCGCACCCGTACGGTTGACGAGATTACCCCAGCCAGCCACGAGCTCCGAGTTGTTACGGCGGACAAACTCGCTCCAGGTGAAATCGGAATCGGACGTTTCTGGTCCAGCAATCGAAATAAAGTAGCGCAAAGCGTCAGCCTGGTAACGCGACAGGAGGTCTCGAACGTAAATGACAACGTTCTTTGACGAGGAGAACTTCTTTCCCTCCATCGTCAGAAATTCCGAAGCCACAACTTGCGTGGGCAAATTCAAACGACCGAATGCTCCCGGTTCGCCACCCTCAGAACCCTCACCGTTGTATGCAAGCAGCTCTGCTGGCCAAATCTGGGAGTGAAACACAATGTTATCTTTGCCCATGAAATAGTAGGACAGTGCTTCGGGGTTGGTCCACCACTCGCGCCAGTCTTCCGCCGTCCCTTTACCTGCGTTGGCACGACGGCGTGCCCACTCAATCGAGGCAGAGAGGTAACCAACAACGGCGTCGAACCAGACATACAGACGCTTGTTCGGCTTCTCTTCCCACCCGGGAACAGGAATCCCCCACGAAATATCCCGGCTCATCGCCCGCGGACGCACATCTTCAAGAAGGTGCTTCGAGAAGGAGATGACGTTTGGACGCCACTTGCCTTCTTTCTCCACTGAGTCAAGCCATTCGCCGAGCGCCCCTGCCAGGCGCGGTAAATCGAGGAAGTAGTGTTCAGTTGTCTTGAACTGAGGGGGAAGACCCGACACTTTCGACACGGGGTTGATGAGATCCTGGGGATCAAGCTGGTTGCCACAGGTATCACACTGATCGCCGCGTGCTCCTGCAGCGCCACAGATAGGGCATGTGCCCTCAATGTAGCGATCAGGCAGAGTGTTGCCGGTTTGCGGATCGATTGCGACAGGTGTCTCGTGAACCACCATGTAGCCGTTATCACGGCAGCCACGGAACAAATCTTGAACCACCTGCTCGTGATTCACAGTGGTGGTTCGGGTGAAAAGATCGTAGGAGAGGCCGAGGTTCACAAGATCTTCAACGATGATGCGATTGTTTTTATCAGCAAGCTCCTGGGGGCTTACACCTTCTTTGTCAGCTGCGACGAGAATCGGAGTGCCATGCTCATCAGTGCCCGACACCATCAGAACATCGTGACCACGCATTCGCATGTAACGCGAAAAAACGTCCGAAGGAACGCCAAAACCTGCCACGTGTCCAATATGACGCGGGCCGTTGGCATAGGGCCATGCAACTGCAGAAAGGATTTTTGACATGGCTCAAGTTTAGAACCCGGGCGCGCCTCGCGCGAGTTCCCGCGAAAACCTGCCCGACGCCGTCGCGCTGTCGGCGTAATGGTGCCAACAGCGCACGCAGACGCTTAAACTATCAGTAGTACGTAAAGTGAGGCGCCGAGGCCGCTTCAGACAACACAAAAGGCAGGTATATTGTGGAAAATCCGACCCGGGCACTCCTCATTGTCGATGTTCAACCAACGTTCACCGAAGGTGGCGCGCTCGCCGTCGAAGGTGGAAACGCTGTGGCTGAACGTATTGCAGATTTCGTGACCGAATATGCAGACGAATACGAATTAATCGTCACTACCCAAGATTGGCATATCGATCCCGGGAAGCATTTTTCATCAACTCCTGATTTTGTTGATACCTGGCCGCCCCACGGGATTGCCGGAAGTGCTGAAGCCGAACTTCACGAAGCTATCGCGTCGCTCCCCATTGACGCCTCGATCAAAAAGGGCGAATACGATGCGGTGTATTCGGGTTTCGAAGGCAAGGATCAGGACGACCGCTCACTTGAGCAGATTTTACGTGCGGCCGATATTCAGGCTGTCGACGTCGTCGGCATCGCTGAATCTCACTGCGTGAAGGAAACCGCTCTCGACGCCTTGCGCTTGGGTTGGCCTACGCGAGTCTTCTCCGATCTCACTGTCCCTGTCAGTGCCGAACTCGGAGCATCGGCACGCGAGGTCATGGATGAAGCGGGCATTGAGCAGATCTCGTCTGGGGAAGCATTCGGCTTTTACGAAGAAGACGAATCGGAACTCCCCTGGTCAGACGAATACAAAGATGACGGTTTTGGTGGCTCTCAGGTAGAAGACGGCTACGGAAGCGCGATCGGTCACGACGCCTTTGAGGAGGACGGCTACGACGAAGAAGACGGAGCCGAGCTTACCTCGGACGGCGAAGACGAAGAACTGTCAAACATCGCACTCGAAGCCGACGCCGAAGATTTGAGCGGATACGCCTTAGACGACTTCGATTTTGATGACCTAGGGATCGATGAGGATATCGACTTCTCCGACGAAGCCGACGACTCCGACTTCGATTTCTCCGATCTTCGCTGATCGCTAGCGATCACTTCCTGGCCAGTGCCGCCTCGTAGAGTTCCTTCTTGCGGAGCCCTTCGCGGGCGGCCACATGGCTGGCCGCATCTTTCATTCGCAGGCCAAGGCGCGTCAGTTCCACAACTTCATCCACAGCAGCGTGGGAAAACTCTGCGGCGGGACTTCCCTCGATCACAAGTACAATTTCGCCCAGGATCTCTCCCTTGGCCCATTCATTGAGTTCTCCCAACGTGCCTCGAATGACCTGTTCGTGGATCTTCGTCAGTTCGCGGCACACTGCAGCTCGGCGATCTTCTCCGAATGCCTCTTGGGCCACGGCAAGGGAGGCGGCAAGTCGGCGTGGTGATTCAAAAAACACCATCGTTCGTTCTTCATCTGCAAGTGCCTCAAGAGCCTGAGCAAGTTGAGCCGCCTTTCGAGGTAAAAACCCCTCGAACGTAAAACGATCTGAAGCTAAGCCAGAGATCGCCAGGGCTGTCAGTACGGCTGACGGGCCAGGCACAACGGTCACGGGAACACCGGCGTCGGCGGCCTGAGACACCAGACGATACCCTGGGTCAGATATCGACGGCATTCCTGCATCAGAGACCATGACGATACGCGCACCCGCTTTCGCTTCCTCGATGAGGCCAGGAGCTTTCTCGACCTCGTTGTGATCGTGGTAGGCGATCACGGGCGCTGAAATTTCGATGCCGAGCCGCGATGCGAGGGCACGCAGTCGGCGTGTGTCTTCGGCAGCAATCAGCGATGCGTCTTCGAGTTCGCGACGCAAACGCACCGACGCATCATCGTCATTTCCCAAGGGTGTGGCGGCAAGAACGATCATGGGGCACATTCTACGCGTCAGCCGCACTCTGACGCGCTATGCCCAGCCAAGTTCACCGAGTTCGTCATCCTCAATGCCAAAGTAGTGCGCAACCTCGTGGAATACTGTGACTCTGACTTCTGCCGCAACTTCTTCTTCACTGGCACACATGCGCAAAGTCGGCCCGCGGAAAATGATGATTTTGTTCGGTTCAGCGAAATCATCACCGCCATCAGTTTGTGCGAAGCCGTCGTAGACACCGAGCAGGTCAGGATCGTTGTCATCAGGTTCGTCCTCGATGAGGAAGACCAGGTTGGTGAGACGCTCAATGAATGCTTGTGGAATTTCGTCTAGCGCATCGGCAACGAGTTCTTCGAATTCTTCTTCGCTCATTTCGACCATAGCGGTAGTCTACCGGCGGTTTTGCGCCGACGTCGGCGCCAGGGGCAGCACTCGCGGTAGTACACACGAAAAATGTCACCCCCTCCCGCTAGTATGTGGTCTGTGACCACAAAAGAGAACTCCACGGTACAAACACTCACGCTTGAGACTGACGATGCACAGCGTTTCGAAAATTTCCTACGTGCCAGGCTTGGGCTTGCCCCTCTTGGCACGCTGGTGAACGCTCAAATGCGTCTCTACGGTTGGGTGACGACAGCAGTGATCACGCTGATCGCAGCCGTGGTTCGTTTCGTTCGCCTCGATTCCCCCAATGCGCTGATCTTTGACGAAACCTACTATGTCAAGGGCGGATATTCGATGCTCCATTGGGGCTACGAGCGTGCGTGGTCAGATGTGGAGGATCTTAACGATCGCTTCATCTCTGCTGTTCAGAGCGGTTCCCCTCTCGGGAGTCTTGTTCACGACAATCCCGATCACTGGGTACATCCGCCGTTTGGGAAGTGGCTGATCGGCGAAGGTATGCGAATCGCAGGGGACACAAGCGGATATGGTTGGCGTTTCACGACGGCGATATGCGGCGTACTTGTGGTTGCCTTGTTGGTACGTATCACTTTGCGGCTGTTCCGGTCGATTCCTTTGGCCGCAATTGCTGGAATTTTTGTGGCGCTGGATGGGCTCGCTCTCACAATGTCGCGTACAGGTTTGCTCGACAACATGATTTCGCTGTTTGTGTTGGTTGCATTCTGGGCGATTCTGCGCGATCGTGATTGGTCACGTGCACGGCTTGCACATCGCGTCGCGTATGGGCCGTTGAGGGCGCCTGCAGCTCAGGATACTGAAC
The DNA here is from genome assembly GCF_053585065.1 of Arcanobacterium sp. (ex Cirak et al. 2026). Classification (NCBI taxonomy): domain Bacteria; kingdom Bacillati; phylum Actinomycetota; class Actinomycetes; order Actinomycetales; family Actinomycetaceae; genus Arcanobacterium; species Arcanobacterium sp. (ex Cirak et al. 2026). The sequence goes on from NZ_JBQJCE010000007.1 coordinate 32,540, forward strand.
CTGAGATTGAACCTGCCGGATCGCATCTGGCAACGAATGACAAGTCTCTTGCCGACATGATGCTCTCTCGTGTTGGTGTACATCATGTCCAGGACAATGAACCTCCCATCGCCACACACTCTGTTCCCGATAAACCCACCACCCCTGATTTTGAGACGCTCAGCCCCCAAGACCCATGGGGTCCATCGTCATTCTTCCGCCCGTGGATACTGCTTGCAGCAGTGTTCCTCGGCTTGTCGACGTCGGTGAAGTGGTCAGGTCTCTACGTGATTGCAGTGTTCGGTCTGTTGATCTTCGTCTGGGGTATCACCGCACGAAAAGCTATTGGAGCCCGTCTCTGGTTTGGAGCTGGAACGTTCCGTGAGGGTATTCCTGCCTTCGTCCAACTCGTTCCTCCTGCAATCGTCACGTACATCGCTGCCTTCACGCCGTGGTTTATCAATCCCGACGGGTGGGATCGTCAGTGGGCCACCAAGCAGATCGCTGCGAATGTCACCCTCCCGCCAGACGAACAGATCGCGATGCCGCTCAGTTGGGCTCCCGACGTCGTCAACTCATGGTTGCACTGGCACATTGAGTCATACGCATTCCACACCAGCCTTTCCACACCTCACAATTACCAATCGCAAGCATGGCAGTGGCTCCTTCAGTGGCGGCCTGTGAGTTTCTATTGGAAAGGCGCAGAGGCCATGCCAAAGGGATCGTGCTGGTCAGATGAATGTGTCAGCGCGATCACATCGATCGGAAATCCGCTGATGTGGTGGGCTGCTCTGGCAGCTCTGTTCGTGGTCATTGCGATGGCAGTGATCCGCAGGGATTGGCGCGCCTGGGCGATTCTTGCAGGCTATCTGGCGCTTTGGGCGCCGTGGCTCAATTACACAGATCGAACGATCTTCCAGTTCTATGCCGTGGCATTTGTTCCGTTCGTTGTCTTGGCGCTCGTGTACGGTCTAGCATGGATGACCGATATGTTGCCCTCGTCGGAGCGCGTAACAACCGGGTTCCCCAATCGTGCATCGAAAATTTTTATCCTGATCTTCGTTGCAGTTATCGTCATCTCCTCGATCTTCTGGCTCCCACTCTGGCTTGGAATCCCGGTTCCCCGGTGGTTCTGGCAGGCACACATGTGGTTGCCGTCGTGGATCTAGGAAACAGGAGCCCGGCTTGGCGCGTAGAGCGATTCTGTTAGATCGCCTCGCGGCTCGATGTGCGCATTGCCCGACGTCGGGCTTGTTCAGCAGGGTCAGGAACCGGCAAGGATGCGATGAGCTTGCGCGTGTAGGGGTGGCGTGGATCGTGCAGGATTTGTGTGCTCGATCCGCTTTCCACCATCTGTCCTCTGTGAAGCACGCCGATACGGTCAGCGACAATGTCCACAACAGCGAGATCGTGTGTGATAAACACACACGCAAAACCGTATTCACGTTGCAGCTGTGTGAAAAGCTCAAGAACCGTTGCCTGGACAGAAACATCGAGAGCAGATGTCGGCTCATCGGCAATCACAAGTCGGGGTTCGAGTGCAAGAGCACGTGCAAAGGACACACGCTGGCGCTGACCGCCAGAAAGTTCATGTGGGAAGCGTTTGGCGAACGACGCAGGCAAGCGGACAGCTTCAAGGAGCTCATTGACTCGGCGCTGGCGATCCGCCTCGCTCATGTCTGCTCGGTGTACTGCCATTGGTTCGCCGATAGCGTCCCCAATAGTCAGTTGTGGATTGAGAGACAGAGACGGATCTTGGAAGACAAAGCCAATATCTTTGCGCAGTGGGCGGAAGTCGCGTTCTTTCACCCCGCGTATCTCAGTATCGAAAACGCGTAGCGATCCACCTGTGACTTCTTCGAGACCTGCAATGGCACGTCCAATGGTGGATTTTCCTGACCCAGATTCGCCCACCAAACCAAAAACTTCTGATGGGGCAATCGAAAAATCGACTCCCCGCACAGCCTGAAAATCTGGCGCACCGAGTCTGCCAGGATAGGTCACCTTGAGCCCTTGAGCAGCGACAATCGGTTGCTGATCGCCGCGATCTGCAACAGGAGGCACAACATTTGCCTCGGTGACATGCTGCCCTAAGCGTGGCACGGAGGCAAGGAGATCACGAGTGTAGGGCTGCTCGGGGCGTGCGAAAAGTTCACCAACACGATCATGCTCGATGATCTCGCCATTCCTCATCACTGCCACAGAATCCGCTAGATCGGCAACCACACCCATGTTGTGTGTAATGAGCAGGATCGAGGTGTTGTAGCGATCGCGAATATCACGAAGAAGGTCAAGGATTTCGCCCTGGACTGTCACGTCTAGAGCTGTCGTTGGCTCATCGGCGATAATCAGCTTGGCTCCCATCGCCAATGCCATCGCAATCATGATGCGTTGTTTCTGTCCGCCCGAGAATTCGTGAGGGTAGCGGTTCATCGCATGTTCGGCGTCATCGATCCCCACTGTTTCCAGAGCGCGAATGGTTTGCTCTTTGATTTCTTTGCGTGAGATTGTGCCGTTGTGTGCACGCAAACCCTCCCCCATCTGCCACCAGATCGGGAAGACTGGGTTAAGTGACGCCGATGGTTCTTGGAACACCATTGCCGCTTTTCCTCCACGCAACTGGCGTAGCTTTTCCCCGCGTAATCCCACCACATTGTCACCGTCGATGACGATTGCTCCTGAGGCCACAGCCCCGGATGGCAGAAGAGAAAGAATCGCACGCGAGGTCACTGATTTTCCAGAGCCAGACTCTCCCACGAGAGCGAGGATCTCCCCCGGAGCGATGGATAGTGAGACGTGTCGAACTGCTTGAACATGGCCGTCGTCAGTCGGGAAGGTCACGGAGAGGTCGGTGACTTTCAGTCGCGATTCGTCTGCCGACGTCGGCGCCACAATATCGGTACTCAGAGCCGAGGCACGTTCTGCCCGTCGGGTACGAAGACGCGGGTCAGCGAGGTCGTTGAGAGATTCACCAACCAGCGTGATCCCCAAAACTGCCAAAACAATTGCGGCACCGGGGAAAAGGGATGTCCACCAGATACCCGAAGTGACGTCAGCCAGTGATCTGTTGAGGTCGTACCCCCATTCAGCAGCTGCTGTGGGCTCAATTCCAAAACCGATGAACCCTAAACCTGCGAGAGTCAAGATCGCTTCGGAGCAGTTGAGAGTGACAATGAGGGGCAAAGTGCGAGTGGCGTTGCGCAGAACGTGTCGGAACATAATTGTGGGCGCAGGTACGCCGAGCACTTTGGCGCTTTGAACGAAGGGTTCCGATTTCAATCGCACCGCTTCGGCACGAATCACCCGGAAATACTGTGGAATAAAGACGACGGCAATTGACCCGGCTGCGGCCACGGTACCGCCGATTGCGTTGGACTGACCACCAGAAATAACGATTGACAAGACAATTGCCAGGAGCAAGGAGGGGAACGCATACACCGCGTCAGCAATGACCACGGCTACGCGATCAACCCATCCTCCCAGGTAGCCCGAGACCAATCCCAGCACCACTCCAATCACACACGAGGCGGCCACCGCAAGGACGATCACACCAAGTGCCGTTTGGGAACCCCAAATCACGCGGGAGAACACATCGAAACCTGACACGGTGGTTCCCCACCAGTTGCGAGCCGATGGAGGTTGGAGTGAACCGAATGGGCCGTTGGCATCGCCTTGTTGTGCGAGTGAATAGGGCGCGATCAGCGGGGCAAAGATCGCCATAAGAAGCATCAGCCCGGTCACAATCAGACCGGCCACCAACATTCCTCGCTGGATGCCGTGTGATCGGCGGACGCTCTTGACGAACGGGAGGCGATCTGCCCATGCGCCAGATATACGGGTGAGAGATTCAGTTGCAGCCATTTTTCAATACCTCACTCTGGGGTCGATGAGGGCGGCGATCATATCGACGATGAAGTTCATCAGCGCAACGATGACTGCCACGAGCATGACAATGCCCTGAACAGCCACGTAATCGCGCGATGCCATGTATTCGGCCAGCTTAAAGCCAAGACCTTTCCATTCGAATGTTGTTTCAGTCAGCACAGCCCCACCCAGTGACATCGCGATCTGCATTCCCATCACGGTAATCACGGGGATCAGCGCAGGCCGCAACCCGTGAGCTGTCACAAGACGGCTCTCGCTCACTCCACGCGAGCGCGCAGATTCGATGTACGGCTGGTCAAGTGTTCCGATCAGGTTAGTGCGGATCAAGCGCAAAAACACGCCCGCCATGAGCAAACCGAGCGCGATCGCCGGAAGGATGGCGTGCATCAGGACGTCACCTGCAAGAGCGAGGTCACCTAAGCGCAATGCGTCAAGCAAATATATGCCTGTAGGGTTCTGAATCGAGGCCATCGTCAATTCTCCGGCATTCGATGCGCGCCCCGACGCCGGGAGCCAACCACCGTGGACGGAAAAGATCAGTTTGAGCATGAGTCCCACAAAAAATACTGGCGTCGCATAGGACAGAATGGCAAAAATTCGCAACACGGCATCCGGCCAGCGATCACGGAAACGCGCGGCGATCATTCCTGATGGCACACCGATCATGAGCGCGACAACGATTGCATAGGCGACAAGTTCAAAGGTGGCCAGACCGTATGTGGACAGGATTTCGATGACGGGTCTGTGATCGGTAAAAGTGGTTCCGAAGTCACCAGTAAAGACGCCCGCAAGGTAATCGACGTATTGAACAATCAGGGAACGATCATAGCCAGCGGCGTGGACACGTTCAGCGAGTTGGTCAGCGGGTAGGCGTCCACCGAGCGCTGCGGTGATGGGATCACCCGTGGAGCGCATCAGGAAAAACACCACTGTGAGCAGAATGAAGATTGTAGGGAAAATCAGCAAAAAACGTATCAACACGTAGGTCCAGAACGAACCGTGAGATTTTTTCTCGCGGCGTTGGCCTTGTGCAACTGTGTCTCCCGCGTCGTTTCCGACGTCGGTGGTCTCATCCTCAGCAACCACGACAACTCTCCTCTGTGTCAGCCGACGTCGATGCACGAGATACGCACCGACGTCGGCAATGTTGTTACTTCGATACTGGCGCGTAGTAGAGCTTGTAGGCGGTGCCCAATTCAAAGCCCGTGACGTTCTTCTTCATCACGACAACCTGTTGACCTTGCAGCAATGGCAATGTGGGGAGGTCTGCAGTGACTGCGGTTTGAATCTGATCAATAATGGTTGCGCGTTTCATCGGATCTGCCTCAGTTCGTTGCGCATCCACCTTGGCCATCACGTCAGCATTCGCATAGTGGTTGTTGACGTAGGTGTCTGCTGAGAAGAATGGGGCGAGGTAGTTGTCCGGATCAACGTAGTCGGGGAACCATCCGAGCTGGTAGACCGGGTAGGCATCAGCAAGGCGCTCCTTGGAGTATTGAACCCATTCGGTGGAAGCGAGGCGAACGGTGAACAGACCTGATTTCTCAAGCTGAGCCTTGATTGCCGCATACTCATCTGCCGAATTCTTTCCGTAATGATCGGGGTTATATTCGAGAGCGATAGTGACGGGTGTTTTCACGCCTGCGTCAGCAAGGCGCTTGGCTGCGCGTTGCTGATCGGGGTGTCCTGTGCCCGAACCATAGGTTTCCTTGAGGGTATCTTTTGAACCGTCGAAGCCCTTGGGAAGGTAGGAGAAGAGCGGAGTGTAGGTTCCTTTGTACACATCGCGGGCGAGGGCATCTCGATCAACGAGATCTGCCATCGCGGCTCGAACGGCTTTGGCCTTAACTGGATCAGCTTCAGGGGTCTTCGCACCGAAAGGCATCGTATCCATGTTAAAGGTGATGTAGCGCATTTCGCCGCCAGCTCCCTTTTCCACCTTGAGATTGTCGTTCTTTGACAGTGCTTCAATATCTGTGGCAGCGAGCTGGCGGTAGGCAACGTCGAGAGTGCCGTTATCGAGGTCGAGACGCAGGTTCGAAGCATCGGCGTAGATGCGCATCACAACGCCGTCGTTCTTCACTGGTTCGAGGTTGCCTGCATAGGCAGTGTTGGGAACGAAATTAATCAACGATCCTGGTTGGTAGCTGGCGATTTCATATTGGCCGCCGAAGGGTCGGGCTTTGATGATCTCGCTATCGGACAGAATTTTGTCCTTGGGGAAAACTTCTTCATCCACGATCAACGCCGCCACAGTGGTCAGTACCTGTGGGAAGGTCTGATCTGGGGTCTTGAGCACAAACACTACTGTGTGTGGATCGGGAGTTTTGACTTCCTTTAATGACGTCAGCATGGAGGAAGGGCCGTGTGGGTCGGCGATTGCGAGCTGGCGATCAAAGGAGAATTTCACGTCCGACGAGGTCAGTGCGTGTCCGTTTGCGAAGGTCAGGCCGTCTTTGAGTTTCACCGTGTACTCAGTTGGCGAGGTGAATTTTGCCATGTCACCCAAGAGTGGCTTGGGTGTATTGGAGGTGGCTCCGGCAACGATCCCCACAAGATAGGGATAAATCTGGTTTTCCACGTTCGCTGAACCGTTATCCCACGAGCCTGCAGGGTCTAGGCTTGAAACTTTGTCCGTGGTTCCGAGCTGGATTGTTGTGGCGCTTGCGGCTCCTGAACCGGACACCGAGGTGGTCGACGTTGTCGCGCAGGCTGCGAGCACGGTCAGGGTGGCAATAGCAAGCGAAGCGAGTTTGAGTTTCATGTTTTCCTTATGTTCTTCGCAAGGTGGTCTGGCCGAGGTTTCAGCTCTGGAAATAAAAAACGAGGCCATGACCAGCCTCGTTGATTATCGGTTAACTTTTGTGCACAACAAGACTATACGTGTGAGGAACACGCACAGCAGCAAGAGGTCACATAAAGTCTCATGCGCTCGATGCTAGTAGGCGAGAGGCAATGAGTACAAGATGAAACGAAAAATTCGCCATCAGCGCACACGTGTGCCGGCAACCTAATCTGCCTGTCTGCGTATCGCGCACCGACGCGTTTTAGTCATGCGTTGCCTCAAATTTCCTGAATGCCGGATACATCAGTGCGACTACTGCCATGCCGATCACAACGAGCACACCGCCCGCCCATGTTGTGATATTTGGCCCGACGATTTCCGCCATTCCTCCGTGAACGACGTCGGCCAAGCGCGGCCCGCCGGCTACCACCACAATAAACACGCCCTGGAGCCGTCCGCGGACAGCATCGTTTGTGGAGCCGAGCAAGATTCCCTGTCGGAACGACGCCGAGCTCATATCGGCGATTCCCCCGATTGCGAGAGCCACCATTGCTCCAATAAGGAACCAGCCGGGAGCAGCTGGCGCGAAAGTAAACATGAGTCCGAGCGCAAACATCGCTACTCCCCAAATCGCGATCAGGATTAACACGGCTCGCCCATACCGATGCACTCTACTGACCCACCCAGAGAACATTCCGCCTAACACGGCACCAATAGGCATTGCGGCGTTGAGCAGGGCAAACTCTGTTCCTCCTTCCAGGGGGCCGCCGAAGTTCACATGGGCAACCTCGGGATAAAGCGCACGGGGCATGCCAGCAATCATTGCGATGAGGTCGACAACGAATGACATCAGCACGATGTGGTGTCCTGAGAGATATTTCAGGCCGTCGATGACGGCACGCATTCCCGGCGCTCCTTCACTTGTGGTTGGCGGCAGGCTAGGAAGCCGATACACCGCATAGAGCGTGGCAAGCAGAGTGAGCGTGTCGATCAGATAGAGAGAGGAATAGCCGAGAATGGGGATGAGCGCTCCGCCGACAAGCGGCCCAATAATGGCGCCGGCTGAAAACACCGTCATATTCAAGGCGTTGGCTGCCGGAATCTGTGATGTCGGCATCAGCTTGGGTAAAATCGCTGTCCGCGCGGGTTGATTGATTGCAAAGAATGATTGTTGTGCTGAGAAAATGAGCAGGAGGAGCCAGACGTTATTCCAGCCAGCCGCGGCTTGGAGCCAGAAGAGAGCCGATGTTGCGATCAAACCGAGCGTGGTGAATTCCAGGAGCTTGCGTCGATCAAGGTAATCAGCCAGGGAACCTCCGTACAAGCCGAAGACGATCAGAGGAACGAGGCCGAATGCTCCCGCCAGGCCAACCATGCCAGACGATCCGGTCATGTCGTAGATTTGGGCGGGAACAGCCACTACTGTCAGCTGAGCGCCGATCACTGTGATGATATTTGCCAACCACAGACGCCGAAAATCCGCGTTCTTCAGCGGGCGCGTGTCGGCAAATAATGCACGTAACTTTCCTGCCATAACATCCTCTCTCACTGTCAGTGCTCAGTATTTCGGGATGTTGTTCATCTTTCAACTTTTAAGGCGACGCGGATTGATTCACTCTCCTACCAGGACATTCATTCACTCTCCTACCAGGCCGCTCATCCACTCTCCTACCAGGCCGCTCATTCACTCTCCTACCAGGACATTTATTCACTACGCGCGGCCACCCAACACCTACAAGGTTTCATCATGCGGACACAATTTGTCCGACATTCGGAAAGATGGGCATGATGGCGTCCGTAGAGTCTAGAATGTCCAAGGTGATGAAACAACACCCAGTGGACGCCGTTCCGGCGGCTCCGAAGCTCGTGCTCCTGTCCCTTCAACACCTCCTGGCCTTCTATGCTGGCGCTGTGATCGTGCCGCTGCTGATCGCCTCCTCACTCAACCTTGACACTGCTACCACAATCCACCTCATCAACGCCGATCTCTTCACATGTGGCCTGGCAACTTTGATCCAGTCAGTAGGCGTGGGTCGCAAAGTGGGCGTGCGTCTGCCGATTATTCAGGGCGTCACCACCACCGCCGTCGCACCGATTATCGCAATCGGACTGGCTGCCACTGGCGGTGCCGGTGGCCTCGCTAGCTTGCCAGTGATCTACGGATCAATCATCGTTGCTGGCTTGTTCACTTTCTTCGCAGCACCTTTTTTCGCCCGCCTGCTGCGCTTCTTTCCTTTCCACGTCACCGGTACCGTCCTCCTTGTGATGGGCACCTCGCTCTTGGCTGTCTCCGCTAACGACTTTGTCAACTACGCCGACGGCGTTCCCGCGGTCCGAGACCTCCCCTACGGCTTCGGCACTCTTGCCGCGATCTTGTTGGTTCAACGCTTCATCCGCGGATTCTTCGGCACCATTTCAGTCCTCATCGGTCTCGTCGGCGGCACTGTTGTGGCACTGTTCTGCGGCCACATCTCCCCAGACAAGCTCAACGCCGTCGCCACTGCTCCCGCTCTGGGAGTCACTACTCCGTTCTACTTCGGTTGGCCGGTATTCTCTTTCACCGCAATCTTGTCCATGCTCATCGTTATGCTGATCACGATGGTCGAAACCACTGGCGACGTCTTCGCCACCGGCGAGATCGTCGGCAAGCGCATCACCTCTGCTGAAGTTGCGGCCGCTATTCGTGCCGACGGCGCATCCACCGCTCTCGGTGGTGTGCTGAATTCCTTCCCGTACACGATGTTCGCCCAGAATGTTGGCCTGGTTCGCCTCACCGGCATCAAGTCACGTTGGGTGGCTGCGGGGGCTGGCGTGCTGATGATCATCGTCGGCCTGCTGCCCAAGGTTGGAGCTGTTGTCGCCGCGATCCCGTCCCCCGTGCTCGGCGGCGCATCGCTGGCACTCTTCGCGAACGTGGCGTGGGTGGGTTTGCAAACGATTGCTAAGTCCGATCTGACCGATCCGCGCATCGCCGCAATCGTCACCACTGCACTTGGCTTAGCGATGCTTGTCACTTTCCGTCCTGAGATCGCACAGGTGTTCCCGCAGTGGGCACAGGTATTTTTCTCTTCAGGTATGTCAATCGGTGCGATCGCTGCTATCTGCTTGAATTTGCTCTTCTTCCATATCGGACGTGGACATACAAAGATCGACGTCGCAGCTAAGGTGTCGCTCAAGGACGTCAACGAGATGGATCTCAAGACTTTCGTGTCCACTTTCCGTCCGCTCTTTAACTCCCACGTGTGGCCGTTGGAGAAGGCGTGGGAGTCACGTCCATTCAACTCAATTGACGAGCTTGCCGAAAGCGTGCAGCTTGCGATTATGCATGCCGACGCCGACGCACGTGGGCACCTCGTGGCCGACTACCCCGATATGCATGACCTCCTGACAAATCCGGAAGCTCGTACGGGAGACATTGGCTCTCTTGCCCTCGGTTCAGCAGATAAGGCACAGCTCGCTGAGCTCGAAAAACTCTGCCGTGACTACCGCGAGAAGTTCGACATGCCGTACGTCGCTTACTTGCGTACCGACGATTCGATGGCCGGTATCCTCGCGGCGGCTCGCCGTCGCCTAGGGAACTGGGCTGAGGTCGAAAACATGATGGCATTGGCTGAAATTGGCCGCATCACTCAGGATCGTTTGGACATTCTCTTGCGTAGCGCGAAGGATCGCGCATCAGAATTCCAACACTGATCGACAGGAGAAAGGAGTGGCGGGGTGTTTTCATCCCGCCACTCCTTATTTATCGCTTCGCGCGCGTCATGGGCGATATCGGTGGTGTGAGGGTTAGCCCCGTGCATAGTTTGGTGACGTTCTGAACCTGTGTGCGAGTGACGCTTGGTGATGTGTTCGATGTGATCGAGCCAGCGGCCTTGGGGCTTCACGATCGAAGATTCGGAGTTGGACGAGGAGCTGGGTTCCGGCCGGAGTGATCGTGTATGTGAGGTGGTGGAATATCCGCAGAGGGACGCTCTGCGGCGGGGCGTCAATTATTGCGCACTCAGGCGCGTCAATTCGCTCTCAACTTGGTCAAACAAGTATTGCTGCTGTTCGGGAACAAGCCCCACCTCATGCTCGGCCACGTTGATCTTGAGGACTGGGGAGGCAATATAGTCATTCTCCACCCACTCGTCGTATCCTTCCCACAGCTTGCGGTAGTAGGACGTGAGCTCGTCATCTTGTTCAAAATCGCGCCCACGTGAATGGATACGATCCATGATCGTATCGAAATCGGCGTACAGGTAGATGAACAAATCCGGGGACTTCTTGGGGAGGTCTTGGATTTCTTCCATCATGTTGTTGAGCAGGCCCTCGTAAATATGAAATTCTTCGGGCGAAATGCGGCCGAGTTCTGTGTTGACCTTTGCGAAGTACCAATCCTCGTAGATTGAGCGGTCGAGGATGGTGTTCTTTCCGGTGAGCATCGCACGCTTGACGTCAGTGAAACGCGAGTTGAGGAACTCAAGCTGGAGGAGGAATGAGTAGCGCTTGCGTTCTTGCTCTTCTTTTGAGGCTGTGTAGAACAACGGCAAGATGCGGTTGTTTTCCACATTTTCGTGGAGAACAGTGGAGCCGTACTTTTTTCCCAACAGGTCAGCAACCGTGGTTTTCCCTGCGCCGATCATGCCGCCGATGACGATCAACATACGCTCCAAACTTCTTTCTCTGCGCCCGGTAGGCGTGGATTTTTACCAAATGAACCGGCAGCGCATTGAGCGCTAGCCGGTGTTCTAACGGTACCCCACCTACGGCGTCGGTGCTGGGCCTTGCGGGGTGGGTACTACCACAGGCCACAGAAAGTTCAGGTTTTCTTGGCTTTCTTGCAGGAGAAGTTTTGCCAGAACACACATTGGGGTGGTGTTCTGATGAAAAGCTCAGTTCGTGGGTGTGGAGTCAACATTGTGGCATATTTAGCGTCGATGCAACTGGCACAGACGCGAAAGAAAGTGCACTCTGGATAACTGTGAAGAAAGATTCAGCATCATCAACCTATCCACTTGCCCAAGCGAATGAAACCTCGCCCGATCCGATTGCGCCGGGTGTGCCACAGTCGGCAGCTTCATCACGCTCTGCGAAGCTCCCGCCGATTGGCCCGGCATGGTTCCCTGCCGCAATGGGAACCGGAATTTTGGCGAATTTATTGCAATCGCACGCGGGAAATCTTCCGGGCGCGGGGACGGCGGCGGTTGTAGTGCTCGTGCTGGCGTGGTGTGTTTTCACAGCTCTTGTGCTGGGATATCTGGCACGAATCGCCATTTCGCGTGACGCATTGATGACCACGATCCGCGATTCTACGCAGACACCTATGTGGGGCACAGTGTCGATGGGAATTTTGTCGGTTGGTTCAGCGACGGCGATCGTGATCTCTGCGCACTGGCCTCACCTGGCTGAGATTGCTTGGCAGCTTGACGCAGCGATGTGGATTGTGGGCACGACGATTGGGACACTGGCGTCGCTCGGCTTCGCTATTTGGCTCATTGGCGCTGATCTTGGCTCACCGTCTATCGTGTGGGGACTAGCTGTTGTGGGGCCGATGGTGTCGGCGACGACGGGCGCGGTGCTTGTCGAGCATGTTTCTGTGACTTTTCAGTTTTGGCTTCTTGCAGCAGCGTCAGCGTGTTTTTTCATGTCCCTTTTCCTGGGAGTGGCTGTGTTTGCCACGGCTTACCATCATCATTGGCGGGTGGAGCCGCTGCCCTTGGCTGCGAGTGCGAGCGCATGGATTCCTTTGGGTATCGTGGGTCAGTCCACGGCGGCTGCGCAAGCGATCGCGCATCAATCGCAGCAGATGTTGCTTCCCGAGTTTGCGGGTAGTGCACAAGCTGTGGCGAACGCCTACGGTTGGGCAATGTTTGTGATCGGGATTCCGCTCGTTGCGTGGGCGCTCGTGATGACGGTTCGCGGTTTCTTGCGTCGTATGCCTTTCGCTCCGGGTTGGTGGGCGCTGACGTTCCCTATCGGCACGCTCGCTCTTGGCGCTACGTTGCTTGCACAGGGTGCGGGCGTGGAAATCATGACGTGGATTGGTGCGGCAGGAACGCTTGTGCTGGTGGGCACAGTGAGCTTGTGTGCAGTGGCTTCCGTGGTGAATATTCGCCGACGCGGGATGGTGTGGTAATAACTCAAGGGGGCTGGTTCCAGAATTCTTCTGGAACCAGCCCCCTTGTCATCTTCCACTAGATCGACTCAGACTATCCGGCGATCTGTGGGGGTGAGTGGCCCGATATGCGGGCGCTGTATACGAGCACTGTATGCGAGCACGATGTGCGACATGCTCAGCATATATTCAGTGTTGGCTTGTCCATCGCTTTCGCGTAGTCACGAGGGAAGCGAGGGCAATCAGGCCTGCTGTCGCCATCAGAGGCAGAATTCCTGTACCGCCGGTGACTGGTAATTCTCCAGTGGTGACGTCAGCAATCTGGATTGTGAAGATTGTCTGACTTTCTCTCTGACTTTTTTCGACTGACACTAGTGGCAATGGTTGCCCAACCTTAGTCCAGGCTATTTCCCGCTTTCCTGCCGGTGTGGTGTAGCTTTCTCCAAACTGTATCGTGAAATCATCGTCTGAACGAACAATGTTCACATAAACCGGGCCAGGCAGGAGTGAGTATCCGGCAGGCGCTTTGGTCTCAGATACAACGTAGGTTCCTTCAGAAAGATCATACGTGCCATCGGTTGGTTGGATTGCTTCGCCAAACGAATCTGGGTTCGTTAACGATACCGGGCGAATTTTGAATTGGGCACCGTTGAGTTCTCGCTCGGTGTGTGATGCGTCGACTTTCTTGAGCGTGACCTTAGCGTTTTTCGGCTGCTCAATCGGTACACAATCCTCATCAAGGATGTTTTTCTGATTTATGACATCCCTAAGTGTGGCTTTGTTATAGAGCCCTTCTTCAGGCTTCCCGGATCCTTTTTTGCCGACACACTGGAGGTGATCCCATATTTTGGTCGCAGTGTTCTTCGATTCAGGGTTCATCACATAGTAGTACTCAAGCTCGAAGTAATGTTTAGCCCCTGGCGCAATCGTTATTTGGTCAGGATGCCCCGGTACCGGATTTTGCTTGCGAATATATTGGTTAACGATGGTGGAAACCGGGATATTGCCAGGATATGCGAACTTAACAGCATCCCTAATTTGAGAAGCTCCATCACCCGGCGCGTTCTTCTCTTTGAGAACCACGAACTTCGGCGACACATCGCGTGTAAATCCTGGATGGTCTGTCAGCGTATAGGGAAGTTCAGCTACCCCTGGATTCTTCACAATCAAGTCAAATCGAACTGTGCGGTAATTTGCACCGTCAAGTTTCTTTATGACGTGACTGTCCCCGACTTCGATGCCTGTTTCCGTGCCGTGGATATCGATAGCTTTCTTTTCAAATTCGAGTCCGCAATCAGCCGTGGAGACGTTATTATCCACTACCGGATCGGTTTCATTCGGCGTGATCGTGACTGTATTTGTCACACATTGTTCAATTGAGCCGACAGGGGGAGTCGCTGTCACTGAGATTGTGACTTCTCGCCCGTCCGGGACTGACCCAACTAACACCTGAATTTGGTCATTACCTTGGTTACCGCGGTTTGTCGAAACGTCATAATCCACCACCCTCGGGATACCGTCACCGGTGGTATCTTCCACGGTAATGTCACGTTTGGGATCAGATATCGTATAACCCTTCGGCAAATTGTCGTTCAAGGTAAAGCCAGATGACCCGCCTGTCCCTTCATTGCTCACTTTGATCTTCCAGTTTGCTTTGCCGTTCTTCATACCACCGAACGTCTTTTTGACCTTGAGATCAGGGGTTACAGGGCTGCCGAGGTATGAGGCACCATCAGTGTTAAAGGATGCCGGAGCATTCTTCTTGACTGCAATGAGTTTAATGTTCGATAGAGATAAAGAGGCAGTTGGGTTTTTGACCTGGATTTGGATGGAGATTGTATCATTTCCAGTAGATCCGGTGCCAAAACCAAAATTCCCGTTTCCGTACGTCCACGATTTTCCCCAGTTTTTACCACGTGGGAATGGTTCGCCTGAGTCAGTCCTGAGGTTACCAAGATTGATGATATCAACTCGCCCAGTGCGAATGTTGATTCGCTCAAGATGGTCGGGAGTATGAGAAGCCACAGATTGGATACCCCAGATATAATCGTCTGCCCCAGTAGTAACAGAATAGTCCTCAGAAAACGACACCATTGCGGTTTTTTCCGCTGTGGAACCGGTACTCTTTACCGCGGGAATCGCTACTTTGTAGAGATTTCTCGTACCTGATGTCGATGAATTCGACACAACGTAGGTACCGTTAGCCGAAATCACGCCTGCATTAATGCCACCATAGCGATCCTCATCTGTGAAGGCAGAACTGCTGCTGCCTCGCCTCGATGCAACAAAGCCGAGATCGAAGACCTCACCGGTTAGCGGATTGATCTGCAAGAGATGAGCGGACGGAAAACACGGGTCTTCCTTTTCTTTGGTTCCACTTCCTTTTCTGGTTTGAGAAATTGCATAGAGCCAATTGTCCTGAGGATTATAGGCAAGCGCGTTATAGACCCATCCGGTTTGAGCGCCAATCCGAATGAATTCTCCTCCGCCCGCAGGCTGATACCAGAGTTGGGACTTATAACGATCCCTGGTTTTCGGCTCCGAGGTAATAACGTAGGAACGGCTACCTTCCGATGTTTCTTGTGGAGAAAGCTCTCGGGCGGGCTGACGTCCGCTCTGCGTAGTATTTCTCACGGAGGAAGGATCTTCCGAATGAATCGTGGACTTGCAGACATTACCTTGATTTGGCGGCGCATCAACACCAGCCCATGCCGAAACCTGCGGGCAGGAGCTACCCGCCATGCCTGGCATATCTATCTGCAGTTGTCCACCAACGTTAAACACCAGTGGCTGGCGGAATTTAAGATACACATTATTGCCATCCACTTCTACGTCAAAGTCACGGCCAGAAGAGTAGCTAGCGTAAGCGTAGCGGACAGAAACGGCAGATTTGTTTAGACGAGAGCCAACCGATGAAGAATAAGATACCTTGATGCCATCGATTTCATTACTGGAGGAATCTTTCCAGAATTTGAAGAGTCGTTGCGTTGTAGTGTGAGTCACGTTACGGCATTTAGGAGCGCCGTAAGCATCGTCCTCTAAACGGACTTCTTTCGTTACTTCCTTTGAGGAAGAAGCTGAAGAATTGGCTGCCCTTTCGCCTGTATTTCCTGACGAATCCTGTTTGCCTTTCGGGCCATACAAGTTCACTTTACGGTCAGTACCGCATTTGCCAGTACCACTCACAGCCACATAAATGTCGTGGTTATCCGCAGTCTTAGGAAGCGCTTTTTTGAACGTGACTGTCGTATAACCATTAGCCTGATCATAGGAAACACTGTAGTCCCTAGCAGGAAGAATCCGTTCGTACCTCGCAGAAGATGCCCCGCCGTGATAAATCCACAGGGCACTAGGAGAGTGTGAACCTCCTAACTGAACTTTCAGATCCGTTAGCTCCGAATTCGGGTATCTGTCTTGATCCCAGGATCCTTTGGCGACAGTCCAACCTTTCCACGTGTCCTTCTTTGCGACTTCATTTTTGTAAAAGTCTTCGGTGGTCGGAATGTCCGTGGCGTTGTAACACCACCCCGGGGACTTGTCGGCGTTCAAGAGGGTTGCCCCGGGGGTGATAGCTTCTGCTTTTTCTCCGAGGCTAACGAGCACGCTTGAGAAGGCGAGGCCAAGACTGGCCAGAAGGACGATGGCAACGCGTGTAAGGCTTGTCAGTGATCTGCGGTTGATATTTGCAACTGTCATCAGATCTGTCCTTTCTTCTTACGCGCAAGTAGTACGCCCCCAATAATGAGGGCTGTGACTACTACACCTGTGCCGGCAACTGATGCTCCTGTCCGCGGCAGCGGTGGTCGTTTGGGAGTTCGGGGCGTTGGAGTTGGGGTGGGGCTTGGATTTGGAATATTCGGGGGCGGGGTGGGTTGTGATTTTGGTGAACGCTTGAGATTCATCATCACTCGGTATGCAAAAGAACCATCAGAGTTCTTTCCCGGAAGTAACACTAGTGCTGGGTTGATCCGGGGCACGCCTTTTCGTCCCTGAGGAAGTTCAGTTTGCACAACATATAGAGCAGGATCGAGGTCATGGAATGTCACGATGCCAGCGGTACCTGTCGTTTTTGTGCTGATGGTTTGGGTGCCGAGCTTGATTGCGGCATCGTATTTCAGTGTGGCGGCATGATCATAGTCCGCTTTTGTGCGCACATCGAGCTGCACGCGTAATAGTTTCACCGTATAACCATCAAGGGGCGGGGTTTTCAGGTCATCATAGGGGTTACCGGTGGGCAACGTGACCGTGAGGCGTGACTTTCCTGAGATGAAGTCGTCAGGTTTGTCGAGTGCCCAGGCGGTTGGTGCCGCAACTGTCGTAACCACTGCCACCAATGCGGCAACCATCATTTTTGCAATGTTTTTCATGAGTTATTATCCCCAGTGAAAAGTGGGTTATCGGTTTCGGAAAAACGTGAGTTGTGGGCGCGGGCTGTACGTACCTGCTTACGAGCCCACATGCCCATACCGAGTGCGAGCGCGAACGCAGCAGCCATGAGTGCAAACATCCACCACTGCCAGTTCAGGGTACTTTGTTCGTTAAAGACTGCGGCTTCTTCCGTCTTATCCATGGGCACACGCTCAGCATGGACAAGGAGTCGATGGGAATTAATGCCGTAGGGGGTACACGTAATGAGGGTGACCAGATCTTTTCCTTTGACCTGGTTCAAGGACTCAATCTCATTGGGAAGTACCACTTGAGTCTTGTAGACCTGGTACTTCAAACGCTGACCAGCGACTCCAATATAGAAGGAGTCACCTTTTTTCAGATTCACAAGATTATCGAAAAGTGTCGCATTACGAAGCCCTGAATGTGAGGTGAGAACCGAGTGGGTTCCTTCACCGCCGACGGGAAGATCTGAACCATAGAGATGTCCAACTCCGCGCTGCAAGGAATCTTCACCCGTGCCGTGGTACACGGGAAGATCAACTTTGATTGCTGGGATGACTAAACGTCCCATCACTTCAAAAGTGTTCAGTTCTGAAAGATACGCCTGATAATCGCGATTATCTTGAGAAATGCGGGCAAGCCACGGATCGAGAATCGGACCTTGAGCACGCGCCGCATTGTATTTCTGTGCAGACGTAAATTCTTGGGAAAGCACATGAGGATCGGCAGCTGTTTCCTGTTGGGAATACTCCGCCGAGACACGCATCTGCTCAAGATTCTTTAGCTGAGTCACCACCACGGGATACAGCATGATCAGAATCGAAATCGTGGCCAGAATGAGCGGCAACGCAATACGACCCCACACTGACGTTTCCGCCACGGGTTGCTTGGCTTCAACCTTTTGAGGTTCTGCGATGCTATGTCTGCTCATATGTCCCTTCCAAATAGATGATGCGCCCCGAAGGGCTGGGTGGGCGTGTTATTTCCATACGCTTGTGGTGTGTTTCGAGATAACACGCCCACCCCATAAGGAGATAATGAAAGCTTTCTCCTCAATAGTTGTTGTTCACTCAGGCCTTCGTGGAGTTACGACGAGCAGAGTAAACCGCAGCGCCAGCAACACCCGCACCAAGAATCACGAGGAGAGCAATGCCCTGGCCACCGGTCAGCGGAAGATCCGGGGTGTCGGACTTCTTATTGACAATCGAAAGCTTATCGAGCGGAGTTCCAGTGCCTTCAAGCTTGAGCTCGATAACGTCATCGTTGTAGTCATCGACAGTGTTCTTGGTGTTAACAGTAAGAGTAAAAGGCGTGATTGCATCCGCAGGAAGGATATAACCAGCAGGTGCTTCGATTTCCTTCAGGCAGTACATACCTGCAATACGCTCCGTTGAATTCTGGATATCGGTAACGTGGAGGCCCGGAATCTCAAGCTCTCCCTTATCGTTAGTTGTCCAAGAGCTCACACCATTAACTGAAAGGGCTGCACCCGAGGTCTTCTTGCCAGATTCATCGCACTTGTAAACCTCAAACTTCGCGCCAGACAAGGACTTAATATCGCCATCTCGACCGTCGCTCTGCTTGAGGACTTTCACCTTACCGATGTATGTCACAACCTTGTTCGACGGAGTTCTCCTCTGTTTAGTCTTCGGGTTGCTGTCATTATCAATCGAAGTTGCCTCGTTAACGATCACACCTTCATTCTTGACCTTAATACCAAAAGAAAGCTTAACCTCAGAGTTATTCGGAAGATCCTGAGGATTCTTGAAGGTGACTGTCAGCAGCCCCTTTAGCTGATCATTGTTAATTGTGTAGTCCTGATCAAGAATCTTCTTTTCAGTGTTCACAGTCACCTGGATGTCCTTAACCGAGGTGGCGTCAAGCTTATCCTTGTCATACTTATCTTCAATAGAAAATTCGGTACGGTCAAAGCCTGAAGACGGTGCTGGAACAGTAGTTTCAATAGTGTAGTCGATGAAATCACCAACATTCTTCGAGGCATCTTCAACCTTCTTGGTCACCTTGGTGGTCGTGTTCTTCGGGTACACTGTCACCTTATAATCCCAAGCCTTGCCATCAGGCGTTGTAGTAGGGACAAAAACCAAGAAGTCCTCACCGCCGCGGAGAGACTTGATCTCTTCCTCAGACAGACCAGAAATCTCAGGCGTTACGGTCTTCGTGTCTTCACTAACAATATATACGCCAACAGGTACCTTAAGCTCAGTAACACCGGTTCCCTTGGCAGTTACACCCGTAACGACGGTCTTAGTCTTCTTATCCTCAGGAATCTGGTTAGCTTTCAGAGTCTTAAGGTTTCCACCATTGAGAGCCTTCAGATCCTTCCACCCAGCTTCGGTTGTCAAATCGTAGTCAAGCTTCGTTGCGTTGAATGTCACGCCGCCGAGAGGCTTACCGGTGACATCATCCATTGTGTCGCCAGTAGCCTCTTTGCCAACCTTTGAAGGATTGAGGATCTTGTGAATGTCAATGACACCCTCGTGATACTTATTAATATTCTCGAAGCCAACGCCAGGCTGCACCTGAGAACCGTCCTGGCCCTGAGTGCTCACTTCTGGAGCCGCGAATGCAGATCCGACACCGAAAGACAGTGCCAGTGCCATCATCGTCGTCGCTGCGACGGCGCGAATGGACTTCTTAGTCATAGTTCCTCATTCCTGATATGAAATGTTTGCTGTTGAAAAGTAATGGACCAAAAACAGCGCACTCATCCCATGGAAATGTCTGTTTGGTACACATTTTTCAGGCTATAAACAATGTAGCCTGACGATTTGTTTGCGCAAATGTCTATGCAAATGCGACATAAATGCGTGGATTAGTTTAAATTTTCTTATTAGGCGTCCACCCTTTTGTTGGTGAGACCTCCGTCAACATCTAGTGGTCAGTGTTAACTTCGGCTGGTGTCCGCAAGCCACTCTAGCATGGAGATGTGAAGCGTTCTACCCGAATACTTGATGGAAAATCACAGGCTTGGCTCTGCGCCGATACTACCTGCAGAAACTCGCTTATTTTATGCATCCATTCACAGATATCCGCACAGGATAGGCGATAACTGGATACGCGGCCTCACTCACGAACCACTGCGATGCCCCGGAGAATCAGCAGCGGTAATTCTGCATGTGACGAAGCGAGGCTTGGGAAAAAGAGAGAATGCATCAGTGAAGGGGCCGAACAGCAATCAGCCGTTCGACCCCTTCATACGTGGAGCTACGGGGATTCGAACCCCGGACCTTTTCATTGCGAACGAAACGCGCTACCAACTGCGCCATAGCCCCTTAGATGTGAAAACTATAGCACCCATCACCCTCGCGAGCGCAAGTTCACGCAAGTCTCATTCATCACGCCCTGCGCTGTGCGAGGAGTTCATCGAGAGTAGAACCGCCAGCCAAAAGCCCGAAGCGAAGCTCTTCACACCCCGTCATCTCCGGAGCAACATTCGGTGCTTCAACAGGAGCATCACCAATTCGCTCCCCCGCGCGCTTCGGACGATACGGAACTTCTGCCTCATCAACAGCTTGGGGCTGATATGGAGCCACTGTGCGACGCTTGAGAGTATAGCTGGGAGCCTCAACCTTCACTGCCGCCACCTTCACTGCCTCCGGCTCAACCTTTGTGACGTCACGATCAGCTTGAGCTACGTTACGGTTCATTCTCGCAACTGGACGCCCCTCAGCTTCGCCCACTCGACCCTGAACAACACCCAGATCTTCCTCAGCAACATCAGCCGTGGCCACTTCATCAGTGTGCTCAGCAGACACCACCGGTGTCACACTCTTTTCACCAGTGGTCTGCGATTCTTCGTTCATCGTCTCACGCTCTTGCCGCGATGCTTGCAGCCGATCACGCTGGCGCTTTGCACGGGCAAGAACCTGCGAAGCCTTCGAGATTTCCTCACGATCAATCTCATCTCCAACAGCCCACTCGGTCAGCAGATAACCGAACCCAATAGAGCCTGCACCAATCCCCAAAGTGGCAACAATCGCTGGCCAGGTGGGCCACGATGCAACACCCACACCAATCCACGCAACCAGTGCCACAATGCCCAGCACACCAAGTCCGAGATACCCACGCACACGGTACGCGCCACGTGTGGCCATCCGCGCCCGAGCCTTGCTCCGGCCGCGTGCCACTTCTTTCAAGGAAATCTTCCTTTGGCGTGTATCCATCATGCGCTCCGTCGTATAAATCGTGCCGCTCTCACCGCTATCAGCCATCGCGAGGCGCGGCTGCCTCACGAGACGAAGATCTTCACTGAACCGTTCCTCCAGCGGAGAATCAGCAATCACCGACCTTCGCAACGCGAATCGCGGCACCGCCACCCCAAGCAGGAGAAACACCGCGACCGCGACCGCGAAGCCATCAAAATCCATGATCCCACCTTAGATTTTTCGGCTCAAGAAAGCGGCTAGGACACGATGGTGTGTTGCTTGATTTCAGCGATCCAGGACGTAACAAGCGAGCTCATCCCCAATATCAATATGCGTTGTTCCGCTCGGGACTTCAACTAAACAATTCGCTTCCGCCAATCCAGTAAGGAGCTGGCGTGAAGGATCACCTATCGGAGTCACATGGTAACCAGCGCTCGGACTTCCCAACACTTTGCCACGAATGAACTCAACAACACCGTCAGTAGAGTTCCAAGGAGTGTCCACACGCGCACGAATCGCACGACGCTCAATATGCTGATAGCCAGCCATCTGACGCAACGCTGGCCGGATAAACACTTCGAAGCTCGTCAGTGCCGCAACCGGCGAACCCGGCAAACAGAAAATCGTGGTGTCCTCAAGAGTCCCCACACCGAACTGTCGGCCTGGCGACATTGCCACGTTGTCAAAACGAACTGTCCCCAAAGGAGCGAGCACTTCTTTCAAAGTATCACCACCACCATAGGACAGCCCGCCCGTCGTGATAATGATGTCTGCGCGCACAAGTTGATCTTCAAGCATTTCACGCAATGTGCGTTTGTCATCACTGACCGCGCCCACACGGAAAACATCACCACCGGCGTCGGCCACCGCACAAGCCAAAGTGTGGGAGTTCGCATCGAAAACTTTCCCCGCAATCGCAGGGTTCCCTGGCTCCTGGAGTTCGTCACCGATCGACATAATCACCACACGAGGACGCGGATGAACCAAAACTCGCGCATGACCAGCAGAAGCGAGAAGAGCAATCTGGCGTGCTCCCACACGCACCCCACTTCGCACGATCACCTCGCCAGCCTCAAGATCCTCAGCACGCACACGAATATTCGCATTCTCGCTGTCATGCATAATCTGCACCTCAGCCCGGCCAGCGTCGGTATCCTCAAGTGGCACCACAGTGTCGGCACCGGTGGGAATACGGGCACCCGATGAAATACGAATGGCAGTGCCAGGCGCGAGCGCAGCGGAGTTGAATTGGTCAGCGCGAATATCCTCAGTAACAGGCAGGGTCACAGGAAAATCTGGCGATGCGCCGGCGATATCGCCATAACGAACCGCATAGCCATCTCGTGCCGCGAGATCGGCTTGAGGCACGTCAACCATCGAGCGAACATCTTGCGCAACAATCGTGCCCACAGCATCCGACAGCGCCACCGCAAACGGCGGTTGGGGCTTGGATACCGCGAAGCATTCTTCCTTGAACTCCTCGACAGTCTTCACGTTTTCCTCCTTGTGCGTTTGGTGCCAAGTCTAGCGGAGGTCAGCATCCGCGTGCCGAGCAAGCACACGGCGCAAGCACGCGCGCAAGCACGCCGAACAGGCGGCGCAAGCGTTCCGAACACGCGGCGCAAGCGCTCCGAACACACGGCGCAACCCCCGCGCAGTTGCGCCGTACGAAAACTTGGCGAACATTCCCTCCGCACGGTGTGAAATAATGGAAACATGAACCACTCAACGTTGACCTTCCCCGATGTCTCTGGCCTAGAACCAGAAGAGGCGAAGCAACAGATTCGTCCAATCGTTCGCGCATCACGGGCGGCTCGTTCTGCAGCCAGGCGTGAGGAATTGGAAGAGGAGTGGATCGCAACGGCAATGAGATTCATTGGCGATGCAGAACTCGTGGCCGCGTTCGTTTCCGTGAACGAAGAGCCGCCCTCGCATGGGCTGATCCAGACCATTGCAGATTCGGGAAAACGAGTAATTCTCCCCAAGCTCGGCCCGGGCTTGACCCGCGCATGGGGGTACTTCCGCGGACTTGACGATCTTGAAGAAATGGCTCCCGGACGTCCACCTGAACCAACTGGCCCTGCGTTCGATAACGATCTCCTTGCCGACGTTGATGCGCTGATCATTCCGGCGCTTGCAGTGTCACGCACGGGAGCTCGAATAGGGCAAGGCGGAGGCTGGTATGATCGCGCACTGAAACTTGCTGGCCACCGCACGAAGATCGGCGCAATGGTGTTCCCGGAAGAATTTGTGGATGCGCAACTTCCCCAGGATGAGAACGACGTGCGGGTTCCATACGTTATTTTGCCTGATCGCATCGTGGCCACAACCAACTAAGTGACACTTTCGGTTTTCCACACGGAAGTATCTGCATCCTTTTTCCACAGAGCATAAGAATGCCCGGCGATCTTCGTTGCCGTGAGTTCATGCTTGGGGTATGAAGATTCTCGGGAAAAGTATGGTGCCTGCACGGCCGCGATCAGCCAATCCAATTCGCGCAGCATTGTGGCGTTGGCGTTTTGTCCTTCTTGCAGCTGTATTCGCAATTACCGTCCAGTCAGTGATTACGGCGGCTGGAGGAGCTGCACCGAAAACAATCGACGTTGTGGTGGCAGCGCGTGATATCGAA
The DNA here is from genome assembly GCF_053585065.1 of Arcanobacterium sp. (ex Cirak et al. 2026). Taxonomy (NCBI): domain Bacteria; kingdom Bacillati; phylum Actinomycetota; class Actinomycetes; order Actinomycetales; family Actinomycetaceae; genus Arcanobacterium; species Arcanobacterium sp. (ex Cirak et al. 2026). The sequence continues at coordinate 56,470 of NZ_JBQJCE010000007.1, forward strand.
TCTGGCCAACTCGCCCGCAAAGCAGACCTCACCTTTGCTCGTATTCCTCATGAGCTAGCTGGCCCTTTGGCAACCAGCACAGAAGAAATCGTTGGAAAACACCTCGTGGCACCCATTCCGAAAGGCGCACCCGTATTACGCGAACAGGTACTGGACAGCCAATTTACAAAAAATGCACGCCCGGGCTCAGTAGTGGCAGCGGTTCCCCTCCTCGATTCTGGCGATCTTCTAAGTGTTGGCACCCGCGTGAATCTCTATGCGCCGCCGGCACAATTCGAGAAAGATCCAGCCGCACAACGCATCGCACACGATGCTGTGATAGTCGGCAAATCTGTCAAAACTCACCAAGCAACCCTCTTTTCAAAAGTGGATAACGCCACAATGTTTTACGTTTCAATTTCCCCTGAAGAAGCTAGAGTTGTTCTTGGACTTGGAGCGAGGACACCTCTGACGGCGGTCCTCGCCGTTTCATAGATACTTCCTTTCCAAGGCTTTCTGCACAGATTCATGAAAGGAAACTCCCATGATTAAGGGATTCAAAGAATTTATTACACGCGGTAACGTAATCGATCTGGCTGTCGGTGTCATCATCGGCGCAGCTTTCAATCAGATTGTCACTGCTCTCAACGAAAAGTTTCTGATGCCAATCATCGGTGGCCTGTTTGGCAAGCCAAACTTCGATCACGTCCTTGAGTTCCACATCGGCCAAGGCAAGGACATGGCAACCGTCATGCCAGGTGCCATTCTGACCGCTCTAGTGAACTTCCTGATCGTGGCTGGCGCACTCTACTTCTTCGTTGTGATGCCAATCAACAAGATGCGCAAGCCCGCTCCAGTTGTTGAGGTTGCCCCCGCTGAAGACGTCGTTCTCCTCACCCAGATCCGCGATCTTCTTGCTCGCCAAAACTGAGCACTGAAACTTCAAAAGGTGTCGGCCAAGCAATGTGCTTGGCCGACACCTTTCTTCTTTCACCACACCCCGACAATGCAAGAATCGCTACACGGCCCTAAATTTTGCCGAAATGCGGAGGAATCTCCCTCAGAAGATCCTGTTCGTGAGGCGTGAACCGCCGTGTATCTTGAGCCGGTTGGCGGCGAGCACGCTCGCTGCCAACCGTATGATCCCACTGATGCACAGCCTGTTCTGGCGTCAAGAACTCACCACGTTCCAACTTTTCGCGATCGACGCGCGAAAGTGAAATAACACGCTTCCCCATCAGCGATCCTCAAACGTTGGATCGTCCTCTTCAAGAACCAACCCATCATCAAGCTCAAAGCCCTGTTCTGGCTCCTCAACATACACAGCATCGGCAACAGCTTCAGGAATGCTCTCCGGTTCAATTGCCTCGCGATGCTCACGTTCAGCCTCAGCTTCAAGCGCTAACTCAGCCTCAAGCGCCAACTCAGCCTCAAACGCTAACTCAGCTTCAACCTCATCCTCAACATCCTCGATCAATTCCTCTTCAGCCTCATCCTGCGTCTCAATCTCCGCCTCAGCCGTGAGCGCATCCCGGATATCAGAAGCCTTCCTTCTCCCCTGAACACATCGGCGAACAACATTGCCCAAAATCGCATCCGTCTGTCCACCGCGACGCATCAACCCCAGTTCAGCACGCAACACATCCACGAATTCATCGTGACTACGGATCAGGCCATCCGATGCAATCCACTGTGCCATCTCGTCAAGTTGATCATCAGTGTATGCAGCAAGAGCCAGACCCGGCGTCACTGACGGCCGCGGCCCACGCGCCAACACTCTCGGCATGAGTTCAGACACCGCATGGTCAGAAACCGACTCGTTTTCCACAACACCAGCCCAACCGTCGTCGTCAAGCTCTGGAACCACCACATCCGAAGGGCGGTAACGCTGAACAACCTCACGCATCACCTCGCCCACCCGCTGAGCCTCCCCATCAGGGTCGATAAAAAGCGAAGTCGAGAACGTTTGGTGTACACGCCACCCACGAATCTCAAGCATCTCCACTCGATAGCGGTCACGGCGGCGCAAAGACTGCTCAGCCACATACGCCTCATCGTCAAATACCACAGCCACTGCCCACGTACCAGGGATATCTGGATGGCCAACAACAAGCGGAATCGTGGCCGAACCTTCATACCCAAAGTTCACTGCAGTAACCCAGCCATCAGCTTCAATACGGCGCTTGAGATCCGCCAGCAACGGCTCTGGCTCACCAGTATCGAAGACAGGTTCCATGCCGTTACCCGAGGCAGCTTCGAGAAGATCCGCCAAAAGCTTCGGCCCAGCAGTGGAGAGACGATCTTTTTGAATATCCCCCGGTTCGAGAGAAGAAATCACCGTCAGCTCACGTCGAGGAGCCTCAATAGCATCAATAAGGCCACGTAACCCTGCGGGGGTTTGCAGCACACCGAAAGAGTGCAGGACACGTCCATGAACCGTTTTCCCAAACCCAACCGACAAGATGACATGATCACGCCGCACACCACGAACACCACTGAGATCACAGACCACCATCGGCTCCTGCCCGCCCATCAGCGAACGAACATCCGTAGAACGCTCAGCAAGAGCATTAATCGCGCCGCGAATTCGATGTGCATGAGATGCCGAAACACCAATCACTGCCAAACTCTCCCCCGGATACGACATCGCGTGAGCGAGCACTGCGTCAACCGCGGCATCCACCTCAACCTGCGTGGACTCAATCGCACCCTCGCTCCCTGAAGCAGGCACACCGCGCCCATCAACATGAATCAGATGCGACGCCGAAATACTATTCGCTGCCGGGATCGGAGCCAACACATCACCATAACCGTGCGTCATCAACGCCCGCGCAGCAAGCGCGTTATAGACAGCGCGATTAGCAGGCAGTTCACACACCGGAAGCACCTGAGCGAACTCGCCAATAGCTGAACGCTCCATCGAGGCACCACGGCGAATATCGCCCACCACCACAACCTGCCGTCCGCGCATCAACGCGCTGACCATACCGGCTGGAGATTCAGTCTCCGTTGCTTCCACAATCGCCAAATCAACCCACGGCATCGGAGGCACAAGCTGCGCAACCACCGTCGGCGGGGCAACCCACACCGGCCGTGACGCAAGAACAATCCGCGAGTAAATCGCAATCAAATCATGCAGACCGCCCACGCCTCGCTCGGCAAGCTGTGCATCAAGCTTGAGCGTGTCCGACTTCGATTCACGCATCACCTCACGCCCATGCTTAACAGCAGCAAGCATCACCGGCGCAGCAAGAGAACGCACATGACGCTGATCAAGATAGCGCAAATGATCGAGGAGGTTAGCAATATCAGAAGGCGCAAGCTTCGCCAGCACTGTCGACTTCGCAATCAGCAGTTCAAACACACTCGACGCATAGGCAAGCTCAAGCTCCGCACTCGCATCCTCAGCCGATACTGCGCGCCCAATCATGTCACGCAGAAGCTCCCCGAACCCGAAACGATCCAATTCCTCAACAATAGCGTTACGCTGCGGCAAGAAATTCATGTGTTCAGCGTCGGCCACAAGAGCAGCAAGCCGCTCCTGGAGATCCTCGAACAACATCCCCGCTAAATCCTCGCCCCCAAGATGCCTCGAAAGCGCCGAGAGATCACGCTCAACTTCTTCACGCATCACACGAATCTGACCCATACCATCAGGCAGACGCGGCCAACCGCCTTCAACAGCATAACGCCGCCAAATCTCACGGCGTTGCTGCGCACGAATCAGCTCACTATGCAGATCATCCACCACAACTCCAGGACGCACAAGATCCTGCGCTTGACGGCGGAAACGGCGACGCTCCCTGTGCTTCATCTGATGGCCATTCGCAACACGCCACTCCTTAGTGCCCGTCGCAATCACCATATCCATCGCAGATGTTTCAAAAATTTCCGGCAGGAACGTGTCAAGCGACTGCGCAACCCCACACAACACATCAACCTGCTCGAACCACTCTTGAAGCGTGCGAGCCTGAGTCAAACCAGTTTCCCCTGCAGCGCGCGAAGATTGCGCGATCACCGCACGTAACGACACCTCATGAAGTCGGCGCGCTTCTTCAACAGCACGCGTGCCCTCAGCCATTTCCGAAATCGGCGTGCCCGCCCAGGCACTACGCGCGTAAACCTGATCGAACGCTCCCATTTCCCCAGCTTGAGCAAACTTCGCCTTAATCGAATCCAGCCCCTCATTGTGGAGCATCGACACAGCTTCATCACTCAAACGAACGCGAGTTGCCGGCCCGTGAGGATCCGCAGTCAATGCCGCAAGTTTCTCAAGGAGATCGTGGATCGACACATTCCACTGAGGATCTTGGGTATGAAGATCATCAACAAATTCACCGAGCACCTTACGCACACGGACAAGCTTGTCGCGCACATCCAACGTATCGTCAACATCAAACTCCGGCAGCTCCAGACGCATACCCGTGCGGATACGACGTGGCGCCCCTTCAGTGTCAGTCAGATCAAGGACGAGATCCTCAAGGCCAGCGTGACGCATATGAGTCACAAATTCACGCGCCGAGCCTTCATCGGTCGGCACGAAAAGGACAGACGCGCCACTCGCAGCACGATCAGCAGCGATCGACACCAGAGTAGAAAATTTCTCCGAACCTGGCGGAGTATCCAACACGAATGAACGACCAGAGGCGGCCGCTTCAACAACATGCAACTCATCGACGTCGTGGTCACCTGCGCCTCGCTCCGCCTCAGGAGCACGATCCTGCGGCGATCCTGGCGGAATCGGTGAGCTAGTAAGACGAGCAGTCTCTGCGTCACCAGCAAGCGCCGCCATGACGCCCGAGGTGCGAACATAAGGCGCAATCGCTTCAAGATCCTCAAGCATCTGCCGCTCAGGACGCGCAAAAAGACCGAGAAGCGCCCGCTCTTCAAACCCGAAACCCGGAAGAAACCCACGCGCAATCTCCACCAAGCGCGCCAGAAGAGTATCGGCGTCGCCAGTGGCGGCAAGCTCGCGGATCTGCGCAATATGTTCCCCGGTAGCGCCATTCTCCCGCAAAGCACGCAGGACGGCCGGGTTGATTTCCACGCGGTGTTGGAGCTGAATCAGTGCGTCGTCACCTTCGAGGAATTCGAGTTTGATCTGCCGGAAGATCGCAGGCTCACTGACAACGGTGGGTTCGTGTTCTTCCCCCGACGCCGGGGTGCCGTTGCCGATTTCCACTTCATCCAGGTGCAGCTCAGTGGTCAGCTCGTACTCATCAGCCACCAGCGATTCTCCCTGAGGGAAATCGATCCACGTGATTTGCCCAAACGCCAGCGACAACGGAGCATGACCATGGGATGCACTCATGGAATTCATGCGCTGGCGCAGGTGGCTGAGCGCTTCGCGCGCCTGCGTCAGCGCGCGATCTTCGCGAATCAGAAGAGAAAGTTTGGTCACGCCGTGCGAATAAAACACTGCCGAACCCGTGGGGTGGGTATGGGTCAGATCAACGCTCGACTGCCGCACCTGCGCCAATGCCTGCTCATCCGCCTCGCGAGCATACGTTGACAATTCCTCATGCCAGATCCGAAGCGCATCGTTGACCAGCGCTTCACGGTTTTCCCGCGGCGCGAGCGTTAATGGTGACATGCTCCCCGTCTCGACACTGGATTCTTGGGAGCGGGCTGGGACACTTTCAGCCGGGGGCAACTCCACATCTTCCGGAGCGGCCTGGGACTGAGACTTCTTACGACGCAAAAATGGACTCACACCACAACGATACTCAACGTGGCCAAGAAACAGGCGCTAGCGCGCCGAAAGCGAAAAAGATATGTGTGCCCCCGGGCGGGATCGAACCGCCGACACCCGCTTTAGGAGAGCGGTGCTCTATCCACTGAGCTACGGAGGCAGGGCCGTTCAAGCATACCCGAAACTCACGCAAAAGATGAAGGCGAAGGAACCTCCATTCCTTCGCCTTCATCTTTTGCGTTTGTTTGTGTGTTTGCCAGTACTACAGCTCACGCTTGGCTGGGCCGACATCGTCACCCTCACGAACCTTCTTCGGAACCACCATCACCGGGCACTCAGCCTGGCCGAGCACCATCTGCGACGTTGAGCCGAGAAGCAACCCTGTGATTCCTCCGCGCCCGCGTGTACCGAGCACCACAAGATCAACCATCTTGGAAAACTCCGGTAGCACGTATGACGGGTTACCGCGCTGAGCATGAACATTGATCTTCACGTCACGGCCTTCGCAGACCGCATCGATCTCCATGCGAATCTCCTTTTCCGCGTCGGCAAGAATATCTTCATCCGAGATCACAGCATTCATGCCTGGGTTGTAGGAGATCGGAACAGCACACAGCACCGTCAAACGAGCATTCCACCGATCCGCTTCCCAGATCGCACGCTGAAGAGCACGCCGACCATGCTCCGAGCCGTCCACGCCCACCACAATATGCTCAATAGGCTGGAACGTGCGCTCATGACGGAAAGGAACCACCACCGTCGGACAATAGGCGTGCGCAGGCACTGCCGACGACGCAGTGTGCAAGATGCGATCAGAGAACTTGTTGCCGTTCGAACGACCACCGATCACCACTAAAGCGGCTTTCTTCGATAACTCTGTGAGGATCTCCGTCGGATCACCAAACTCAAGCGCTGAGGTCACCGGAACGCCCCGACCTTCGACCTTTTCGACAGCTTTTTGCAACATTCCCTCAGCAGCATCACGTAAATACTGGCCAGAGTCTTGCGGGATAGCGCTTACTGAAGCCGTTGCGTACGTCGGAAGCTCGAAGGCACACACCAAGTGCAATCGCGCATCACGCATCTTTGCCTGGTTCAGTGCCCAATCAAGAGCCGCATACGATGGCTCGCTTCCGTCGATTCCAACCACAACCACGTTGTCATGCATGGGATTCTCCTTTTCCACTTGGGCACTCCCATTATCGCACGACAAAACCAAATGTGACATAGGTGACCTGAGAACACCTCAAAGAGACATCACTCAGAAGACGATGACAGAGATGAAAAGGAGGCATCCATATGGATGCCTCCTTTTCATCAAAGAATCAAGCTCCGACGCGGATAACCACCGGGGTACCACCGATCCACGAATCAGGGCCAACACGGGTACCCATCCCTGGGTTCCATGCGCCAACGTTCTGGCCATTGCCGAGCGAAATCGCAACGTGGCCTGGCCAGTAGAGGATGTCACCCGGGCGAACCTGCGAGTAAGGAACACGAGTGCCCGCCGAAAGGACAGATGACGGAACACTTCCAATAGCCACACCATGCTGAGCGTAAACGTAGCGAACGAAGCCAATGCAATCCCAGCCAGCCGGGGTCACGCCACCCCACACGTACGGAGAACCCTGGTAGGCGAGTCCAGTGGAGACAACCGAAGAACCAGAGACAGAGCCGCTACCAATCGGAGCAACCGGCGCAACGGAGTCGGAAGAGCGGCCAACGCGCGAAGAACGATCAGGAGCGACAGTTCCTTCAGTGGCTTCACTTTCCTGCTGAGCATATGGAGTTACTTCAGCATCCCGAGCATCGAATTCAACCTGAGCGATCTTCCACTCACCCGCAGCGGAAGTGCTGACCTGAACACTGTCAGCCTTCTTTGCTGTCTTGGTGGTGTCAATCTTGACGGTAGAGGGCTTAATGAGCGCATTATTCGCAGCCGCCTGGTTCTGCCCATCTGTTGCGAATGCCGAAGGCATACCCACGCCAGCGAGAACGCCAACCGTACCTGCAATTGCGAAACCGCGTAGAGCGGCCGAATCCTTCACGTTTTTATTCTCGAGAAGCGAATGACGTCCTGCCATAATCCAGTAAATCTCCGTTTAACTCAGTTGTGAGCCCGAGAGGTTCGGACTCAACTTCCAGATAATAGAGTAACGACGCTGTAACAATTTGTCACCCTTTTATAACAATTCGATAACCACTTCCCCGTTGCTGCTCACGTTTTCGCAGGTCACAGAGGAATTAGATGGTAAATTGTGGCGTACCAAACACGTTATTTTTGTTTCAACACTCATTCGCGAGGTTCAGCGTTCACGAGGTTCAGCGTTCACGAGGTTCAGTGTGCGCGAGGTTCAGTGTGCGCGAAAATTTTCGTGCCGCTCTTCCTGCGATGTCTCAGATAAATTTGTCTGACATCTCAGAGAAAATGCATGAAGCACGCGTTTTGACGGTGTAACCTTGTCGGTGAGTTATAAGAAAGCAAAGGAGCACTTGATGACTACCCCATTTCTTATCGGCGCGTATGCAGCCCTGCCGTCTGATCGTTCCGAGCAAGAACAATTTTATGCAAATCTTGGCGACGCTCCGTGGGTAAACGGGCTCGAAATCCCCCTGCGCGATTCGATCACCGACGATCTTTCCTGGTTCGCTCAGCGTATTTCCCCAAGTTTCACGACGAACGTCCTCACACCGATTCCAGGAACTATGGGCAACCTGGCGAAGAACCCCAAATTCGGAATCGCTTCACCTGACGATGACGGACGACAAGCGGCACTCGATTTCCTCACCGACGGAATTGCCCAAGTCAAAGCAGTCAACGACGCCGTTGGCCGTCAAGTTTTCACCTACATCGCTCTCCATACTGCTCCAACCGAGCACGCATCGAAAGAGGCGCTGGTTCGCTCATTACTCGAACTTGAGACCCTCGATACAGACGGAGCGAAATTCGTCATCGAACACCAAGATGCCTTTATTCCCGGGCAAGCACCACAAAAGGGATTCCTCAGCCTTGACGATGAAATCGCAGCAATTTCTGAAGCAGGAACTGAACACACCTTCATCTCACTGAACTGGGGACGAAGCGCTATTGAAGGGCGCGGCTCCGACTTGCCGCTCCAACACATTCAACAGGCCGGAGCCTCAGGAAAACTCGCGGGAGTGATCTTCTCTGGAGCCCACGACGTTGACGGCGATTACGGGCTCGCGTGGACGGACTCTCACGTGGCTTTGAAGAGGGACGAGCCAAGCTCAATAATGACCGATGACCTCGTAAAACGTGACGCACATGAAGCTTTGACGCATAACATTTCCTACTTTGGCGCAAAGTTGACACTCGATGCCCGATACACCGTTGACGAGCGCATCGCAATCCTGCGTCGGGTTGCTGTTGCCTCAGGCAACCCGCTTGCCTAAGCCAACCACTTCATACCACCAAGCGGTTGTGGATCTGTGCCAATAGTGCTCGATCCACAACCGCTTTTAACAGCCTCACAGTTAGCGTGTCGCCACACGATATTACTGAGAGTGTTACCACACGATATGCAATGGCGGGCGCTCAGCGACAACTGAACGCCCGCCAACTCAATGGAATGAGCTTAGGAAATTGTACTCAACGAATCTTCCAACCATTCGAGCGGAAGCTTTGTCAAGTACAAGCCCTGGATCTCACGCTCCCAGAACAAACCAATCGTTTGATCTGGCATCTGCGTCATGCACTGATAGACATAGTGACGAGGGCGGAACACCTTGTTATGAGCCCACGTCTTTCCCTCATCGTAACTTACGCGGATTACGCCACGCCCACGGAAAGGAAGCAGCTGCGATGCATTGGCAAACACCATCGCATCCTTTCCATGACTGTCCGTAAACCGGATTGCGTTCAACTGGGAGAAAATCTCAGGAATTTGTTCAACAAAGTCGACGTCACTCCATGTTTCTCCTCCATCCGAACTCGTCGCATGTGCAACCTTGCCAACAGCATTCTGGTTACGCATCCACATATGAACAGTGCCATCTGCACCCTCAACAATCGTTGACTCATGAGTAAACGCCTGTTCATCATCCAAAGTCGAAGAGTCGAGAACACGCCCGTCAATCACACGGCCATCGTTTGGAGAACCGCCCCTCCTCCACGTCTCACCGGCATCGTCGGTAATGGCCACCGCACAAGAGAACGCTAACCAGTTCTCGGTATTGAAATACATCGGCATCAGGATGCGCCCCTTATGCTCACCATACTTCAACTGGATGCCATTGCCCGGAGATGTTCCACAAAAACGCATCCACTCCTCTTTCACCGTCGGAGTCAGGTCACGTACTTCAGACCATGTCTTGCCATCATCGTCACTTGTTATCTGGAGAAGGTGGCAACTTCCGAACTCGAAAAGTGACTCGTGGGGATCTGCTCCTGGCGCAAGGAAAATATTTCCTGCCGGCTGACCAGCGCACATCACGTCGCCGTTTTTCGCCACGACGAAGTCCGTTGCTTCGCCTGATTCGGTCAGGACTGTGCCATCCAGCTGGAGCACATAATTTCGTCCCTCAGAATCATGCAGAATCTTACGGCCTTCTTCATCGAAACCAGTACCCATCTCAGCGTTCGGCTGACCGTATCCACCGGGGAAATGGTCAATGAGTACGATAACTCTTCCGCTTTCCTCATCTTGAACGAGCACGGAATCAATCACCGATGAAGCAAAGCGCCCTACACCTGGATAGTCAAGAACGCGTTCGGGTTCTGACCAGGTTTCCCCACCATCAAGGCTACGCCGAATAACAAATTTAATATCATTCGGACTGTCGTTAGCTGACGATACCCGCTGGTCTGCACCCGCTAAAACAACTCCTGACTTCAACGTCAGAATCGAGGGAATGCGGTAACTCGTCGCGCCTGCCAGACCAGAATCAAACAGTGCGACTGTCGGTAAAGGGAGCGCACCGGCGAGGCGCTTCACCTGGTGATCAGTCAACACATTCGGATACACCATGGTTGTTGAAGCCTCGCCAAAAAGACGTGTTCCGTCCGTGTCCATGCCAGTCACTACACGCTGCAAGTTTCCTAAATCACTGAAGAAAAATGCTCCCGGCTGATGAACCACTTGATACCCATCCGCATACAGATCCACCGCTCCGCGTCCACTGACAAGCACTACTTCATGAACCTGTCCGTCATCCCAATGCCCCGGAGCAGTGACTCGTTCAGTCTCCTGACCATTCTCAGTCAGCGCCACATATAAGTCACCATCAATGACGCCGAAGCGCAACACGCCAGTGGTTCCTTCGGCAGCAAAAATTACTCCCGACTGACCAACTCCACGGGTACGGAAGCGCGCTCTGACAGAGCCATGGGCAAGCCCATCAAGCTTGGTCACATCGCGTCCAGCGAGTTCAGCACCTGCAAATTCCACGAGAGCTTCAGGAGGCACCGCAAGCGCAAGTGCCGCGGCTGAATCTAGCTCACCTTCCCACACTGCAAAACGCTTGATGTTAGCCACCCCGCTACCGTTCACCAGGAGCTTTGTGGGACGAATATCTTGTAGCCACGTTGTATCCGTGGTGGAAAAATCCTCGTATCCATCAAAATAAAGATGCGCACCCGTCGAGGTGACGGCAAGTGTCACAGAGTGAACATAGCCGTCGTCGGCACCAAGCGAGTCTTCGTCGTCGAGACGGCGGGTTGTTTCTTTCGTGCCCCCTTGCACTGACCCATCGATACGTCCTCCGCTGACGAGTAACTCGATACTGCCTGATTCACCTTCAATTTGGAGCAGAGCCGTATCCATCGTTGTCGCGAAGTCAATATGAATCGCACCAAATTCGGATGCAGGAAGCTTGTCTGCAGTGAGTATGTCAAACCCCTCACTGAGGTCGAGAACTTTCATCGCTGTCATCATTGAAACCTTTCACATTTTTACTTGGCCATGGGAGTTGCGTTTACTTGGCCATGGGAGTTGCGGCAATTTCGCGGTAATAGATGGATTTCAATCCATCAGCCCAATTTGACGTAGGTGATGCCTCAAAAAGCACACCAATCTTTCCATTGCTGAGCTGTTCGAGAGATGAGTACCCAAACTTCTTACCCTTGCCAGTAATTTCGGTTGTCCCGATCCACTCAATTTCTGGATGAGTATTCGCGTTATGAATCACCGCAAAATGAACGACACCATGAGTACGGTCACGCTCACTCGGCGTGAGAACCGCGACCGACGGCAATTCTTCGCCTGTGCGCCGTGATTTCAAATTCTGCTTGAGCGTAACGGCGGACACCTGACTTGCAATTCCCTGGGCAGAATCTCCCAGTGCCGACTGCGGTTCACTCCAACTCATAGCACTGTCATGGCTGTAGGACCACAAAACTTTACCGTTGTTCCCCGGATTACGGTTGAAACTCAGGAGCGTCCCTCCAGAAATCTCAACGATGGTTGATTCGTGAAGATTTGTGTTCTTCGGGATAGCGCCACCGCGATTCCAGCTCACACCGCCGTTATCACTGTAGACACTCTCTGCGAAAACTCCCCCAGTCTTCTCTGTATACACAGGCACGATGATCCTGCCCGGCTTCTTTCCTTCGCGAGTCTGCAGAGCTTTCCCGGGAGCAATCAGAGAATACATCGAGTCTGGTGACCTAAAGTCACGGGTCTTGAGCCCATCTGTTTTCCACGACTGTCCGTCATCTGCCGAACTCACTTGAAGAACATGCTGAGTATTAAACATCTGCAGTTCACAATCACGGTACATGATCTTCATTGGCACAGATTTTCCTGTGTCTACCTGGTGAGAGTTCAGTAGCTTTCCATCCTTGAAAAGCTCAAAATCACTACTCAACGAGTATTCTGATTCCGCTCCGAGCAGGAGATTCGAATCATCCACACCATGAGGCGTGTATTGACGTGGTTGCCCTTTGAGATGATAAACGCGGATTCGGCCATCACTATCTCGCGGACCATTCACATCGGCAACGTAATCGAAATCGGCTCGGTTCGTGTTGAGATTGACAACACCCTTTTGTCCGTCCGCATCGCCCTTATGATTCTTCGAAGAAAGCAAGAGCATGTCACGTCCGCCAACTGATGCGAAACCATCACCAAGAACAAATGAGCGCTGGCTACCGCCATGGACAGAACCATCAGAGGACACATTGAGATTGGTAAAAACACCGCCGTTCCAGGGCCACAGATCAATGAGGATCTTCACCTCACTCGTACTGTCGTCCTGAACGATCGCGCCATCAATAACTGATGCACTCGCGCGAGCATATCCCGAATTATCCGAATAATCCTGCATGTTAAGGACGGGCGGCACTTGCGCTGGTTCCCATGCACCAGATTGCACTTTCCGGCGAATAGCCACATCGATATTATCGGCCGAATCGCCCGTAGTCCCTCGATTCGCATCAGTCCCAGCGATCAAGATTCCATTCTTCGTCTCTAGAAGGAATGGAATCCGGTAGAACGTGGAATCAACTGTTACTTCACTTTGGAAAGCCTTCCACCCCACCGAATCAGTGTCAGGTTCTACAGCTTGAGCCACCGATGTGGAAAACATACATGTCAATACTGAAACGAGCCCGATCGCTCGTACGTATCTTCTTTCCATATTTGTCTCCCCTACGCTTCGTCGATAATCTCGTCGTCACCGTCCTGAGGGCGTACAGCTTCCTTATTAACAAGCTTTTGAAGCTGCTTTGGAATATTCAAACCGATTGACAATGCAACAACAGCAGCGAATCCAACCGACAGAATTGCTAACGCCATGCCAAATCCATAACTCTTCGCGAGGTGTGCGCCAAGAAGCGGACCCACGGCGCCACCAAGTGCACCAACGTTGTATGCAAACCCAAGACCAGCTGCTCGCTGTTCAATCGGGAAATAGCTCGATACCCACTTCGGTGTGAGACCAGAGATTCCTTGTCCGAACATTTGGTTAAAGAACAGAAGAACCGAGACAAGAATGACTGCCGAACCGCCCGCGTTAAACAGCGGGAAAACGATAGTTTGAGAAATCACCAACGAAATCACAAACCACTTTCGCATGCCGAAACGATCACCGGCGAAACCCGCAACAATATACCCGCAGGCATTTCCGAGTCCGGCAAACGAAACGATCGATGTCACTGTGGCCTCATTGAAGCCCACGCTCTTGAGATACGTTGGCAGCAACCCCTGGATCGGCCAAGTGTACATAAAGGCAGCAAAAATCGTCACCATGATTGCCACGCCGACGATCCACCGGCGCGGGTCGAACTGCGTCATGAATGCAACGAAAACTGCAAGCGACACAATGTACAGCAAAACAACGATCCACGACGGCGTGGACGGAACAGCAAAAATAAAGACCAAACATGCAGCGGCTACGACAGTTGCGATCACATTAATAGTGGTGTACTTCCCCTTGAACAAGATAGTCACCGCATCACGAGCCCCAGAATCCTGTGCCGTCTGTTGCTTCGCTTCCACCCAATCATCAGCTTCAGGCAAACGCTTACGCATATAAATTGCAAGTACCACAGGGATAACGCCTGTGAGGAACAATGCACGCCAGCCCCAACCGGGGTGCCATGCCTCCACCCACGGGTACAGGTACTTGTCAACCTGAGCAGCAAGGATAACACCAAAAGCATACCCAGAGAGAAGGAATCCCGAAGCCTTGTTACGCATATGCTTAGGCCAAGACTCAATAACATACGTTGCCGATGCCGAGTATTCGCCCGCCATCGCAAAACCGATCAGCAAGCGGAGTGCAAAGAGCGTCCAGTAGCCTGGGGCAAAGGCCATCGCAACAGATCCGAACGCGAACATGAAAATCGACATGATCATCGCCGGCTTACGTCCGTATCGATCACCAACTGCGCCCAGCACTAAACCACCAAGCCACCGAGAAATGAATGCTGCAGATACCAGCGTGGCTGCCTGGGGTAACGACAAATTAAACGCTTCACGAATATGCGGAAGTGCGAATGCGATCAGCACAAAATCATAGCCATCTAGGAAAACTCCAAGCCACGAAGCAAAGAATGCTTTCCACTTGTCACGTCCGAGTTGCTTGTACCAGGGAATCTCGCCCTGCGACTTATTGAGCTTGAGCATATTCAATTTCCTCTTCTTTGAGATTGAACCAATGTGTTCATTTGTCAGATGTCAGACAACGACATGAACAGGGAAAACATACTCCACGATCGAAAGAATCCACAAGGCCTGCACAAAAATTGGACATAAAAATTTTTCGATGACCACACTCAACTACTCATCCGCACTACCACACCTCATATTTCTGCAACCACAATTCGCTTCCGCAACCACAATTCGCTGCTCCGTGGAGTGTTCTAGGATTTGTTTTGTGTTTTTGAGGCGGATTATGCTCTGTCTTTAGAACTTTTGCTGAGAAATGAAGTGAAGACGTTCAGGTTTTCTCCTGTTTGAGTGGGTGAGTGAGTCTGGTCTACCACGAGAAACTTGACTATCCTACGCCAGAAGAAATCGAGAACAAGTACGGATAACAGCACAAGCCATCAGCATGAATGAGAAACAGGGTAAACACCTAGAAAAACCCAAACTAATTCAGCTATGGCACCGTTTAAGAAGATCTATGACCTATATTCGCTCCAGGTTACTCTGTGCTTTCTAGCTGCGTTTTAGCTAACCGACGAGCGTGGAAGTAAAGATACGTTTCTCTTGCAGAATATCCCAAAGCAATGGTAGCAACGCCGATGGAGATAGGAATCCACCAGGGAAAACGGGGAAGATCAGACTTTTTCCCGGCTTGTTTCAAATTATCAACAGGCGTAGGGATTACCCTTTCTCCACTCACAAGAATGCGGTGGCTATTAATTCCCAATGGGGTACAGGTGATGAGAGTGGCGATGTCGCGGCCTTCTTCGACTAACACACTTTCCGAATCCTCCGGTTCAACAATTTTTTTAGAAAAGACACGGTAGGTTAGCGTTTGTCCGAATACTTCGAGTGTGAAGGTATCGCCTTCTTCGACTTCATCGAGGTTAGTAAAAAGTGTGGCTTCAGGGAGTCCACGATGTGCGGTAATAACAGTTCGCGTGCTCTTTCCCCCTACAGGCAGGGAGGTTCCCTCAAGATGCCCAGCACCACGTAGTAACGTTTCTTCGCTTGTTCCGTGATAGATCGGAATGTCTACATCAATTTTTGGAATTCTGATGCGTCCCATGATCCCTGTATCTCCTGCTTTGAGTTGTTGATCATAGGGAACGACATCGGAATTATGGGATGCATCTACGGTACCTGCACCTTGCGGAATACGTTCGTATTGCCCAAGTACTGCACCGGCCGCGAGGAGGCTATTGTATTTGTGGGCTTCTTGTATTTGAGCGGAACGATCAGGTTTGGCATGGTCAACAAGATCAGAGTATGCATCAACAACCTTTGATTGTTCCCACTGGCTCTTCCACGATGCAACTGTAGGGTATAAGAGAAATCCTGATCCTAAAAGAAGAAGCACACTCACAAGGTAGGCATTCAAAAGACGGCGCATATTTATTTTCCTGTCTATCACGCAACAAAGGCGTAGGCAAACACTCACGTGCTTCCCTACGCCTTTGTCAGATGCAATTACTTGCGACGAGAGTTACGAACGAAAACTGTAGTGCCCGCACCAACCAGTCCGAGTCCGATAAGCGTGAGCATGAGAGTACCCGCAGCACCCGTAAGCGGAAGCTTCGGCCCCGACTGCGGGGTATTCGTGACCTTCTCCAGATCTGTATTACCGCTCACATGCCCAGCTTTGATCGTGATTGTCTTCTCGGCATTTGAGAGGACATAACCGGACGGCGCTTCGATTTCCTTCACAACAAACTGCTTAGTAGCATCGGTAGCTGCTGTGCCTTTATCAAAAGTACCAAGGTAGATGCCGTTGAAAGCAACAACGCCATCTTCTCCTGACGTCGCTTGCGAAACAAGAGTACCGGCATGCCCATTGTTGCCGATTGTGTATAGCCCGAACTTTGCGCCCGAAAGTGCCTTAGCCGGATTAGCTGAATCTACCTTCATGAACTTGTAATCGCCGAAGTAAGGATCCTTTGTTGGGATAATCGGTGGGACATTTGGGGTTGGATTATCCGGATTTGGATTCTCAAACGGGTTGTAATCGTTCTCGATCGGCCATGCGCTATTCTTCACTACACCGTTTTCAGGGATAGAGTCTACTCGTGTTTGAAGAACAAACTTGACTTTGTCACCCTTATGAATCTTCTTAAGCGCTTCACTGCCTAGGCTGATCTTGACGTGCTTCTTTGGAGTAGTCCCTGTAGCAACAGTCACATCCGTAAGTGGAGCAGCATCATCATTTAGATACGCTTTAGCGGACTTATCAACGTACGTGAGGTAATCTTCCAATTGATCCACAACACCATAAGCAGATGGATTATCTGACGATGCTGTTGTTGTGACTGTCCAGCCAATCTGATCACCAACCTTGTGGGTATTGGTGTCCTCGGTTACTTCCTTTGTGCCAGGAGTCTTCACAATATTCTTCGGGTAAACGTGAACATTTGTTAGCCATTTGTTGTTAAAAGGAAGCGGGATAGTCACAAAGAATGGAGCAGATTTCTTCGTGATGGGGTTATTGCCAACGCTGGTTTCTTCAACAAGGTAGAGCCCTGTCTTCAGATTGTCGGCTTTTGCCTCACCATTCACACCTGTCGTTACAGTACGAACATCAGTGCTACGTGTGGCACCATTATTGGCCATATTCTCGACGGTGAGAGTCGAGACCTTCTCCCAATCAGCATTCTTTGTAAGGTCAACACCAGTAATCTTGGTGATTGTGAATTTGACACCCTTCAAAGGCTCAGCAGGCGCATTCGACGTACCATCAGGCGCAAGTTCAGTTGTGTTTCCCAGATCCTTGTGCTTATGGATGGTGATGCTGCCTGTTGTAGTTGGCATATCGCCCGGTGCGGGGGCTGCCGAAGCGCTACCCGCCATGCTAAAGGTTGCAGTCAGCGCAAGCGCAGTTGCGGCGAGTGCCCCCTTCTTCAGTTTGTTCAAAAAATTCACTATTCTTGTTCCTCTCATCGGGATAGACGTTCGTCCCCCATAAATTAGCCCTGCTTGCGTAGACGCAGCAGAAATGCAAGAACTGCAAGACCAAGAACCCCTGTTCCCATGATGGCGTAGAAGTCCCTTCCGATTCCGCCGGTTAATGGAATAGTCGGTCCAGTCAGTTGATGGTTGAGTATCGCTTGTTTTCCAACGAAGCTATGTTCAAGCTGCTTCGTAGCGATAGTGAAAGTCCGTGGCGTGGTATTAAGAACGTACCCTGCCGGGGCTTTCTTTTCTCGAAGCTCATATGTGCCAAGCTTCAAGCCCGTAACTCGGAATACTCCGGCTCGGGAGTCAGTATCTTTTAAATCTCCATGACACACGGAGCCCTGTGTATCTATACAATCCGTCAACGTGATTGCTTCTCGCGTGCGGACGTTCGTCAATGTCCATTCAGAACCACCGAGCAAGTTTTCGTTACCTGTTGCCGGCTCTAAACCCGCACGTTTTTCGAAAGTGAGCACACCTGTGAGCGGGATATTCACAATCGAATTATGACGGCCCGTTTTTCCCCGAACCGGAGCGGTTCCGTCGTAGAGATGTACTTTATTTACTTCAAGGGCAGGGGAACCAATCGTGAACGTGTACTGAGTATTGATCCGCTGAAACCCTGCTGGCGCAACTTTTTCTCGGAGCGTATATATTCCAGGTTTTAAGCCTTTAACCAAGAATTCGCCCACATTTGGGTTCTGATCGATTTCACTTCCTGATCCTGAATCCGAAATATCGAAGCTACTAGCAGGTGCCGATGAACCCTCTACCTTAAACTCACTTTGATCTTTGCGTGCAAGCGTCCACTGGGAACCGGCGAGCAACTGTCCGTCGTCGCTTTCCTTTGCCCATTCAAACTGACCGCTAAGTTTGGGAGTGTTTACGAATGTACAATCAATATTGCCAGAAACGGATGGCACTGCGAATTGAACAGTAGCTTTTCTCCCCAAAATCTTCGGAGCAGAGATATTTTTAATTGGAATATTGCCAATTATGCACTGAGCTGATACTTCGTACTCTTCTAACGAGCTTGATCCTGAAGCGATCTCTTCAGTTACCGTTATTTGAGTTCCAGAAAGAGCAGGTATAGCCTGTGTAGCAATTTGATTGGCACTACCTGTTGTTGTTGCGTATCTACTAATAGACTTCGAAGCTACTTCAATTTTAAACTGGTCAGCTGGTGAGACACGGCCATTCACGCGCTTGTGAGCCACAACCGATGGGATAAAAGCTTCACCAGCCATGTCCGTAATCTGTGAGTCCCAAGGCACAGGAGTGTAATAATGCCCGCCGGAGTTATCTCGGTTATCCTGCCACTTTGCAAGTGGGGGTTCCCATTCAGGAAGAGCAGTGGTGTTTGAATAACTACCGAGAGCCCCATTAATAGGCATTTTTGTCAAGATGCGAGCATTACTATGGAGATCTGTGTAACGGTAGAACGAACTCGTACTTGATGTCATGGAGAAGTTTGCTGAGATTAATGAGCCATCGTTCCCTATCGCAAAACCGTTGGTTGCGCCAATTGCAGAATTTTCTTCGTTCTTCTGTTCTCCCTTTCGGATATTTACGACAGAGTAGAGGGAAGATTCCAGCGCACCTCCATTACCCCGGTCAAGAGCGGTCTTAGGAACAACAGTTAAATCAATTCTGTTCACTCCCGGTCTTGCATTCCCCGGAATATCCGCACGTAAAATAGAAAATCCAATAACAAGATCTCCGGATTCAGTGAAGACGATATCCCCATCGCTCGATCCGGTATCCCCTTGATTAAAATTCGCGTCAGTAACTTCTCCGACATACTGCAGCCCTGTTGGAGTCATCTTAAAAAGATGGGACACCAACTTCGCCTGGTTCGATGGCCCTTTTTTATCAGTGACTGAGAGATAATACGTGCCGTCAGGAGCAACCTGTCCCCCATTAAAAGTTAAATTGTCTGGCCTTTCCCCACCAGAAATCTGTTGTGCAGGAAATTCAAATTCTGAGCCATACTTTTCCCACTCCTGTGAACCTGGACGGAGGGAATACACCTGAAAAAGTGGATAGCGCGAAACGCCTCGCCCATTTGCATAAGGCGTACCACTATTACCAATTTTCAATGTTGCATAACGTGTTCCATCAGGACCAACACCTAAAGCGTTATAGCTTAATCCTTTTGCGTAATAACACCAGTTTCCTTCTTCTCTTAATGTTCTTCTTTGGCATTGCCTATATGCCTTTGCGACACGAACCACCCGTTTCTGATTTGTCGGATAGTAAGCGCCCCCGCTATCGATCGGAGGAAGATAGGGAGCCAACGGTGTAATTTTTTTTGAATCAGGATCCAGAGTATAAAGTTCCCCTCCTCCCGCAAGAAGAGAAACACCATTCTCACGAGGGGATGAATCACCGATTCTCAGTGGCTGTGTCACGACGCCAACTCGATGGCTTAAGTTCGTTTTATTTATTTCACTTGAAACAGCGACAGGTGTACACAACGAAGCAGCACCTACCAAACCAACAGCCACAACTGCAGCCGCAATCTTCTGTCTCCATGTCAGTCGTTGAGACATTGTCCCCACCCCGCAAAAAATCAACACAGTCTTACTCAAAAACAAAGCGCTTAAACCGCAGCAGAATATCCCGCCCATTCAAGCTCTTTGCAGTGAGACAACGAATATATTGAACTACTACTCACACTAATAGTCAACTTTGAGGTGTTTTCACTTTTATATAGTTTATTAAATATTTATCAGTGTTATTATACTGCTTTTTTTATGTGCTTATGGTGATGTTATTTTAAAGTGCGATACTAAAAAGATTTTATCTGATATTTAGATTTTATATAGTTTCATATAGTTTATTATCGCAAATTAAATTTATGTTGATGCTATATCGCGTTAGGGGGGGGTAGATGGATTTAATTATATTTAAATAACTAATAACATTACATAAAATCTTATTGCTAGACTATTTTTATAGTATTCATCAATTAAATAGAACATAATTAGACATAATGCAGCTATGGCGCTCTATATAGTCTTTATTGCTTGATAAATTACGTTTGATTTATCTAGATTTTCTGCCTGAAATGGTCACAGGGATATTAAGAACAAGAAAAAGACAGGTCCATCTTTTCTTACTGATATCGCCAAGACACGACCATCTCATGATCGATCAGAAACGACGATTACCGAAATAGCACGCGTCTTGCATTGGAGAACGAATTCCTGGAAAAGCAAGCGCCTTCTTTGATGCCAAGCAACAAAATGCACAGGTTTGAGTTAATGGAGGTACAGAAGGCGAATGACCCGATCGCTAATGGCGAGAATCTTGTAGGTTGGCGAGCAAGGGATTACCAATGGGTACCTCCTCGCCATGACCGCCGGGAGCATCCCAGTCAGCGGGTAGCAATCGCAACATCGTCAAGAACGTGCTCGAAGGCTATCACCGTGCCGATTACCACTCCGAAGGGTGTTGGATTATCCCTCCGAAGGGAGTTGGCTCGGGTCAGGGTGGGAGCTATGTCCGAAAATGTTGTGTTACATGCTGACCGCGGCTCGCAATGTACTCACTGCACAGGTTTCACGAACACTGCATGGCGCACATGCGGAGAAAATTCAATAAGCTCACCCAGATCAGTGCGAACCTGATCCGCGCTCACTGTCAGTTCTTTGCCAGGAAGGATGCCAAGATCTGCAATCATCGAGATCATCTCCGCATCATCTTGGACAACTTCCGCCAAACGCGCAATCTTTACTTTCGCTTTCTGTCCCGGCTCAAGCGATTCCATAAGTGCTGCCAGATTTTGAAGCCCAGCAACTTTCCCTGACAGCTCTTGAGGATCGTGAGCCTTTTCGTCGGGAATCGGGTTGCCGAAAGGATCAGTGGTTGGGGAATGCAGGAACTGCTCAATCTTCTCCACCACGTCGTCGCTCATCACGTGCTCCCAACGGCAGGCCTCATCGTGAATACGGCTCAAATCTAATTCGAGCACATCGTTCATCAACCGTTCAGCTACACGATGCCGCCGCACGACGCGAGTAGCGCGGCGCAGACCTTCGGGGGTGAAATGGATCTGGCGCCCATCGAGTTCCACCAGACCGTCACGCTCCATGCGTCCGATTGTCTCGGACACTGTGGGGCCAGATTGGCCCAGCCGCTCGACAATACGTGCACGAAGCGCGGGAGTACCTTCTTCCATCAGTGAATACACTGTTTTGAGGTACATCTCTGTGGTGTCGATGAGGTCGCTCACAGCTTTTCCTTTCGCGATTTTGTTCTCAGCTTACCGACTTTGCGAATCTTTCGTCAGTAGATGTCGCCACCCGATACCGGCGGGAAATCAGATCCCATCCCGGCATATCTATGTAGCGTACCGGCTGCCCTAATATTAAGGGAGCTGGATGCGTATCCTCACGCATCCAGCTCCCTTCATCACCGAGGATCAGGCCAGGCCGAGCACCTTCTGAATCGGCTCAAGAAGGAAGTACACTACGAAAACCGCACCCGAGCCCCACATCAGCGGGTGAATGTTGCGCGCCTGACCACGCGCAACTTCGACGAGGATGTAGGTCAGGAAGCCCGCTCCGATACCGACAGAAATCGAGAAAGCGAATGGTGCCATCGCGATCGTCATGAACGCTGGGATCGCAACATGGAGGGACTTCCAATCGATATCCACCACTTGCTGCATCATCAGGAAGCCAACAGTAACGAGCGCTGGAGCAGCCGCCTCGTTTGGCACCATGGCGAAGAGCGGGGAGAGGAATGTCGCCAAGAGGAACAGGGTTCCAGTGACGATCGGAGCAAGTCCGGTTCGCGCGCCCTCAGCGACCCCAGTGGTGGATTCAACGAACACGGTGTTCGACGAAACACCACCCAGACCGCCAGCCATTGCCCCCATGGAATCGACAATGAGAATTTGGCGAGTCGACGGCGGATTGCCATCTTTGTCGAGCAGACCACCTTCCGTACCCACGGCGATCATGGTACCGAGAGTGTCGAAGAAGTCTGACAGAAGAATAGAGAATGCGAGAACTGCAACTGCAATCACGCCAACCTTCTGGAACGGGCCAACCACTGAGAACTGTCCAAGGGTGGAGAAGTCAGGGAGGTTGGCAGGCGAGCCAGCCAAGGCTGGAACAGTCAATTTCCATCCCAGTGGGTTATTTTCGCTAGCCACACCGAAGTGGCCAATTGATTCCGCAATGATTGCCATCACCGTCGCGCTGAGAATACCCCAGAGCACAGCGCCCTTGACCTTGCGGATCAGACCGACGATGATCACAACGACACCAACAACGAACACCGCCATCGGCCACGAACCAATGGAACCGTTCATGCCAAAGGCGAGTCCAGCAGGGGAAGTGTGGATGAGGCCAGCGTTGAGCAACCCAATCAAGGTGATGAAGAGTCCAAGACTCACCGAGATCGCTGCACGAAGGAATCGTGGCACTGCTCGGAAGATCGCCTCACGCAAGCCAGTGAGCACAAGAAGTAGAATCACGAAGCCTTCGATGACAATGATGCCCATGCCGTCAGCCCACGTCATTCCCGGAATCTGGACAATCGTCGAGGCCACCATCGAATTCAGCCCGAGGCCAGCAGCAAGCGCGATGGGGTAATTCGCCACGCTTCCCATGAGAATACTCATAATGCCAGCCACAAGAGCGGTACCAGCAGCGATTGCAGGAATATTGGGAGCGGTGCCACCGCCGAGGTAGTGACCAGTAGAGTCAGGCCCTTGGAGGATTAGTGGATTAAGGACGAGAATGTAGGCCATCGCGAAGAAGGTCACCACTCCGCCACGAATCTCTGTGGCGAGTGTAGAACCGCGGCGCGAGATGCGAAAGAGTCGGTCGAGGGAGGACGCGGAGCCAGCTGTGTTCGGGCTCTGTTTTTCAGCAATAGAAGTACTCACGTGCGGCTACTCTAGACGGAGAAGCCCCACCACTTCAAGACCCGTTCCACAATGTGAACACATTTTGTCTCACAATTTGATCCCTGACGGGTAGATTGGCTGAACCTCAGCGCTTTAAGGCACGTCGGCCTGAACAAACTTGCCAACACCACGAAGCTCCACACCACCGTCGGCAGCTTCGATAAAAACTGCCGAACCGGTGTTCATCCGTAAAGTCTCACCTGAACACCTGATCTGCGCCGCCCCTTCGAGGCACAACATGATCCGTGGACCACTCCCGCGCACCCGTTCCCATGATGACGCATCACGCAAAGCGATTACCGACAGTTCAAAATCATCCACTGGAGCATAGAACATGGACTGGATCGGGCTGACGCGTTCAGGTGCGATCCGAATCGGAGGTGCCGCCACAGTATCAAGGACGGAAAGTAACGCCGGCACATCCACATGTTTCGGCGTCAATCCAGCCCGCATCACATTATCCGAGGCAGCCATGACCTCCACACCAACTCCCGAAAGATAAGCGTGAACCGTACCCGCAGGAGTAAACATCGCTTCACCAGGACTCAACGTGACCGGATTAAGCAAAAGCGAAGCAACAACACCCGGGTCTCCTGGATAGTACTGCGCAAGATAAGCCACGATTCGATCTGCGCGCGGCGAAGGACTCTCTTCCGGCGCACGCGCCTGACATGCGTCGACCACCTGACTCACCGCAACAGCGTCGGGACGCGTATGCGAAGAGAGCAGCCACTCAAATGCCGCTTTCACTCCGTTAGCATTCGGTTCTTCTTCGATGAAATGAGCGAGCCGCTGAGTAAGCGCGGTTCCAAGCCCGCTAAGCACACCGAGAATTCGACGTGGCGAGCGAAAACCCACAATCGCTTCGAACCTGGTCAGAGCGTAAACAAGCTCCGGTTTATGGTTGGGATCTTTGTAATTTCGCGTCGGCGAATCCGCTGGCACCCCCTGAGCTTCCTCACACGCAAATCCTCGCTGTGCCTGATCAATCGACGGGTGAACCTGAAGCGATAGCGGCTCCTCCGGCGCAATGAGCTTGAGAAGGAAAGGAAGCGTCCCCCCGGTACGACGCGCAACATCCTCCCCCAACACCCGTTGCGCTGCAGCAGCAACATGCGTGGCAAGATCAACGACGTCGGTGGGCGTTTTTTGCCCATACGCCAGAGAAAACTGACGGCCGATAAACGACGGGGCAAGCGGGTGAGCACCGAACCAAAGCTCGGCTACTGGGGCTTCCGACGCCGGGAAACCAAACATCGTGGGGATCGCACGATGCGACCCCCACGAGTAGTTTTTGACATTCCCAGCAAGGAACTCCACGAGCTAGTTTTCCTCGATAATCTCAAGATCGCGATCGTTGAGCACTGGTTCGGACGGATCCCACAGCGGAGTACGCCGAGGAATATCCGTCTCTGAATGCGATCCACAACCATGATCAAGCGAGACCACGCGACCATCGAAAGCAGACCACTCATTTCCGCAAACGCCAAACATTGCACGCGCAGAACCGTCCATCCGCAAGAAGTAACCGCATGTCGCGCAGGGGGCTTTCGCATCACGCGTCGCCTGATTACGCGGACCACCCTCACCGCGATACCAGCGACGGAACGTAGCCGCACGGCCAGCATCGGACATCACACGCTTACGCCCAAGGCCCAGCTCAAAAACTGCCGACGCATCAGCATCGATCCCTGTCGCTTCAAAACCTTGATCGAGCAAAGGATCCTCGACCTGCTCCAGATGAGGATCGTCTGGATTGTATGGGAGGCGATCCGACGGCAAAATATCGGATGGCTTGAGCCGATCAGACCAAGGAATCCACGTCGGAGCCAAAAGAGCATCCGGGCCAGGACGCATGACGACTTCAGAAACAGTAATCTTCTTCGCCCGAGGTGCGCGAGCGAGCGTGACAGTCCAGAACCATCCCTTATAGCCAGGCAAAAGACACTCAAACGCGTGTGTAATGACGCGATCACTTTCCTGCAACATTCCGGCATGAGACCCGACGTTACTTTCTTTCGTGACCTCTAAAATTGCCTCACGAGCCTGCTCGATTGCACCGCCGAGCAACTTATCTTTGACCGGGCGATCCTGAGGGACAATGCGATTATTCGACATCGAAATCCTCTGCGAGAGCACGCAATGCCATCGCGATACGCGGCCCATCCTTAGGGTAGCGGCCATGACGCAACTGCTCAGACGCCGAATCGAGAATCTTAATCAGATCTTCAATCAGCGGGCGCATCTCCTCTGGCTTACGGCGAGCCGCAGCAGCAAGAGATGTAGGTTTAGCGATGACCTCAACCGAGAGCGCAGCAGGACCGCGGCGGGTTGACCCCACACCGTATTCCACACGCGTTCCTGCCTTGACACGCACACCAATCGGCAACGCACTAGCGGGCAGGTAGACAGACTCGCCGTCGTCGCCAGAAATAAAACCGAAACCCTTCGCTTCGTCGAAGAACTTCACCTTTCCGGTAGGCACAGCTTCACTCTCTTTCTTCTAAAATTTCGCGGACATACCGCGAGCGCGGGGGATCTCCCCGAAAAGCTATTCTCCTTCATTATGGCACTTTGCCCCCGCCTTAGCGACGCCGGTTTACGGCTTGAAGCGAAACAGCCACCGCGAGACAACACTCACCTTGGTAGATTGATGTCATGGTGAAACGATTGGTGAAGGTCGCCGCTGGCATGACAATGCTGGCAGGATTGATGTGGCCAGCGGCAGCGTTAGCAGTTGAGCCTCATTCACTCGATGCACATTTCGTCGATGAAAGTGGCGTGGTCACAGATTCAGCACAAACTTTCAATTCCGTGGCTCGGGTACCCAAAACCGGCTTGTACGTGGTCATTGTGGATGATTTTTCCCAAATGAATTCTGAAACCTGGGCCAAGCAAACCGCAGAAAAAACCGGGCTCAAAGCAGGCCAGGGAATCGTGGCAATCGCCACCAAAACTCGCGATATCGGTTTTTATGCTCTTGATGGATACAACGGTGTCACTGCCTCCGTTTTACAACAGGCTATCAATGACAGTGTCTTGCAGGATCTCAAGAACGAGAACTGGGACACTGCTGTGCAGAAACTTGCCCAGAACGTCACCTCAGCAATGAACGGCGACAGTGTGGAACACGGTGGCTCGACTCCGCCTATCGTGCCCATCGCCGGTGGAGCACTCGCCGTCGGCGCTGGCATTTTTGCTGTCTCGCGCGTGAAGGCGCGCAACAAAAAGAAAATTGAAGCTGCCGATCTTAACAAACTCGCGCAGCAGGCGTCTGCCGCTCTTCTCGACGCCGATGACAACCTGCGTTCAGCCCAAGCCGAGTTGGAGTTCGCTCAAGCAGAGTTTGGAGTTGATGCCACAGCGAAGTTTTCGTCCGTGTTGGACAGTGCCCAACGTGATATCCATGAAGCATTCATGCTGCAAAAGCTCCTAGGGGACGATGACCCCGAAACCCCTGAAGAGCAACGCGAGATGAATGAAAAAATCCTCGCTTACGCGCAGTCCGTGCAAACCGCACTCAAGGAACACCAAAAAGCATTCTCTGAACTGCGATCTCTGGCTCGACACGTTGACGTCAAGCTTGAGGAGTTACGCCAACGCAAAGATGACATCTTCTCCACACTTCCCTTGGTGGCAAAGAAACTCGATGACCTGTCACGTTCATATGCCAAACAGATGCTGGTGAGTTTTGAAACCGTCCCAACACAAGTCGAAGGTCTGCTCGCAGCAGCAGGAGAGTCCATTGACACGGCGAATAAGCTCGTGGCTCAAGGAGAGAAAAACAAGGCCGTCCCGTATGCGCAACTTGCTGAGGGGGCAATCGGCCAAGCATCCGAACTCGTGGCAAGCATCGATCGAGCACCTGAGCTGATCGCAAACGCAAAGGACGCTGTCGCTCAGGCAGCCGCATCGCTGACCTCTGACCTCGCCGACGCCGATCGCCTAGGCGGCTCCGATGGTGCCATTCACGCTCGCGCTCAAGAAGCGCGCGCAGTGTTGGCACGCGTGGGAAGTGATGATAATTTCCTTGGGCTCCAACACGATCTCCGCACCGCCGAAGATGCTCTTGATCTGGCTCTTTCTGGCGTGCGCGCAGCCGATGATCGCCGTCAGAAGCTTCAGTCGCGCACCGAGGCGGATATGAATTCTGCAACCGATGCTCTATCCCAAGCTGACGCACTCGTGAACACTTATCGTTCCGGCGTCGGCGCTCAGGCGCGTTCTCTATTGGCTCGCGCCCGCACTGCTCTGGCTCGTGCCATGAGCGAAACGGAGCTTGAGCGCAAGGCCGATCACGCGCGCGAAGCGGCAACACAGGCAACTGCTGCGCTGAGTGAAGCACAAAACGACATCCGCAGGATGGATCATTCTCGCCGTGGCAACAACAGCGGTGACCTCCTGACCGGCATGATCATTGGCGGAATTCTTAACGGTATCGCTTCCTCCGGGCACCGTTCGAGTGGATGGGATAGAGGCTGGGGCGGTGGTTCCTTTGGCGGCGGAGACTTCGGAGGAGGAAGTTTTGGCGGCGGGGGCGGCGGCTCATTGAAGTTCTGATCTCACGCTGAGCGCAATAAGCAGTCACAACAACGAAACACCGATAAAATAGAGACCGGATGTTTCTTGAAGAAACAGCCGATATCCAACGAAAGGCTAACCATGGCAGAAAAGCAGTCGATCCTGGGCCGTATCGCTCAATTGGCGAAAGCAAACGTAAACGCGCTTCTCGATCGCGCCGAAGATCCACAAAAGATGCTCGATCAGATGGTCCGCGATTACACCAACTCCATTGCTGAGGCTGAGGACGCCGTCGCTGTCACCGTGGGCAACCTCCGCCTGGCCCAGTCAGACTACAAAGAAGACGTTGAATCCGCACGCGAATGGGGTCAGAAGGCAGCCGCCGCGGTCGCGAAGGCGAAGCAACTGCGCGAAGCCGGCAACGAAGACGGCGCCGCGAAGTTCGAAAATCTGGCAAAGATCGCAATCGAGAAGCAAATCCAGTCCGAAGGTGAAGCAAAATCCGCAGAACCGGTACTCGCTTCGCAAGAAGAAGTCGTTGCTAAGCTCAAAGACGGCTTAAACATGATGCGCTCCAAGCTTGAAGAACTCAAGGCAAAGCGTGATCAGCTAGTGGCTCGCTCAAAGACTGCCGCCGCTCAAAACACGGTTCATGATGCGATCTCGGCAATCAACGTTCTCGATCCCACTTCTGAGCTTGGTCGCTTCGAAGAAAAGGTTCGCCGCGAAGAAGCACTCGCACTAGGCAAAGCTGAAATTGCCCAGTCTTCCCTGGACGCTCAGTTCGCTGAACTGGAATCAGGCAAAGACATGACCGAAGTAGAAGCCCGCTTGGCAGCGTTGCAGGCTGGCGAACCCGCTAAGCAAATTGAAGGCAAGGACTTCACAGCCTACTGATCAGGCATGTGAGGGATGGGCGATCCCCAATTTCTCACAGCACTAACCTCGAATTGAGTCATCACAATATTCACCAATGCGGGCGGGAGGCTAACCTCCCGCCCGCATTCGGTTTAGAATTGCGCTATGTATTTTCTTATTGACGGCGAAAACCTTGATGCCACGTTGGGTGTCAACATTCTTGGGCGTGCTCCACGAGCAGAGGAGCGCCCCCGCTGGGATCGCGTACTTGACTTCGATCCTTGGCAAGACCAGCCGTCAGACGGCCATTCTATTTCGGGTCTGTTCTTTTTGAACGCCACCGAAAAGATCGCAACCTCGTTTGTCCAAGCACTCATGGCCATCGGATGGCGTCCACTTCTTTTGACGTCTGAAGATCCCAATGTCAAGGTTGTCGATCGAGGAATCCAACGCACGCTTGAAGCCATCGCGAAGACGAAGCCCGGCACCGATATCGTGCTCGGTTCACATGACGCGGACTATCTTCCCCAGATCGAAGAACTACTAGACGCTGGGCATCGTGTGTCCATTTTGTGTTTCCGCGAATTCCTTTCGACATCACTCGCCTCTCTCCAAGATCGAGGGGTGACAATTATCGATCTCGAATATGATGTTCATGCTTTCAACCAGCCACTGTCACGTATCCACGCGATGGATGTCGAAGAATTCGATCCTCTGGAGTTTATTTAATGCCCGTATGTGAGCCTGACCCGCTCCATATTTCTTCACACAATCGTCACTTGCCTCACCGCTCGGCAGAGTGTGCACAAAACAACAGCGCACCGCCGTCGTCGGCAGGAAAACATATCCGGCGCATTCAGAAAACTTTCAGCACACTTCCAGCGATAATGGTAAGAATAGTGGCATGACAGCCCAGTATTCTGAACCGGAAGCTCGCATCCTCGTAGTCGATGATGAGCCAACCATCCGTGAGCTCCTCTCAGCCTCCCTGCGTTTTGCAGGCTTCGAAGTCGCTGCCGCAGGCGACGGCGCCGAAGCGCTCAAACAACAACTTGCTTTCAACCCTGACATCGTCGTACTTGACGTTATGCTCCCCGACATGGATGGATTCGAGGTACTTCGTCACCTGCGCGAACATCGCGCAACATTGCCGGTCGTGTTCCTGACAGCAAAAGACGATCTCCAAGACAAGCTCCAAGGCCTCTCAGTCGGCGGGGACGATTACATCACTAAACCATTCTCGCTTGAAGAAGTCGTCGCACGTATTCGCACTGTTCTTCGTCGCACCACCGCAACCACTCCACAGACCGCCGTCATCACATATGCAGATATTATCTTGAACGAAGACACCTACGAAGTGACGCGCGCTGGCCGCGAGATCGACCTCTCCCCCACTGAGTTCAAGCTCTTGCGTTACCTCATGGTGAACTCCGAACGCGTGGTTTCTAAAATGCAGATCCTCGATCACGTGTGGGATTACAACTGGGTAGGAGAAGCCTCGATCGTCGAATCGTACATTTCTTATTTGCGTCGCAAGCTCGATTCACCTCAAGCCCTCGGTATGACCGACCCACAGGAAGCAGCCGCCTTCGTGCCGTTGATTCATACCAAGCGCGGCATCGGTTACGTGCTCCGTACCGCGAAGTGAACTCATGATGGCTCCACACGATCCGCCACGTTGGTATCGCACGCTTTCTTTTAAACTCAGCGTTACCTTCATGTCACTGCTGGTTGTCGTGTTCGTCCTGATCTCTTTCATCGGCGCGCAGATCTTGCGCACTCACCTGACTCGGAAAATTGACACCGAGCTGATGACCTCCGGTACCGAAATCGCGACCCAAACCCTCGATCGCGTGGTCAACGGGTCACGCAAAGAAATTACTGCATCCGATTACACACAGATCCTGCCATCTGAATATTTTGTGTACGTCGCCTACCAGAATTTCAAACCATTCACTGTGGTGGGCGAACCCATGCGACGCACCGTGGGAGAACCTGCCCATCCAGCGACGCTGGCAACACAGCTCACACAGGATCCCATCACCGTCCCCGGCACAAAGAACTCCAAGTGGCGGATTATTACGCTACAAATGGTGGAGCCGCAAACAAATCAACCAATCGGTTCTGTCGTGATCGGTCTGCCCACAATCAGCGTCGACGCAGCAGTGACGAACCTGATCCAGATGCTCGTAGCGTTCGAGCTCGTTCTTGGTGTCCTCGGTGGAGCCGTATCATTTTTGATGATCCGGCGCCAGCTGCGAAGTTTACATGCGATCGAAGTAGCGACACGTGACGTTGCCTCTGGAAACCTCTCCCGCCGTGTGCCGTCAGGTTCATCAGGTTCCGAAGTCGGTATGCTCGGACGATCCATCAATGTCATGCTGTCGCAGATTCAGGAATCATTCGAATCAAAAGAAGCTTCCGAACAAAAAATGAAACAATTCGTGTCGGATGCATCCCATGAACTGCGCACACCACTGGCCTCCGTCAACGGTTACGCCCAGCTCTACCGTATGGGCGGCGTCCCCGCAGATCAGGTACCGCACGTCATGGCACGAGTTGAGTCCGAGTCGACACGAATGAGCCACCTCGTCGAAGATCTGCTACAACTCGCGCGCCTGGACGAAGGACGCAAACTCAACTACTCCGACGTCGATCTGGCTTCAGTTGCCTTGAATGCAGTGTCAGACTTCGAGGTACGCGCACCTGATTACCCCATTGAAGTCACCGATCTGGACGGGGATGAGCCTCAATCAGTGATGATTATCGGCAACGAAGAGAAGATCACCCAAGTGATTTCGAATCTGCTATCGAATGTTCGCTCGCACACACCATCAGGGACAGCAGTAGAAGTGGCTGTCGGACGCTCGAATCAACGCCCAGATTCCGCGATTGTTGAAGTGCGCGATCACGGCCCTGGAATCAAGGAGAAAGACCGATCTCGAGTCTTTGAGCGCTTCTTCCGAACTGACACGTCACGTTCGCGTGAATCAGGTGGTTCGGGACTCGGCCTGGCCATTGTCTCAGCCATTATGCAAGCACACTCTGGAAGTACTGAAGTAGCAGAAACCCCGGGTGGTGGGCTGACTATTCGCTTGACCTTCCCCCGGCTCATGGAAAAACCGAGCGCGCCTGAGAAGTCACGCCAACACATGTCCACCTATGCAGCACCAAAACTTGCTAAAGCATTCACTTCACGCAAATAATTATCCCCCCAACGTTATCCCCGGCGGCGAGTACGCAATCATGCGCACTCGCCGCCACCAGTTTCACCCAGCATTTCGGGATTGGCTGAACGGCTGACAAGCATCGACTCAATATGTGTTTGAACGCGAGCCATGAACTGCTCTGGCTCTTCATCTGGCAATGCCCACATCGGCTTTCCGATATACATACTGACCGGCGGTCGCCCCAACTTCGGTAAGAAACGTCCAACAGGCATCGCGTCGTGCCCGCCTGCAAGCCCCAACGGGATAATCGGGACATGAGTCTTGATGGCCAGCGCCGCCGCTCCTGGCTTGAACTGCCCCATCTGGCCGTCGCGCGATCGTGTTCCTTCAGGGAAAATCAAGATCGGGACACCGTCACGCAGAAGTCGGCCTGTCATTCCGGCAGCACGCCCGGCATTCGGCCCGTGATATTTTCCTTTTCGCTCGATGGGATAGGTATTAAAAAACATCGAGGTGAGCTTTGAGATCCCCTTGCGGCGATAAAAATAATCAGCTGCGGCTCCTGTCGCCAGACGCTCGGCCATAAACTCTGGAAGTAAGGAAAACACCATCGGAGCATCCAGATGCGAAGAGTGGTTGCCCACACAAATATAGGCACCCTCAAGCCCCTCAACGTTTTCTGATCCCCACACTGTGGCATTCAACAATGCATTGATCACCGGACGCGTCACAAGTTTGCGCACGGCCTTGCGCTGGTTACGCTTCGCACCAGAGTGATAGCTGTCAAGAGGATGGAGTTTCCTGCGCTGGTTTTCGCTCATCGACGCCCCTTATTCAGTTTGCGCACGGCCTTGGCAACAAGCGAACGCGGGGCGTGCTGTGCGAGGAACCCAAGGACTTTGTATCGCTTAGACGGGATAGACAAGGTACGCCCAGCGTCGACGTCGGCGAGCGCTGCAGCGACGACGTCGGGAGCCTGCATCCACAAAAACGATGGGATCGAGGAATTTGACACCCCCGTGCGCGCATGGAACTCCGTATGAACCCAGCCAGGCATAAACGTCACAACATGAACCCCGGTGCCGGAAAGCTCAATTGCCAGGGAGTCTGACCACATTTTGAAAGCGCCTTTGACCGTCGAATACGACCCCATGGGAGCGACAGCGGCCATGGACACCGTATTGATGATGACACCCGAGCCGCGCTTTTTCATCACCGACGCAGCAACGCCTCCGAGTTGCATCGGTGCGAGAGCCATCAACTGGGCTCCTGCTAAAAACTGGGAGTAATCGGCTTGCGCAAGTTTGGCGTAGAGACCCGCGCCTGCATTATTGACGAAGAACGTCACGTGCGGATCAGCTTTCAAACGTTCACTGACCATCTCAACGCCATCGGGCGTTGACAAATCGGCACTGAGAGTTTCGACATCGACACCGAGGGTCTCGATCTCCCCCCGAGTGCGCTCAAGACGCTCCTCATCGCGAGCGACCAGCACAATATCGAAACCACGTCGCGCAAGCTGGCGAGCGAACTCACAGCCTAAGCCCGAAGTGCCGCCGGTAATGAGAGCACGTCTTTTACGAAAAGTATCCACCCATCTAATGTAAAACATTAGGCCAGCCAGTTGTGGCTTAGTTGGTCTGTGGGAAGTGACTTCACAGTGATTTTCACACCATCAAAAGCTGAATTCCACTTCGCCGGTTCACACATCACCCGCTAGACTGCTGGGGTGCTCGAAAACGAAAAAGTCGCAACTGCGGCGGTTCCCGATTGGGTGATCCGCTCCTTCGTGCGTAGTGCAATAAATGTCGGTGCTGATGC
Source organism: Arcanobacterium sp. (ex Cirak et al. 2026) (assembly GCF_053585065.1). NCBI lineage: Bacteria > Bacillati > Actinomycetota > Actinomycetes > Actinomycetales > Actinomycetaceae > Arcanobacterium > Arcanobacterium sp. (ex Cirak et al. 2026). Next base: position 90,490 of record NZ_JBQJCE010000007.1, read on the forward strand.
TCACGCAAAAGAACTCGCTCATGCGTGCCGTGCTCTGATTGAGATTTGGTCTACCCCCGATCGTAAGGTCCATAACATGACGCATGTCATGGATATGCTCACTCGCATCGATACCCTGGCACCCGAAACTCGCGATCCCGATTGCATCTGCCTCGCAACGTGGTATCACGGGGTCGTTTTTTCTGTTGATGATCACGCCGTTTATGCTCACAACGGCGGCGAGGATGAGCTTGCTAGTGCAGCCGTCGCCCGTGAAGATCTCGCACAGCTCGGTATTCCGCAAGCAACTTGTGAGTCTATTGCTACGCTGATCACATCACTGCACCACCGTCACTCATCGTTTTCCCAGCAACTAGGAGAAACCTCAACCTTTGATGCGGTTGATTCTGACCAAATTGCTCTCCGGGACGCCCACTTGGGTGTTCTGGCATCTGATCCTAAGCGCTATAAAAAGTACAACGCCCTGACTCGCGAGGAATACGCAGGCGTGGACGACGTGTCATATTATCGTGCACGCTCACGGATCCTCACCCGTTTGCTTTCCCGTAAGCGCCTCTTTATCTCTCCACTTGCCGCTGATTGGGAACTCAATGCACGTCAGAATGCCACCGCCGAACTAGAACGTATCAAGGCGTTCATTGAAGCAAATGAATCGGCGGTCAGCGATACCACGTATTTTCCTCTCATCAACGAATCCGAATCACCCTGCAATACCAGCACACGTACCACCAAGGAGTCGACAACATCTGCACCGAAAATACACGACGAGGTCGGCAATGCGTTAACTGCGCAGTTGCTAGCTCAGTCCGAGCCTGAAGATGACGAAAATTTCGACGCCGACGGCGGTGCCGACGAGGTACCTCACATAGTTCCATTCAGGCGTTTAACCGCCGAAGAGTTTCGTTCGACGCTCGAAGATCCAGACGATTCTTTCGAGCCAGGAGTCCAGCCTACAGTTCTGTCAGGGCCAGAAGCCGAAGCTGTTAAACGTGAAAAGATCGCCCGCGATACTCTCGATATCATTGCGTCAAAGCGTCGCTGCGCAAAAGAAGCCCGCAAGGCTGACGTGGCGAAGGACAGGAGTAGTTCAGCGCAAACTTCGACGATGGAAAAAGCAGACTCGGTAGAAGATAGTTTTTAAGATTCACCCAAATTCGATGTGCTTCGCCCGCTCGTTTTCCTCGATGCACACGCAATTCGTTGCATCTTACGGCCAACTTCCGGGTCAACATACCGATCGTAATGCGCTGGAAAAACGGGACGATCACTCTCATTAATCTGGTCTAGAATGATGAAGATATTTTCGTCCTTCCGTGAAAATTAGTCAATCAACAAGCAATAGCGCTTGACATCAACATCACTTTGTCTTCTTCAGAGCACGAATATGGTGAGGGCGGCGGATTTTCATCCGCCGCCCTCACCATTGATGAAATCAGATCACCGCCAAGGTCTCCCCCGCGCTTACGATCTCAATTCACGACAATGTCTGATGCGATCAGTACATGCCGCCCATATCTTCACCGCCCGGAGCTGCCGGTGCCGGCGGTTCCGGCTTGTCAGCCACAACAGCCTCGGTGGTCAGGAACAGACCAGCGATCGATGCAGCATTCTGAAGAGCTGAACGAGTCACCTTCACCGGATCATTAATACCAGCAGCAAGAAGATCCTCGTACTCGCCCGTTGCCGCATTCAAGCCGTGGCCAGTGGGGAGGTGACGTACCTTCTCTGCCACGACGCCGCCTTCGAGGCCAGCGTTCTCAGCAATCTGCTTGAGCGGAGCCAAAGCAGCCACACGCACGATCTGCGCACCGACAGCTTCGTCACCCTCAAGTTCGATGTTCTCCAGAGCCTGGTCAGCAGCGTGAATCAGAGCCACACCACCACCAGAGATGATGCCCTCTTCCACAGCAGCCTTCGCGTTACGGATCGCATCTTCAATGCGGTGCTTGCGCTCCTTGAGTTCCACCTCGGTTGCAGCGCCAGACTTGATCACAGCAACGCCACCAGAGAGCTTCGCGAGGCGCTCCATCAGCTTCTCACGATCGTAGTCCGAAGTGGACTTCTCGATCTGCGACTTGATCACAGCAACGCGAGCATCGAGATCTTCCTTCGAGCCAGCACCATCAACAATGGTGGTGTTGTCCTTGGTCAGAACAATCTTGCGTGCGGTACCAAGCATGGAAAGATCCGCATTCTCCAGCTTGAGACCAACGGTCTCGGAGATGACGGTAGCGCCAGTGAGCACTGCCATATCCTGGAGCATTTCCTTACGGCGATCACCAAAGCCCGGTGCCTTCACAGCAGCCGACTTGAAGGTGCCACGGATCTTGTTCACAACGAGGGTAGCCAGCGCCTCACCCTCAATGTCCTCTGCGATGATGACGAGCGGCTTGCCCGACTGCATCACCTTCTCAAGCAACGGCAACATGTCCTTGATATTGGCAATCTTGGACTCAACAAGGAGCACGTATGCATCTTCAAGAACAGCTTCCTGGCGCTCTGCATCGGTGACGAAGTACGGCGAAAGGTAGCCCTTATCGAAGGACATACCTTCGGTGATCTCCAGCTCGGTGCCGAAGGTGTTGGACTCTTCAACGGTCACAACGCCTTCCTTACCCACTTTGTCCAGAGCCTCAGCGATGAGCGAGCCAATTTCCGCATCGCCAGCCGAAATAGCAGCAGTAGCAGCGATTTCGTCCTTGGTCTCGATTTCCTTGCCATTCTCATGCAGCTTGGCCACGACTGCGGCCACAGCCTTGTCGATGCCCTTGCGCAGTGCGATCGGGTTGGCGCCGGCAACAACGTTACGCAGGCCTTCCTTCACGAGCGCCTGAGCGAGAACGGTTGCGGTGGTGGTGCCGTCGCCTGCAACGTCATCCGTCTTCTTGGCAACTTCCTTCACCAGCTCCGCACCGATACGCTCGTACGGATCCTCAAGCTCGATTTCCTTTGCGATCGACACGCCGTCGTTCGTGATGGTGGGCGCACCCCACTTCTTATCCAACACGACGTTGCGACCCTTAGGGCCAAGGGTGACCTTCACCGTATTGGCGAGCAGATCCAGGCCTCGCTCCATACCACGGCGTGCATCCTCATCAAATGCGATGATCTTCGACATATTTACATTCCTCCACTAGGGATGATTCCACCCAGTGCCCGCGACGGACGACGACGGCAGTGGCGTTCATTTCCCACCACTTCCGACGCCTCACTGGCCGGTAGTTTTATCACTCGTTGACGTCGAGTGCCAAGACCAATTCTGGCACTCACGGCCTATGAGTGCAAACGAATTGTGGCGCTATGTTTCCCTATTTCACCGCGAGCGATACACATCTGACACTGCCGTCACTCGCGCGCTCAACATACCCGCAGCAATGACAATGAGGGTGCCAGAGGCACCCTCATTGTCATTCATCTTCTAGCGCAACACCGCCACAATCTGGCCCGCCCCCACAGCAGCCACAGACTCTACCGCTGTTCCGCCAAGTTTTTGAGCCACATGTTCCGCAGCAGCTTTGACAGACGAATCACGATAGTAGACAGTCGTTTGTGCCGGAGCACCCTTCGAATAGTTCCCCACCTCAATGTTGGTGTACCCCTCAGCCCTGAGCACTTTACCCTGTTCAGCCGCGTACCCTTTCACACCCTTGCCATTGAGCAACATAATCGAGATCGTTTTATCCGCAACCTGGGCAGACTCAGTTTTAGCAGGTGAGGGGGTCGCTTTCGCGGCAGGCGCAGATACCGACGGAGCAACCGATGCCGACGGGACAGCCGTCGCCGACGGAGCTTGGCTGGGTTTCCCACTCACCGCAGACGAAACCGGCGATGATTCATAGGTGGAATAAAAGTGCCCCACAGCAGCACCGAGCAACGGCATCACAATCACGACTGCAATGAGGGCGATCCACCATTTACGCAGCGACACCTCCGGACCGCGATGAGCACCGAGCGAGCCGCGCTCGCGGGCAAGCCTATCGAATTCGTCTTCAGGATAAGTATTCACGATGCAGATCTTACCGTGCTGAGCTAACGATGCGAACCATTGTCGCGTTCTGCAAGCTTTTTCCACGTCAGCTCTTTCAAGCGAGCCACAAGGACAGGTTCACGAGCATAGGCTCGAGGGTCATCAAGAAGATCAGCAAGACGAAGATAATATTCAAACGGAGCGAGCTGAAACGTGTGTCGGATCGCCGCGTCTTTTGAGCGGGCGATCTTGCGCCACCCTTTTTCAAAGTCGAGGATAGCGATCTCTTCTTCAGACAAGCCACGTTCGTCGTCGGGCAGTGAGTTTTGCTTCGCCATATTCACTACTGTATCGCGACTCTCTGACAGCATTGATCATCTAGCAATTCGCCTAAATGCGCGCAGAGTCGGAAGCGACACTGTCACAAACACCATTTTGATAAGCTCACCTGGCACAAAGGGCACCAACCCAACACTCAGAACGGTGGCCCATGTTGCGCCGTCGCCCAAGAAAACAGCCAACCATATCAGCCCTGGCACGAACGGCACACTGAACGCGCCAAGCATTCCGCCCGCATAACGCCACCCCGACGTCACGCCATGATCAGACATCCACCCGGTAATCGCCGCCTGGCCAACCATTCCCAGAAGATAACCAAAAGTTGCCCCGAAAAGAATCGACGTACCACCGAGACCCCCAGCAAAAACAGGAGCACCCACTAGGCCTATCGTGATGTAGACAATAGTGGTGACGACGGCTCGTCGGAATCCTAAAGCAAGCGAGACAAGTGGGATCACGAGAGTTTGCAAAGTGATCGGAACCGGCCCCACCGGAATTTTTATTTGCGAAGCAAGTGCAATGAGCGCTGTTGCTGCGGCAATGAGCACCACTGACTGCACCACAGGAAGCGCTTTCATGCGGATAGGGTTTGTGATGATCGACGTCGATGTTGTCATAGCCACCTGATCTCCTTCGGATATGAACCAAATATGCTCTTCGCATCCAAGTTACTGCACCGTAAGTTACGAGTAGTACGAGAGCACGCGAACGTTACCGAAACAACGTCCCAATGGAGCATACTCCATAAACAAATCTCCGACGTCGGGAAGAAAATTCCTCAACAGCAACGCACACACCGGGCGCTACACTAAGTCCATGAGCATCACGAACATCGATCCCGGCTGGGCACGTGAACTAGCACCCATCGAAGACAACATTCATGCCATGGGTGATTTTCTCCGCAAGGAAAATGCGGCTGGTCGCGGCTACCTCCCACAAGGAGCCAACGTTCTCCGCGCGTTCACATACCCTTTCGACGAGGTAAAGGTACTGATCGTGGGCCAAGACCCCTACCCCACTCCCGGACACCCGATCGGATTGAGCTTCTCAGCAAATGCCGATGTACGCCCACTTCCACGCAGTCTTGCGAACATTTTTCAGGAGCTCGTCGCCGACACTAACGTGCCAATGCCACCCAATGGTGACCTCACGCCGTGGTCCGAACGAGGAGTAATGCTCTTGAACAGGGTATTGACTGTCACGCCAGGGGCTCCAGCATCCCACCGCGGAAAAGGCTGGGAACGCATCACCGACCACGCCATCCGCGCACTGGCACGGCGTGGACGCCCACTGGTAGCGATCCTTTGGGGCAAACAAGCACAAGAACTTTCTCCGCTGCTCAGCGGAGTTCCGATTATCGCCTCGCCGCATCCCTCACCACTGTCAGCTTCGCGAGGGTTCTTCGGATCCCGCCCATTTACACGCGCAAACACCCTGCTTATGGAGCAGGGTGCCGAGCCGATTAACTGGGATTTAAGCCGCTGAAAAGCAACAAACGCTAGGCACTCACACTGAGGTGCTCGTCGCAGAACGCTGCTTTTTGCACACAATCCTCACACACGGGCATACGCGTGCGACACGAAGGCTCATCGCAGTTATGCAGACGCCCCGCCGGCGCACCACAGGTGTGGCACTGGGCGAGCTTGGTTGCTTCGCCGTCGAAATCCACGACCTCACGGTTGTCAAATACTGTCAGCGAACCCTGCCAGCGTCCAGAGTTGGCAAACTTTTCGCCGTAACGGACAATACCACCGTCGAGCTGATAGACCTGGGTGAACCCACGGTTCTTCATCAAGACCGAGAGCACTTCACAACGAATTCCACCCGTACAGTACGTCAAGATTGGCTTGTCCTTGATGTCATCAAACTTGCCTGATTCGAGCTCGGCGATAAAGTCATGCGTTGTGGTGGTATTAGGTACGACGGCGCCTTCAAATCGGCCGATCTCCCACTCCACCTTGTTGCGCCCGTCGAAGAAGACAAGATCCGGGTTCGCATCGATGAGGTTCTCAACTTCCTCAGGCTTGATATGAACACCGCCACCAATCACACCTTCGGGGCCAACTTTAAGTTCACCAGGAGCACCGAATGCCACAATTTCATCACGCACCTTGACCGAAAGACGCGGAAAATCACGCGAAAAGCCGTCCTCACCAATACCGGTTCCCTCAGACCACTTCATATCAACATCGGCAAATGGCGGATAGCTCTTCAGCTCCTTGACATATGCCTTGCACGCCTGAACCGTGCCACCAAGTGTTCCGTTAATACCATCTTGGGAAATCAGGAGACGACCACGCAATCCCAGCTTCTCGCAGAGACTCTTCTGCCACATCTTCACTGCAAGTGGATCTGGCAGAGGCGCGAACTTGTAAAACAGCAGCACTTTTGAATCGGTCATGTTCTCTCCCTTAAATTACGGCGTCGGGAACGAAGGCGAGCGCACTATCTCGTCCGCTAAAACAATTTCATCATAAATGTCCGGGCACTTCTTTGGTGAAAAAATCTTAGTGGCGGTATTTCAAGCAAAAAGAGAGCCCCCTGTCGGACTCGAACCGACGACCTTCTGTTTACAAGACAGATGCTCTACCAACTGAGCTAAGGAGGCGCAGGCTAGGTGGTCTAGCCAACGGGAATATTTTGCCAGAATGAGACGAGGAACGCTAGTTATGCGTTCCTCGTCTCATTCGTCGATAAATATCTGGCTATTTATCAACGTTTTCGCTCATACAAAATTGCGATCAGCCTTGCTCAGGGGCCTCAGGAATTGCCTTGCCCTCGCTGACATCTGCAAGCATCTGTGCGAACTGGTCAATCCTGACGTCGACCTTTTTACCGTCGACAGTCACAGTCGGAGTGCCGTTGTAGCCCTTCTCACCAAATGCCTGGGTCGCCTTGGTCACATACTCGGCCCATTCCTTTGATGTGATCGTTGCAGCCAGATCTTCGAGATCCTTGTCCTTCATGCCAAGTTTCTTGGCAACCTCACGGATATCTTCAGGAGTTGCCTGTTCAGCGGAGGATTCAGCGGTTTTCGCGCCTTGTTCCATCAGAGCTTCGAACATTGGACGTGCGATTTCGGGTGCGTACGTTGCCGTGTAGAACATGGCAGCAGCTCCAGTAGCAGAGAACGGCTGGTGGAGAATATTGACGGGGTAGAATTTGAAGCCAACCTTGCCTTCTGAGCTGTAGGAGTTAATGGCATCCTTGTTCTGGAGCTCAAGCTGCTGGCAGAACGGACAACGGAAATCTGAGTAGATTGCCACTTCTGGCTTACCGTCAACTTTCTTTCCCGCTTCACCCTTCGCATTGACGGTGATGCCGTAGTCCTTATCGACGTTCTTAATTTCGAGTGCACGCGCTGTACCGCCGTACTTTGCTTCCCCTGTGTTTGACGTCAACACCATATACGCGGTTGCGATCACTGCAACCGCGACAATAGCTGCGACGACGATGCCGACGATCTTGTTTCGGCGGGCGCGCTTAGTCTCAGCTTCCTTCAGCGCGCGCGCCTTTTCTCGCGCAGCGGCGCGACGCTCTTCCTTGGAGAGTTTGACCGCGGTAGTTCCGGGAGTTTGCTTGGGTGCCATGGTGTCCTTTCTTGCCCCAACGCCGATGCGTGAGCTACATCTGCAAGTATCAGTTGAAAGTTTAACCTAGAAAAGAATTCGTCCGATAGGAGCGAGGTTGACTGTCGTTCCGCTCCCCCAGAAAACAAACGCTCCGGCGGCTGCCGCTATCGCAAAAACCACCCACAATGCCCGATACCCGGAGGTCGGAGTGACAGATTCCATCATATAACGTGAGCCTTCTCTTGCCTTGCGAGACGCGGCAAACGTCCAGATGAGCACAATAGCAAGTCCGACGACAGCAGAATATAGGGGTCTTGACCTTGCCACATCCATTCGCGTCATCACCCAACCAACGCCCATGGCAATTCCTCCGCCAACCAATACGGACATCAATAATCTCAACGTCGCCGTCACCATCACCCACGGTAAACGGAGGACAGAACGTACAGATTCTCCCGCATAGGGACCTCCATGACGGTAGCGTCTGTCATGGAGCTCTTCGCGGGTGTCCCCCACAATATCGGCACACCAGAACACGGCCACCATTGCGAACATCGTCATCCACGGATACACCCCACCAATCAGCGCCAATGTTGTCCCTGCGGTGAAGAAGAAGAGCGGAAATGTTCGTGGAGTCTTCATCCACTGCGGCATCGGCTGCGGCATCGGCTGCGGCACCTGTTGCGGCACCGGCTGCGGCACCTGTTGCGGCACCGGCTGCGGCATCGGCTGCGGCACCGGCACGTCGTCCCCCTGTGGAGCATACGAGACAAGTGGACGACGCGGAGAGGAAGCAATCGGCTGTTCCGTGGGCATCGTCATCACACGAGTTGGCTCGACGACGGGTGCGGACTCACGCACAACGGGAGGCTCAATAACAGTTGGACGCTCTACAATAGCGGTCGGCTCAACGATCGGCGCTGGCTCGGCGTCGACTGCCTCCTCGCCACCAAGCACCACGTCGTCGGCTCTTTCGGCACTCTCAACGACAGGAATCATTGGCGCAAAATCGTCATCATCAAGCGCTTTTTGAAGCGTCGCATACGACAGCCGCGCCGATTCGTTCGGCGACAGCGCAGCACGAAAAACAGCGACGAGGCGATCCGGCAGCCCCGAAAGATCTGCTTCGCCCGCAAGCACACGGTTCATCACAGCCGAAGTGTTACCGCGCCCGAAAGGCGGTCGCCCCGTCGCAGCGAATGCCATCACCGCAGCCATCGACCACCAATCTGCCAGTTCATCCGGCGCGCTACCGCGAATCACTCGAGGGTCCGCCCATCCAGGCGTGTGGGTCAGAGAACCAGTCTGAGTAAGACGCAGATCATCACCCAGCTGAGAAATACCGAAATCGATGAGCACTGGCCCGTTGCGTCCGAGCATCACATTCGACGGCTTAATGTCTCGATGAAGAACGCCTTGAGCGTGGATCGATTCCAACGCCTGTCCAAGCTCTCGTGAAAGTTGCGCAAGATCGTCCCCCGTGAACACTCCTTGTTGAGCGACGTCGTCGTCAAGAGTCGGTCCGTCGATCAGCTCAGTGACGATAAAGACGTCGGTGTCATCAGTTTCAGCGTCAAGAATCTGCGCAACATAAGGCCCGCGCACACGTTGAAGCATTGCAACCTCACGCTTCAAGCGCACTCGGGCAGCGGGGTCAGCCGAAAGCGCAGGATGAAGAAGTTTCAATGCGACCCGTGTGCCACCTCCATCGACGGCCTCGTACACCGTCGACATGCCACCGACACCGATGCGTTCAACAAGCTGATAGCCGCCAATTTCCGTGCGTTCCACGATCACCCCTCCCCAGTTACTTCTCTCATTTTGCCCTATCGCCCATGAAATGTGATGGCACGGCGAAACACTGCGAAATAATGGAGGCTCTGAGGTAGACCAATACGCAAAGCTGTGAAATAATCAACACGGTGTCCACACCGACGTGGGCATCGTGTCTTTATATATAGGCACCTTTCACTCGGATCGTCCGGCACGTACCTGCCGGTGGAGGGACCAGCAATGGCTACCGTTACTTATCAAAACGCTACCCGCGTCTACCCGGGAAACACCACTCCTTCAGTTGATTCTTTGAACCTCGATATTGCCGACGGCGAGTTCCTGGTTCTCGTTGGACCTTCGGGTTCGGGCAAATCAACCGCTCTGCGTATGCTTGCAGGCCTCGAAGATGTGAACTCCGGAAAGATCTTCATCGGGGATCGCGACGTCACCGACGTCTCCCCTAAAGATCGTGACATCGCTATGGTCTTCCAGAACTACGCACTCTACCCGCACATGTCCGTTGGCGAGAACATGGGCTTCGCTCTGAAAATCGCTGGTGTAGACAAGAACGTGATTAAGGAGCGCGTGGCGAAGGCCGCAGAGATTCTCGATCTCACTCCATACCTTGAGCGCAAGCCGAAGGCGCTGTCAGGTGGTCAGCGCCAACGCGTGGCCATGGGGCGCGCCATCGTGCGCGAACCGCAAGTGTTCCTCATGGACGAACCGCTGTCGAACCTGGATGCGAAGCTGCGTGTGCAGACCCGTACCCAGATCGCTTCGCTCCAGCGAGAACTCGGCATCACCACCGTATACGTGACCCACGATCAGACTGAAGCTCTGACCATGGGTGATCGCATTGCAGTGCTCAACTTCGGTGTGCTCCAGCAAGTGGCGTCTCCGGCAGAAATGTTCTCACGTCCAGCAAACGCCTTCGTCGCAGGCTTCATCGGCTCACCGGCAATGAACCTTGGCCCGTGGACACTTGACGGCGGCGTTGCTCGCTTCGGTGATGCGTCGATTCCTGTTCCGGCCAACGTCGCAGCAGGCGTCACCGCTGAGGATAATGGCAAGATCATCGTGGGTCTGCGCCCTGAAGCGTTCGACGTCGTGTCCGAAGCTGAGCAGTCAATCCCGTTGAAGGTAACCTTCGTTGAAGGGCTAGGTTCGGATGCTTACGTCCATGGTCACATCGTTGGACAAGAGCGCGAAGCTGAACGCTTTGGCTCTGGCGACAACTCGGACATCGTCACCGTGCGTACACCTCCGACGATGAACCCGCTGCCCGGCTCAATTGTGTACCTGCGTCCGCAGCTTGATCATGCACACTTCTTCGCAGCCTCCTCAGGCGTTCGCCTAGGTGACTGAGAAAAGTCTCATCGTGTCTCATCAGGGGGTCGGTGCTATTCCAGCACCGACCCCCTGACTTGTGCGGCAATGCTTGCCACGCTCAACCCGTGAGAACCCGTCCCACCGGCGTCGGCGAGTAGACTGAGGTTCTCAAGACCGCAAAGAAAGGATCTGCGAATGCCACCAAAGGCGCTTCAGATTACGTCGGCAAAAGTTGTGCCAGCGTTACTCGATCTGCCGTGGAACATTCCGCTCGAAGAGTGGCCTGAAGAACTCATCGCAACACTTCCGCGAGGCATCTCTCGTCACGTTGTCCGGTTCGTCAACCTCGAAGGCGAAATCATCGCGATCAAAGAAATCGGTGAAGAAGTGGCACATCACGAATACGAGATGCTTCGCGATCTCGATCGTATTGATGCGCCCTGTGTCGATGCACTCGCTGTTATTACTGGCCGTTACGACGACGCTGGTGACCCTCTCAACGCTGTGTTGATTACGCACCACCTGCCATACTCTTTGCCGTACCGCGCAATTTTTTCTCAACAGTCCTCAATGCGGCCTGAGACTGTCAATCGTCTCACCGACGCGCTCACCGTACTGATGGTGCGTTTACACCTCATCGGTTTTTTCTGGGGCGATGTGTCACTGTCGAATACACTTTTCCGGCGCGATGCCGGGGAATATGCCGCTTATCTCGTCGATGCAGAAACGGGCGAGCTTGAGGCGAACCTTTCGCCGCGCAAACGCGCCTACGATATCGATGTTGCACGGACAAATATCATCGGTGAACTCATGGATCTCCAAGCCGGTGGAATTCTGGACGAAGAGTTCGATGCGATCGCCGTCGGAAACCGTTTTGAAGAGCGCTACCATGCGCTGTGGGCGGAGCTGACTGCAGCAGAATCTTTCTCGTTATCCGATCGTTGGCGTGTGGACGAGCGGATCAACAGGCTCAATCAGCTCGGATTCGATGTCGGCGAGATGTCGATGTCCACTGATATTGGTGGAACACAGCTTTCGATTCAACCGATGGTGGTAGATGCCGGGCACTACTCACGTCAAATCATGCGATTGACTGGAATGGATGTTGAAGAGCAACAGGCTCGGCGCATGATGAATGATCTCGATTCGTATCGCACACTCACAGGACGCGATTCGCTTCCGCTCTCCGTGGTGGCTCATCAATGGATGACGGAAGTATTCGAGCCCACCGTCAATGCGATTCCACGCGAGCTGGCAGGAAAACTCCAGCGTGCCGAGATTTTCCATGAGGTACTTGAACATCGCTGGTACATGTCTGAAAAGGCAGGCCATGACGTGCCAATGAAGGATGTCATCGAGTCATATATCAATGACGTGCTTGTACACCGGCCAGATGAGCAGGCATTGATCCCGCAGACCGAGACCACCACGATTCCTTTAATCATGGAGTGACAGTTGGTGGGTGGGAGATTTCCTTATGGAATCTCCCACCCACCAACTGCATGGATCTCAAGTAGAAATCGCATTCTATAACATCTGGGCAAAGGCCTCATATATGTGCAGGTCAGAATCAAGTTCAGGATGGAATGTGGCTCCTATTTGATTCTCGTAGCGCACCGCCACGGGCGTGCCGTTCGGCAATTGCGCAATGACGTCCACTCCCTCACCCCGTCGGGCAATGTGAGGTGCTCGGATAAAGGTCATGGGGATCATGACCGGATCATTCTGCAGTGTCCCGCTATCATCGTTCTTAATGTAAAGGCCATCGTCGATGCGGAAGCTCCCCAGCTGGCGTCCGTAAGCGTTACGCACTACTGTCACCGGCATCGTTGAGAAGCCGTTGACCTCCACGGTTGAGCTCGTTTCCATCGCTGCTTGTGCGCCGTCAATCCCGGGCACTGGACCGTTCATCACGTGTTGCGCCAGCAGGATCAGTCCGGCGCACGTACCGAATACCGGCATTCCACCGCCAATGGCCTCTGCTAGCGGATCAAACATATCCAGCTCATGTAGGAGCTTGCTCTGGACTGTTGACTCTCCGCCAGGTAGCACCAGGCCGTCAAGCGATTGATGCGCGTCTGCTGCTTGACGCAGTTCAACTGCACGTAAGCCGAGTTCTTCTAGCCGACGTCGGTGCTCAATGAACGCACCTTGAACGGCAAGAACCCCTACTGTTTTGCCGGTCACTTACCGCGCTCCGCCATGAGGAGATCAATCTCAGACTCGTTGATTCCGACCATTGCTTCACCGAGGTCTTCGGAGAGCTCAGCGATCAACGCCGCATCCTCAAAGTTAGTCACAGACTTCACGATTGCGGACGCGCGCTTTGCAGGGTCGCCAGACTTGAAAATACCCGAGCCAACGAACACCCCTTCAGCTCCAAGTTGCATCATCAGCGCAGCGTCGGCTGGAGTAGCCACACCGCCGGCAGCAAAGTTCACCACCGGAAGCTTGCCCGTTTCCTTGACCTGGCAAAGCAGTTCCACAGGAACGGCTAGTTGCTTGGCATACTCAAACACTTCGTCACCACGTAACCCCGCAACTTGGCGGATTTGTGATTGAATCAGACGCATGTGTGTCACTGCCTGAACGACGTCGCCCGTGCCAGGCTCACCTTTCGTGCGGATCATCGATGCTCCTTCAGCAATTCTGCGAAGTGCTTCACCGAGGTCTTTGGCTCCGCACACGAACGGCACATCGAAGGTGTTCTTGTCGATGTGGTAGACGTTGTCTGCCGGCGAAAGTACTTCGGATTCGTCGATGTAATCGATTTCGAGCGCCTGGAGCACCTGGGCTTCCACGAAGTGTCCGATGCGTACCTTCGCCATAACGGGGATCGATACGGCCTGCTGAATTTCCTTGATCAGGCGCGGATCGCTCATACGCGAGACACCGCCTGCCGCACGAATATCTGCCGGGATACGCTCAAGTGCCATCACAGCACATGCTCCGGCTTGTTCGGCGATGCGTGCCTGATCGGCATTCGTGACGTCCATAATGACGCCACCTTTGAGCATCTGTGCAAGTTGCTTATTCAGTTCGTAACGGGAGTTGGCCATAATCTCACTTTACTGTTGACAGTGTGTGCCCGTGCCCACGCTGGTACGCCGGGCTGACTTCCGCACAAGACTATACGTGACTTTTTTCGCTCATGCCCTGCAAGTTTTCGCTTGTGTTCCTTCCTGATGCGCAGCCTTAGGGTCGGGACGCAGGCGGTATGTCGAGTACTGCCAATAGTGGGTGTTCCCAGCTTGCACGTAGGCAGGAAGCCGACGGCGTTTCAGATTACCGACGGCAGCGTTGCTGGCTCGCTTAATCGGGTTCGGCCTTCAAGCGCACGAGAGATCGTCATTTCATCTGCATATTCCAGATCACCGCCAACAGGCAATCCCGAAGCCAGACGCGAAACGACTACTCCCATATGCGCAAGATTTAACGACAAGTATGTGGCTGTGGCCTCGCCTTCCACATTCGGATCCATGGCAAGAATGACTTCTTTTACCTCGCCAGAGCCAAGACGAGAGTAAAGCTCACGAATTCTCAATTGATCTGGCCCAATACCGGCGATAGGATCGATAGCTCCACCGAGCACATGATAGCGACCGCGGTATTCGCGAGCGCGCTCGATCGCGACGATATCTTTTGCTTCTTCAACCACGCAGATCACGGAATCAAGCCGGCGCGGATCGGAACAAATAGAGCAGATATCGCTCTCAGTGACATTGCCGCAAATTGAACAGAAACGAACCTTTGTTTTGACTGCCTGCAAGGCACTGACGAGCGCTTCGACCTCTGTGTTTTCCGCTTCAAGCAAATAAAACGCAATGCGCTGGGCACTTTTCGGGCCAACGCCAGGCAGACGTCCGAGTTCATCAATCAACTGTTGTACTGCACCATCGTAGACTCCGGCCATTAGTGTGCCTCCTCAAACGGGATTTCTTCAACGATTTGAGCATCAAGCTTTTCCACCAGAATGTTTACCCCGGCGTTTTCAGCAACGGAGATTTCTGGGTCATCATCTGTTACTTCATCCCAGTCATCTTGCTCTTCTGTTTTCTTCTGGTGGGCAACAGCAAGCCTAGTTGCGTCGATCGTCACTGGTTTCATGTGTGATGACTGATATTCAGGCGCGCGCCCTAGCATTCGGACAGTATCAGCAACGAAATTATCCGTTACGCTCGACTCATGAGGAACCGCAGGTGTCCTCACAGGCGTCGCATTGGAATGCTGCTGGATAGCGGGAAAGGACTGAGGAGGAGGCTCTGGCATATTTTGGGCATAGAACGGCGTCTCATTTGCCATTGCCGCTGGGTGGTATGGTTCGAATTCTTCTTCGGGTGCTGGCTCGAATTCAGGCGGAATGTATTCGTAGCCAGGAACAGGCCCTTCCTCATGGATCGGATCTTGTCTGATCGGAACATCTAAGGTGGGAGGAGGAGTATGCGAAGGCACCGGGGATTTCCCCATCGGAGCAGAAGCACGCGTATGATCCTCACCAGCAAATTCCACTTCACCACTGAGCAATGTCCCGAGCACACCTGCAGGGTCTGCCAAGTCACGAACCTCGGGTTCACGACTCGGATCCTGGTGATAAACAGGATCGTCTTCAGGGTGAACAGTTTCTTCAAGACCATCCTTCGGCTCACCAAGTGGCCCCGCCCCAGAAAAGGC
The DNA here is from genome assembly GCF_053585065.1 of Arcanobacterium sp. (ex Cirak et al. 2026). NCBI lineage: Bacteria > Bacillati > Actinomycetota > Actinomycetes > Actinomycetales > Actinomycetaceae > Arcanobacterium > Arcanobacterium sp. (ex Cirak et al. 2026). The sequence goes on from NZ_JBQJCE010000007.1 coordinate 106,141, forward strand.
GCGATATTGTTCAGCAGCCGATGTTGCTAGAGGGAGCTCATGCGCAGTGTGTTCCGCAGTAACGTCTCCATGAGGAGCTATTTCATGGGTGTTGTCATTGGCGCGATCAGTGGCCGCGGCCTGCGCGGCTTCACCTTTTGGGAGATCAGCGTCCGTCTTCTCTTGCGAATCGGACACAGTAGGACGTATTTTCCCCCTCTGATCGCCCGAAGTGTGTTCCCCTACACGTGCTTCAACGGGCAAGGACTTTCCAAATACTTTGCCGATTGCAGCAGAGACTTCCCCCGTATGCCGCCCAAAAGCCTGCGCCAATCCAGGCTGAGAGAATCCGATCACGAGGGTTCCATCCTCAAATGCAATCGGCCCAGCAGAAGCCGAAAGCTGTGAGCCAGCAACCTTTGACGTGCTCTTGACCGCAGCCAGCACATCCTCCCAGCGACCACGAACTGCATTCAGAGCACGTGATGGATCCACAGCTGTTTTCTTTTGCGGTGTCGCCTCAGTTGGCACACCGTGAACGGCCTGCCCCTGTGTCTTCTCGGGCATTGATTGTTCCTGCCCAGGTGCCACTGGAGTATGACGAGGACGCTCGATAGCATCTTCTCCAGGTATCTGCGGCATCGGGCGATCCTGGGGAGCAATCTGTGCACTCGATGCTGGTATGTGCGGCATCTTCCGATTCTGCGGGGCGCTCATTCCTTGATTGCGCGTCGATTGCGGAGGATGTGCAGCAGTGCGTGCAGCCTCTTGCGGAGTTGTTTTCAATTTCGTCAACTGTTCGGGCGGAGGTACAACTGACCCACGCCCCGACGTTCCGACGTTCGACGATGATTGCGAGATCCCCGCCCCAACGGCGTCAGGAGAGGAAGAACGCAGATTTGTCCCCTCGTCGACAATAAGTCGAGCACAGAGCAACTCGAGCTGGAGCCTTGGCGCAGTGGCACCCACCATCTGCGACAGCGCCTCGTTGACCAGGTCGGCACAACGCGATGCGCGACTCGCACCAAGGTTCATTGCCTGCCGCACCATACGCGAATACTGATCTTCAGGGACGGCGACGAAAACATCGCGAGCAGTTTCGCCCGTGAGCGCGATGATCACCAAATCGCGCAAGCGCTGGAGAAGGTCCTCCACAAAACGACGTGGATCGTGCCCACTTTTGACGACTGAATCAACCACGCTGAACAGGTGCGCACCATCACGGTTAGCAATCGCTGTTACCGCATCGTCAAGCAATGTTGCCGATGTGTAGCCCAATAGAGCCACTGCTCGCTCATAATTGAGCATACTATTTTCAGAGCCACCAATAAGTTGGTCAAGAACAGACATGGTGTCACGGACAGACCCGGTACCCGCTCGTACAGCGAGGCTGAGGACTGAACGTGGAGCTTCGATCCCCTCATTCGCGCACACTTGAGCAAGATAATCTTCGAGTTCAGTGGGCGGAACCAGACGGAACGGGTAGTGATGTGTACGCGATCGGATCGTACCGATCACCTTCTCAGGCTCAGTGGTCGCAAAGATAAATTTCACGTGCTCGGGTGGCTCTTCAACCACTTTTAACAGGGCGTTAAAACCTTGGTTCGACACCATATGTGCCTCGTCGATAATGAAAATTTTAAAGCGATCACGGACAGGTGCGAAACCCGCTTGCTCACGCAACTCGCGCGCGTCATCTACGCCCCCGTGTGACGCTGCGTCAAGTTCGACGACGTCAAGCGAACCCGAACCGTTACGAGCTAACTCACGACACGAATCGCACTTCCCGCATGGGGTATCGGTGGGGTACTCCACGCAGTTGAGACATCGCGCAAGGATACGCGCGGAAGTAGTTTTCCCGCACCCTCGCGGGCCAGAGAACAGATAGGCGTGGGTCGTACGCCCTGATGCTAAGGCAGCCATCAGCGGCGTGGTCACATGGGATTGCCCAATGACCTCCTGGAAGTTCTCGGGACGATAACGACGATACAATGCGATACTCACGTGCCCTAGTCTACCGGTTAGGGTATGACAAAAAATTGTGATCACTTTCGCCGACGTAGGTACGCATCGTTGCGTCAGCCACGAATCGTTCAGCGATTTTACGGTCGGCTCCACGCGTAAAGACCGTGCGCTCGAGTGAATCTGCTGCTTCGAGAGCTTCTGCGTCGGCTCCGCGTGTAAAGGCCGTGCGGGGAATAGGGCGATGTCACAAAAAGTGTGTCTTCATATCTGGATCGCCCGAAAATAAGGACTCCCCACGCACCCGCCAGAGCTAACGTTTCCTTGCTGCATTCCTGCCCTGGGGAGTTACATCAGATGACGCCACGTGAGGAGTCTTCCTACAGGTTACCGAATTTCCCAATGTAACGCCAAGCGATTCGCGAAAATGAGCGGCCTATCGCACTGGGAAGAGCGGCCTATCGCACTGGGAAGACATGGCAGCGCCTCTCCTTTTGTGGCACATTCCACCACAAACAATGCATCGGTTCGATTTTCTTTTTCTTCACAAAACACGTAGGATAAATGGGCATGCCACGGTTGTGGCGCGCGTGGAGGTATCGCCTAGCGGCCTATGGCGCACGCTTGGAAAGCGTGTTGGGTGCAAGCCCTCGGGAGTTCGAATCTCCCTACCTCCGCCAAATACCCGGAGGCTTGGATACCAGGCCTCCGGGTTTTGCATAGGGGCGGATTCATCGAGAGTCAACGATTTCGCTCACCGTTCATATCTCAAGTTCATGTAGGACAACGTGAGTGGGGCCCGCGGGGGAAGCGCCCGGGCCCCCGGGGACAGGCCGGCAGGCCCCCGAGCGCCGGGGCG
>NZ_JBQJCE010000008.1:0-101930 GCF_053585065.1 Arcanobacterium sp. (ex Cirak et al. 2026)
AAAACCAACCCAAACCAAACACCAAAAATGTTCAATCCAAGTCAGACATAAAAAGCTGACACACTATTGAGATCTCAAACAACACACTCACTTCAGAGTCATCCCTTACGAAATTTCCCTTCAGAGGCTGGGTTAAAATTTAACCCATTGTCGCGAAAGCGTCAAATCATCATTCCAATTATCAGCACTGCACTGCGTAAATCCCAGCGATTTATTCTCGTTGTTCATTCCTTCATGCCTCGCAACAGGAAAATACTTTAGCCGGTTATCTAAACTCCGTCAAATCATTTTAAAGTGTCGCCCGTCACTTTTGTTTTTCTTCTGTTTTTCGCCCTCGTTTCCATGAGAAATAGCAACGGCGGGGCTGGCTTTCATTAAGCCAGCCCCGCCGTCTGATGAATCAGGAGCAAGATAATTATTGTTGTACGACCCGAACTACTGCCTGATTCTTTCGCCCCTTACGAATCAAAATAATTCCTCCCGGGAGAAGATCGGCTTCGGTCATCTTTCGATCAGCATCGTCAACCTTGATGTTATTGATGTTTGCTCCGCCCGATTCGATGGTTCGACGTGCCGCACCACGGCCTTTTTCAAATCCGAGGGAAACAAGTACATCCATCAGCTCATCACCAAGTTTAACTTGGGCGTGCGGCAATTCGGCGGTTGCATCAGCCAGGGTACGCTCATCGAGCCCTGCCGGATTCTCCTTTCCAAAGAGAACCGCTGAAGCCGCGATAGCGCGCTTCGCATTCTCCTCGCCATGAACCCAGGTGGTGACTTCCTCAGCCAAAACTTTCTGCGCCTGTCGAGCCTGGGGTTGTTCAGACACTGCACGCTCAAGATCGGCAATTTCTTCGCGTGAGAGGAAAGTGAATACTTTGAGCATATGAATGACGTCATTATCAGCTGTATTCAACCAGAATTGATAGAACTTGTAAGGCGAAAGCATGTCCGGGTTAAGCCACACAGCACCACCCTCGGTCTTGCCAAACTTTGTTCCATCGGATTTCGTGATAAGCGGGTTAGTCAAAACGTGAACTGACTTACCTTCAACCTTTCGGATGAGATCCATTCCGCCTGCCATGTTGCCCCATTGATCGTTCCCACCAACTTCGAGGGTACAGTCATAGCGTCGGAACAGTTCTAGGTAATCATTGGCCTGAAGTATCTGGTACGAAAACTCTGTGTAGGACAGCCCTTCGTCGGACTCAAGACGACGCGAAACGATATCTTTATTCAGCATCGTTCCCATGCGGAAGTTTTTCCCGAGATCACGCAAGAAATCAATCGCGCTCATTTTCTCGGTCCAGTCAAGGTTATTGACAGTGCGTGCCGGGTTATCACCCTCGAAATCAAGGAGCGACTCAAGTTGCGCCTTGAGCGCATCAGCCCAACCAGCTACGACATCGCGGGTATTGAGTGTGCGCTCACCTTTCGCACGTGGATCACCCACCAGACCTGTTGCTCCCCCAATAAGGATCAGTGGATGATGCCCAGCAAGCTGGAGATGGCGCATGAGCTTCACTGCAACAAGATGTCCATGGTGGAGTGAAGGCGCCGTCGGATCAAAACCGCAATAGAACGTCACCGGCCCCGATTCGAGCGCTTCTTTGAGGGCGTCGAAATCAGTATGCTGAGCGATCAGCCCACGCCATTGCAATTCTTCGAGGACATCAGTCACGGTCTTTCCTTTCTATGGTCACCCAACTATTGTGCCCTAGGTTCTCCCAAAAGGCGATTTACCGTCCCACACGCCCAAGCAGCTCTTCGCGTAACAATTGTGCACGTTCAGACGAATCGGTAATGACCAACACCGTGTCGTCACCGGCGATACATCCAAGTACACCGACAAGAACCGCGCGGTCAATCGCTGATGCGAGAAGTTGCGCAGCACCAGGCACTGTTCGAAGAACAATCTGGTTTAATGCGGCCTCTGCTCCTGTCATCAACTCGCTCGCCCACCGTTCAAACTGCCCCGGAGCGCCGGCGTCGGCGAAGCTCAGTTCAACCGCATCAGGAATCTTATAGACGCGTACGCCTTCTGCGTTGTATTCCTTGTAGGCGCGAAGTTCTTCCAAATCGCGCGAAAGTGTCGCCTGAGTGACATTGATACCGATATCAGAGAGAAACAACCTCAGTGCCGCTTGTGACGCCACAGCGTGATGTTCGATGATGTCGACGATTTTTGCCTGACGTGCAGTGCGGGTTTTCGGGACCGAGTTCGGCATGAGCCCCTTCTTCCATGTTGAATAGATATGAAACTTGAAGCATTGTAATGCACAACGACTGCAGGTGTGAACAACAAAAACTCAGTTGTCAAATCCCGTCATCCTCAAACGCCGATCCTCGTGTCCGATACCAGACAGCGAACGTTCTTTGAGATCTGCCAACGTATCTGTCCCGGCACGAACCTGTGCCCCAGACAGGCCGTCGAGATCTCCGTCGACGGCGGCGGCGATAATCTGTGCCACCTCGCTAGCATCATTCCACTCAGTGCGCCCAATATGCATATCAGCATCACGAGTCATGTCGGTTTTCACAACACCTGGTGCAACTTCGAGAACTCTCAGTCCACGTGTATATCCTGCCTCATGTAACGATGAACCCAAACGAAAAAGCGCTGTCTTCGATACGTAATAAGCCACGGTCTTCGGTGTGTCCCATATCGCAGCACCAGAGGAAAGATCAATGATCCTGCCAAATCCAGCCTCGAGCATATCCGGGACAAACGCGTGAGCAAGCAGATACGGTGCCCGCACATTGACTTCCATCACATGCCACCATGCCTGAGGGGCATCGTCCCATGGGGCGACTTCGGCTCCCATCACGCCTGCGTTATTGATCAATGTATCTGGAACACAACCATCGAGACGAATCTGAGCAACCAATTCATTAATAGAATCAACATCAGAAAGTTCAGCTGCGTAAGTATAAACACTCGCACCCAATTCCCGACATATTGTGGCCTGTTCCTGAAGAGCGGACCGCGATCTGGCAACCAATAATAGTGTGCGCCCCGGGGCAGCAATCGTCCGCGCGATCACTGCCCCGATACCACGTGAAGCACCAGTCAACAGAATGACCTGAGACTGTAGTCCCCTGTGCTCAACCACGCAGCTGTGCTCCCAACTCCGAACGAGTACGCTTGACAATTTTGTCTCGCAAGCCAGCCGTTTCTTCAGCGGACAGTGTGTGATCCACCGAGCGGAAGCGCAGCGCAAATGCTAAAGATTTTTTACCATCTTCAACCTGATCTCCACGGTAAATATCAAAGAGGTGAAGATCCTCCAGAACGTCTCCGGCCGCGTCACGAATCACTGTAGCGACGTCGTCGATCGTATATTTTTCATCGACAACAAGCGCAATATCTTCCTTTGCTGACGGGTAGGTGGCGACAGGAGCTACCTGAATAGGCTCCCCGCCACGGGCTTCCATAAGCGCATCGGCATTGAATTCAAAAGCGATGGAACGCTTGGGTAGATCGAACGCCTGAGCAACCTTCGGGGCAAGCTCCCCCGCGTAGCCCACGATAGCTCCTGCCACGACTAATGCTCCGGTTCGTCCCGGATGGAACGGCGCATACTGGGCTTTTTCAACTTTTGCTTCAACACCAACGCTCCGTGCAGCACCTTTGAGAGCTTCGATGGCATCTCGCCAGTCCCAAATTTCTTGTTCGAAACCAAAAACAGACGCAGTGACTTGAGGGGTTGCTACTCCAGCAATATGGAATGGCTGCATTGGAATCGCATCGTGGAGTTGGCGCAAAACATCGTCCGATGGACGACAGCCAGCCCCTGGATTATCCACGTTCAGCATTTTTCCTGGCAATGTCACGAGTGAAGTCTCAAAAATCGCGACATGTGGGTTACCACGTGCAACATTCATCTTCGCAGTCGCTAAGAGCGATGAAAGAATCGAGGTACGCATATACGGCGCGTCCTCTTGCAACGGATTGGCAAGACGAATTGCGCGGCGTCGAGGGTCATCAAGCTCGATTTGTTGCATGTCAAAAGATGCTGCCGACACGAATGGGTAGCTCAGAACCTGTATCCAGCCCTGCTCAGCAAAGGTGCGAGCAAAGTCCCGCCGTTGACGTTGTGTCACGGTAAGGCCACGTCCAGCCGGAGCATGTGGAATTTTCGACTCAATCTTGTCATAGCCAATGAGTCGGGCAATTTCTTCAACATAGTGAGCCGGGCCGACGAGGTCTGGGCGCCAGGTTGGCGGCGTTACAGACAATAGGCTATTTTCGCCGTCTTCCTTGAGTACCTCGACAGTGACGCCGATTTCACGAAGAATTTTCACCGTCTGATCAACCGAAGGGTTCAATCCCACCAAACGCGCAGTTTCAGCGGTATTGAATTTCTGCGCGGCCGGTAACGACACTTGATTAAACTCGAAGTTGGCTTCATCAATATGCCCGCTGCCAAATTCAACCAAAATTTCGGCCACACGTTGGGCAGCAATCGCTGTAATCAGAGGGTCAACACCACGCTCGAACCTCTTGGACGCCTCCGAAGGAAGACGGTGACGACGAGCCGATCGTGCAATCGACACCGCATCAAAGTGAGCAGCTTCAATAAGAATATCAGTGGTTGATTCGGAGATTTCAGTGGCGCAGCCACCCATCACACCAGCCAAGCCAATGACTCGTGCTCCATGACCACCTGTCGAATCTGCGATGACAAGATCTTCTGGGTCAAGTGTTCGATCGACATCATCGAGTGTCGTGAGCTTTTCACCTTCCTGCGCACGTCGAACAACAAGTGGAGCCACGATTTTGTCCATATCATAAGCATGAAGCGGCTGCCCAAGATCAAGCATCACGTAGTTAGTAGCATCAACAGCCAATGAAATCGGACGCATTCCTGCTTGTGTCAGGCGCTCTTGCATCCACTTTGGCGACGATGCGTTTGGATTCACACCGCGCACGATACGTGTCACGAACCGATCAGCACCTGGCACGTCATGGATAGGAGCGTCATCGTGAACTTCAACGGCAACGCCATTGTTATTAAATGGAGCTAAGGGAACGTCATAATTCTCTTCAAGTCCCGGATCAACGAAACGCGCGCCGGTAGAATGGGAGAACTCGCGAGCAACACCACGCATCGAGAAGCAATAGCCACGATCGGGCGTAACGTTAATTTCAAGAACTTCGCTGTCCAGTCCGAGGTATCCCAGCACGTCTTCGCCTGGATCCGGAATCTGAGCGATTGCATCAGCATCGCCTTCATGGGCAAGAACAATAATGCCATCGCTCTCCTGTGCAAGTCCGAGTTCAGTGGCGGAACAGATCATGCCATCTGAAATATGCCCGTATGTCTTGCGCGCTGCGATCGCAAAATCACCTGGAAGCACGGCCCCTGGAAGTGATACGACGACGTAGTCACCTTCAACGAAGTTATGGGCACCACAAATGATACCCTTCGATGGGAAATCAACAGGCTCCTTGCCTGTACCAGGCTCGTCATTGTATTTGCCGACGTCGACACGGCAGTAGTTGATCAGTTTGCCGTTCTTCTGCTCTTCTTTCGCTAACGTCAGAACCTTGCCGACGACGATCGGCCCCGTCACGTCGCTACGATGAATTTCTTCTTCCTCCAAGCCGACCTTGACCAGATCAGCGGCAAGTTGCTCAGCACTCAAACCGGCAGGAATGTCAACGTGCTCTTTTAACCAATCAATGGGAACGAATGGCATAGTCAGTTGCCCCTTCCTGTTGTGCCGAATTGAGCTGAGAAACGTACATCGCCTTCGACCATGTCGCGCATGTCAGCGATTCCATGACGGAGCATGAGGGTTCGCTCAATCCCCATACCGAACGCAAACCCTGTATAGACTTCAGGATCAATGCCTGAGTTTCTCAATACTTCGGGGTTTACCATTCCGCAACCGCCCCATTCGATCCAGCCTGGACCGCCCTTCTTTTGCGGGAACCACAGATCCATCTCTGCACTGGGCTCGGTGAAGGGGAAATACGACGGGCGCAAGCGCGTCTTTGCCTCTGGGCCGAACATTGATCGGGCGAAGTGATCAAGCGTTCCCTTCAAATGTTCCATGGTTAAGCCTTTATCGACTGCGAGACCCTCAACCTGATGGAACACCGGCGTGTGAGTAGAATCCAAGGCGTCCGTGCGGAAAACCTTCCCTGGGCAGGCAATATAGAGCGGAACTCCACGATCAAGCATCACATGCGACTGAACTGGTGAGGTATGTGTGCGCAAAACAAGTCCATGAGCTTCATCAATCTCACCCCGACCCACTTCTTGGACACCGGCGATGTAAAAGGTATCTTGCATCTGGCGTGCCGGGTGATCGGGGCCAAAATTCAACGAATCAAAATTGAACCACTCGTGCTCAAGCTCTGGACCTTCGGCAATCTCCCATCCCATACCGACGAAGAAATCACTGATATCTTCCACGAGAACTGTGAGCGGATGGCGAGCGCCAAGAGCGCCACGTCGAGTCGGCATCGTGACATCTACCGATTCTTCAGCAAGCATCTTTTCTTCGGCCTCCGCTTCGAGACGAATAGTTGCCTGCGAAAGCGCTGCTTGAATGTGCTTGCGCGCAGCCCCCATGAGCTTTCCTGCGACGGGCTTATCTGCCTTGTCAAGGTTGCGGATTTGCATATTAGCGGCGGTGATCGGCGCGTTGTCGCCAGAATGAGCCAGGCGCGCAGCCTTAAGCTCCTCTAACGACGACGCAGCTGCGAATGCCTCCTCGGCAGCAACAACTGCGGCGTTGATTCCGGCCTCATCGAGCGGACTGAGATCCATAGTGACCTTTCACTTTTCGCAATCGGATAATGCGCATACTCATTCATTCTAGCGGGTTTGTGTCGCTATGTGGATCTATGCGGTCGCACTAGATCGCAAAAGATCGACGTTGAGCGGACGCTGATGCATATAGACAGAGGGTCGCCGCCATCGCGACATTGAGTGACTCAGAGTTACCCCACATGGGCAGAGAAACGACAGCGTCAGCAAGAGCACGTTGCTCAGAAGTGAAGCCGTGGGCTTCATTGCCAACTAGCCACAAGGTCGGCCGACGTAGATCGACACCGGCAGGTTCCACACCCCGAGCGCTTGCCAGAATAGTAGCCTGCTGAAGATCGATTAAATCGGTGTCACCTCCTCCGTCGGCAAGGAGAACCTGCATTCCGTGTGACTTGACTCGCGCAACCACAGTGACCACATCCTCTTCCTCGAGAATAGGCAAGTGGAAAGCTGAGCCAGCAGTGGATCGAATAACCTTCGGGTTCGTTGCCTCGACGCTTCCCGCACCGAGAATCACCGCGTCTGCACCAGCAGCATCCGCGCTTCGAATGATTGTCCCAAGATTTCCTGGATCAGAGAGTTGCACTGGGCAAACAATGAGCGACGGCGATTGCGCCATGAGTTCGTCAAACTCAAGTTCATCAGGAATATCGATGACAGCGAGGAGTCCCTGTGCTGTGAGCGTGACCTGCTCAAAGAGATCTTCAGGCAAGATATGAGTGAAAGGGTCGACTGATCGGAGCAAGGAGTCGATATCCGGGTGCGCATCCAATCCAGTGTGGGTGACGTACACATCCCGGATCAATTGTGGACAGTAGCGCAGGACTTCACGTACCGCTTGTGGGCCTTCGACTACTGCCTGTTCCCATTTACGCCGTGATGAGCGCGAGTACAAGCCCACAACCTTCTTGAGTTGACCGGTCATCCGATCCATCGTTTTACGCATATCTCGATTCTACCGGGCATCAATAGTTGACGTTAATTGAGGTGCATCGATGCGGCAGAAAAGAAAGGTGCGCACCCCGGAAGGTGCGCACCTTGAAAAAGCCGTTTTCAGGCAACTGGAGCATTTACATCAGTTGGAAGAGCCTTGCGAGCCTTCTCAACAACAGCGGCAAATGCTGCAGGATCGTTCACGGCGAGCTCAGCGAGCATACGGCGGTCGATCTCTAGTTCAGCCAAACGAAGACCTTGGATGAGTCGGTTGTAGGTCATGCCGTTAGCGCGAGCACCAGCGTTGATACGTGCGATCCAGAGCTTGCGGAACTCGTTCTTGCGAGCCTTGCGATCACGGTAGTTGTACACGAACGAGTGCGTGACTTGCTCCTTGGCCTTACGGTAAAGGCGGGAGCGCTGACCGCGGTAACCTGAGGCGCGGTCGAGGGTTGTGCGACGCTTCTTCTTAGCGTTAACGGCGTTCTTTACGCGTGCCATAGTCTTTTTCTCCTTTTAGCTTCAGCGTCCGAGCAGCTTCTTCATCATCTTGACGTCCGCGCGCGCGACCGGCTGATCCGAGGACAGGCGGCGTGTACGGCGGGAGGACTTGTGCTCAAGGAGGTGGCGCTTGCCAGCCTGCTCACGCATGAGCTTGCCCTTACCGGTAACACGGATACGCTTCTTGGTACCCGAGTGAGTCTTCATCTTCGGCATGATGTACCCCTTCTTTTCGAATCCCTGAGGGATTGGTTTCTACTTCTCGTCCGATTCGCTCTTAGCGGCGACTCGCTGCGCATTCTTTTCGGTGCGACGTGCTTCCTCAGCCTTACGATGGTCACGCTCAGCTTCACGACGGCGGCGTTGATCTGACTTCGCTTCAGACTTCTTCTTTAGCGGCGCCAAAACCATCACCATATTGCGGCCGTCAACACGCGGTGCCGATTCCAATGTGGAATTTTCCTTCAGATCCTCAGCAACCTTCTGCATGAGTTTCAGGCCAACCTCGGGGCGCGATTGCTCGCGACCGCGGAATCGCAGCTGAACCTTCACCTTGTCGCCACCATCAAGGAATTTGTTGGCGTGCTTAAGTTTGGTCTCATAATCATGCGAGTCGATCTTCAGGCTCAGACGAATCTCTTTAATCTGAGTATTTGCCTGATTACGGCGGGCGTCGCGGGCTTTCTGGGCGGCTTCGTATTTGTACTTGCCGTAGTCCATAAGCTTTGCGACGGGAGGATTAGCGTTCGGCGCCACCTCAACTAGATCGAGGTTCGCTTCGCTTGCCAGACGCAGCGCGTCTTCGACGCGAACCACTCCGACCTGCTCACCCGCAGGACCAACAAGGCGGACCTCGCGGACGCGAATACGATCGTTGACTCTTGGCTCGTTAATAATTGCTCCTCTGCTCCGTTCCGAATGCGCACGGAGTTCACAAGGGCAACGGCAAAAGGCCGTTTTGTGAAACCCGATCCCTGAGGGATCCAGGTGGGATTGCTCCGCTTGCGTTCCGGCAATCTGCCGGTCGGTCACGTGTAGTCTAGCACTAATACAACTTGTGCTTCATTTAGCGAAGGTGCGGTCACAAGGTGACGTTGCACACGCTAACTGAGCACCGGTCGGATCTCGACAGCATCAAGGCGCGCCTTGATGTACTCATTAGTCTCAATCAACGATGTGAGCGCAGCAATGAGAACGAGCACCTCTTGCTTGTCCATGCCTCCTACAACGAGTTCGACCACCGTCGTCCCATCCGCGCCAGGGACGAGACGAACACGTGCGTCATCACCGAGACCATCGTTGAGAATCTCAGCAAGATACGGATCTTCCCAGGGTGCACGCCATGGTGTGCGAGTCGCCAGAGCAACAACAGCGCTACGTCCAATCCATGTTTGGCTTGCAAGACCTGGATCAAGCGTAATGAGACCAATTTCAAGACGAAGAGCCTCCGAAGCGACGGTCATAATATTCGCCGGAACAGGACGAGCCTGCGGATTCCAGGCTCCCATCGCCTGAGCTGAGGAAAAAACAACAAGCGAATCACGGCCACCTGGAAATGGAATCTTCACGAGGGAATCATCCTCTGTCCCACAGGCATTGGTGGCCACTTTTTCGTGCTCAATCACGGCACCATCAGTATTACGCCCCGGATGCGCATGTGGGACAACGGGAACTAAGACGCGACCAAGTGCATCCACTACGGCTTTCGCCCGAAGATCCTCAGGCTGTGTAAGCGCATGTGCGAGGGGCGGTTCGATCGAACCATCATCTCCCGCGAAGGGGTTTCCTCCTGTAAGGTCTCGAGGGATCGGCATCTCGTTCCTTTCACGAATCAGTTCGTCCACGTTTGTTCAGGACTGACTGAAGATCTTGTGGGCTTAATTCAGCGGTGTTCATCGCATTGGAGAAAGACGCGAGATCTCCCCCGATCAACAAATCCTCGATCTCATCTGGCAAAGCGTTGATGAGCTGCCCAGCGTGCAGATCTTCTCCACGTTCACCGGATTGAACGCGGTGAGCTTTGACGAGTCCTGATACACCTGGCTCTGATCCAACATCATCTCCAAGGCTAACCTCCATGACGACGACGCCGTAGTCGGTGAGTACCGAAAGCACACCAGCTGCATACTCAGTCGGCGTCGGCTCTTTCTTGTTTGTGTCGGAATCGCCCAGAAGTTCAGAGATGTCCCAATCGTGAAATTCCTCAGTTGCTTCATCGAGCGCAACGAGCACACCTGCGTCTGACGGAATCACATAGGCTGCAACACCACGCATCGCGAGCACCGCAGCCACAATCTCTTTTTCGGCGAATGGAGTTAGGATTACGCAACGTTTCATTGGCCTCTTCTTCCATGCAATTTTCGTCACTCAGCCTAACGCACACCGTTTTCACTTGCGACTTTACGGGGTCAATTAAAGATTTCTCGATGAACTTTGGACACCCTAAGAAACTTGACTTATTCAAAATAACGTAAGGCTTCCCTTGCTGGCCGGATTCAAAAATCAGACGTACATTCGAGACAGAACAAAGGAGAATCCCGATGGCAGTCCTCGATCACCCACTTTTCATAGAAGATATCCCCGCCGCATCCGAGACCGACTTCCCGGTCATCGAACCACGTTCCATCGGTGGAAAACTTAACTGGCTCCGCGCCGGCGTACTAGGGGCGAATGATGGAATTGTGTCGATCGCTGGATTGGTCACGGGTGTCTCAGGCGCTTCGTTGAGCGGCCATGCGCTACTTGCTGCTGGAATTGCCGGCATCGGCGCTGGTGCATTATCGATGGCAGCAGGCGAATATGTTTCAGTGTCCACACAGCGCGATTCCGAACGCGCAGCACTCTCACGCCAACGGGCATTTATCGACTCCGATCCGTCAGGAGCACAGCGCAAGTTAGCTGGCATGATCGCTGGACGGGGAATCTCTAAGCCGATAGCTGCCAAGATCGCGCGTGAGTTTTCTGCCCGCGATCCGTATGAAGCTCACGCCCACTATGAATTCGGGCTCGACTCTGATGAACTCACGAACCCGTGGCACGCTGCCCTTGCCTCGATGCTGGCTTTCGTGCTTGGCTCAATCATCCCGATGGCCGCGATTTTGCTCTCCCCTGTATCGATTGCTGTGGTGACGACGGCGATCGCTGTGTCAATTGCTCTTGCCATCACTGGAGGTGTCTCAGCGTCACTTGGCGATGCCCCGATTGCCCCGGCAATGATCCGCAATATCTTATGGGGGAACGCCGCAATGTGGGTGACCTATGGATTGGGGTACCTCGTCGGCGCTCCCATGGCATAGTCATCACGAATGATAGTTGAGGCGCACTGTCACAGCTCGTGCGCCTCCACTGTCATAACTGCAATTACTGCGCAATTTGATCTAACGCACTGCCAAAACGCCGCTCGCGTCCAGCGAACTGCTCAATACAGCGCCACAATATGCGACGGTCAAATTCCGGCCACGGTTCCGGAACGAACATAAATTCAGCGTAAGGAGACTGCCACAGCATAAAGTTCGACGTGCGTTGTTCGCCGCCGCTACGAATAAACAGATCAACGTCAGGTAAGTCAGGCTGATACATGTATCTGCTCAAGACATCGGGATCAATGTCTTTCACTCGCACAGTCCCGGACTCAACATCCGCAGCTAGCCGTGCTACAGCGTCGGCGATCTCAGCGCGGCCACCATAGTTACAGCAGAAATTGAGAACCATCGCACGATTGGATTCCGTGACTTTTTCAGCAGCTTTGAGCTCGGTGATCACCGATTTCCACAACCGTGGCACGCGACCTGACCACAACACTTTCACGCCCCAGTCGTTAAGTTCGCTGCGCCGTGAACGGATCACATCACGCGAATAATTCATCAAAAAAGCCACTTCACGTGGTGAACGCTTCCAATTCTCAGTCGAAAACGCATAAACAGAGAGCACCTTGACGCCTACTTCAAGACAACCAGCGATCGTATCCATGAGCGAGAGTTCACCAGCACGATGTCCTTCTGTGCGTGGTAAACCGCGAGCATTCGCCCAACGACCATTGCCGTCCATCACGATGGCGATGTGTGCAGGGGCATCCACTTTCGGTGGGGTCATCCCAGAGGGGTGAGGAGGAGGTGTGATCATGAAGCTAGCTTACCCGTTTGCCAACCTGAGTGAACGCACTGACCGTTCGACCTGGTATTGAGCATATGCTGCAATTAACGCAGCAACCGCTCGACGTGCAGGTGCGCTCGCCATCGTCGCAATCTTCCAATCACCGACGCTCAGTGCTGCCAGTAACTGCCACGTTTCCACCGACGGAGTTGCAGAACCTGGGGGGCGGCAATCGTCACATACGGCGCCTCCAGCGTAAACATTGAAGGCTTCATGTGGCCCTTCGACACCGCACTTGGCGCATTCAAAAATCGCCAGTTCCCACCCAGTGTGAGCAAGCGCGCGGACTATATAGGAGTTCATCAAGAGATCTGCGCCACGACTACCTTCAGCAAGTGCTGCTAGCGCACCGTGAAGAAGGCGAAACAGTGCGACATCTGGTTCTTCTTCTGCAGGCAATAGCCTCTGCGTGAGTTCAACCATCGCGCAGGCTGATGTATAGGCCTGATATGAGGAGACAATGTGGCGACCGAACTGATGAATAGATTCGGCCTGCGTCACGACATCGAGGCTACGCCCTTCGTAGAGTTGAAGATCGACGAAGGAAAATGGTTCAAGCCGCGCCCCAAAGCGAGATTTTGTGCGGCGAATACCTTTTGCTACCGCGCGCACAATCCCCCGCTCACGCGTAAATAATGTGACGATGCGATCGGCTTCGCCTAAATGTTGGTGACGAAGCACGATCGCATGAACACGGTAAGTTTTCACCTGACTATTATGGCACTGTCGCCAGGGCTCCGAAAGCCCTTCCTAAAAGCCGAGCTTGCCTAGTTGTTTCGGGTCACGCTGCCAATCACGAGCAACTTTAACGCGCAAGGAGAGGAAGACCTGGCGCCCTAATAGTTGTTCAATTCCAGCACGAGCAGCAGAGCCGACTGAACGCAAGCGGCTTCCCCCACGTCCGATGACAATCCCCTTTTGTGAATCTCGTTCCACAAAAATTGAGGCATGAATATCGATCATCGGTGGACGATGGTCTCCGCGGCGTGCCGGACGTTCTTCCATTTCCTCAATAATGACAGCGATCGAATGTGGCAACTCATCGCGGACGCCCTCAAGAGACGCTTCACGAATCAGATCCGCAATACGTTCTTCATCAGAGGCATCCGTGACCGAATCGGTAGGATAGAGGGGCGGAGAGATCGGCATCCGCTCAAGGATGAGGGATGACAGAAGCTCGACTTGGTCATTCTTGACTGCACTAACAGGAACAATCTCCTCGAAGTCACCCAGTTGTGAAATCTCGATGATCTTCGCGGCGAGTGCATCCTTGCTGACCTTGTCAACCTTGGTGATCACCGCGAAGATCGGCGCTTGTGCATGGGCAACAACACCGAGGAGATACCTATCTCCCGGGCCAACTTTCTCATCGGCCGGAAGGCATATCACAACAGCGTCCACGTCTTCGAGAGAATCACGAACCATGTCGTTCAGTCGCTCTCCTAGAAGAGTTCGTGGGCGGTGTAGCCCCGGTGTATCAACAAGAATCAGTTGTCCACTTGGACGCTGGACAATTCCGCGGACCGCACGCCGAGTTGTTTCGGGTTGATTTGCCGTAATGACAATCTTTTCTCCGACCATGGCATTGGTAAGTGTGGACTTTCCAGCATTCGGCCGTCCGACAATTGCGACGAATCCTGCGCGAAAGTCTTCAGTCATTTTCTTCCTCCGTTATGTTCGCACGCACCCATGCAAGTCGATTGCGCCTACCTTCAAATCCATCTGCCTTCAGATGAAGTCCTTGAACATCAACTGTACTTCCCCAGATCGGCACCTGACCGAGCGCCTTCGTCAGAAGACCACCAATTGTATCGACGTCATCGTCAATAAGCTCAAGTCCAAAGAGCTCACCCACCTCGGTAATAGGCATACGAGCAGGTAAGCGGTATATCCCTTCACTGAGTTGCTCGAGTTCGGGGAGAGCGCGATCGTGCTCATCGTTCATTTCACCGACGAGTTCTTCCAGAAGATCCTCGATCGTGACCAAACCAGCGATTCCGCCGTATTCATCTGCGACGAGTGCAATATGGTTCGAATCAGATTGCATCTGGTGGAGAAGATCGTCTGCCATCATTGTTTCGGGGACGAACACTGGAGTGCGCATCACCTCAGTGACCAACAGGCGATCAATTGCACCCTCGTGCATCCGCATGATGGCATCTTTGAGATATAGAATTCCCAAAAGATCATCTACCGATTCACCAGCCACTGGCACACGCGAAAAACCAGAGCGCGCAAAAAGTGACACGGCCTTATCCAATGTCTCTTCGCTGTCGATAGTGATCATATCCGGACGGGGAACCATCACTTCGCGAACGCGCGTGCTTGAGAGCTTGAAAACTGAAGCGAGAAGAGAACGTTCGTCGTCGTCCACTGCTTTCGATTCTGCCACACGTTCGACCATCGCCGTGCGTTGGCTCTCTTCATACGCTTCGCGTTCAATCTCATCAATCGGTTTACGCTCGCGCACAAACTTCGCGGTAAACCATGTCACGATAGCCAAAAAACGCTCGGTGGCTCCGATAATCGCCGCCGGATGTTTGTGACCAATTGAGGATGGAACGAGAACTCGCAGGAGAGGGAAAAGCACCACAATGCTTCCCACACAAATCACGGCAGTGACCCAATATGTCTGAGTCAGAGATTGCACAGCCAACGCTGAGGCAACAGCAAAGACTCCCACTTGAACGCCATAAATGAGATTGACTGCCGACGCCGCAGCAGGGCGTTGCTCGACAATGCGCAGGATATACTTCGCTCCCTCACTTTGAGCGTGGGCGGCTTGTGAACGTGAGATACGGGTCAGCGCAGCTCCGACAAGCGTTGTGTATGCAGAAGATGCAAGGGCAGCCAATGCCAATAGAACATAGAGTGTAAACTCGATACTCATATCGATCACTCTACTGGGGCGCGATCATGTCAATATCGCCATCCTGGAAATCGTCGCGACGCGAAGCGAGGAATGTCAGCAACAGCGTGCGCTGAAGGGTGAACATTTCTTTCTTCTCTTCAGGTTCAGCATGGTCGTATCCCAGCAGATGCAAGATTCCATGTGTCACGAGTAGCAAGATCTCTTCTTGCGTCGCATGACCGCCTTTGAGGGCTTGAACAGCGGCGACTGACGGCGAGACCACGATGTCTCCAAGCATTCCCGGCTTAGGTTCTTCTCCGAGCGGCGCTGGGCGAAGCTCATCCATCGGAAAAGACATCACATCCGTTGTCCCGTCAAGATCCATCCACTTCTTGTGCAAAGTCGACATTGCTTCGTCATCAATCATCATCACGTTAAGATCAGCCTGCGGATGCACGCGCATCTCATTGAGTACGAATGTCGCTAGCGCGGAAATCTCTGCTAAATCCGGAGCCGGGGTGTATCCCGATTCATCGTTGACTTCGATCATGATTCATCCTCTTCATAACGTGTGTAGGCGTCAATAATATCGGCTACGATCCGGTTACGAACGACGTCTGCCGAACCAAAATCTGAGAATGCCACGTTATCCACTCCCGCCAAAATCCGTCGGGCAAGCGCAAGCCCTGACGTCGCTTTGCGTGGAAGATCTACCTGAGTCAAATCGCCAGTAATGACCATCGTGGATCCAAAACCCAATCGAGTCAGGAACATTTTCATCTGCTCGGGTGTAGTGTTTTGCGCCTCGTCCAAGATCACGAATGCGTCCGTCAAAGTTCGGCCGCGCATGTACGCCAGTGGCGCAATTTCGATAGTTCCTGCCGCAAGAAGCTTCACGATCGCTTCTGGATCAAGCATGTCGTATAACGCATCATAGAGCGGCCGCATGTACGGATCGATCTTGTCATTCAGGGTTCCGGGTAAATATCCCAACGATTCTCCTGCTTCCACCACTGGACGTGAAAGCACAATGCGCTTGACATCTTTATTCATCAACGCCATGACTGCCTTGGCAACGGCCAGGTAGGTCTTCCCAGTGCCAGCAGGCCCGATACCAAAAGTCACAGCGTGTGCGTCAATCGCCTCAATATAGGCTTTCTGTCCAAGAGTTTTGGGGCGAATCGTTTTTCCGCGGGCGGTGACAATATCCGTACTCATCAGCACGGTCGGTCGAGCCAGTCCCGACTTCGTGATCGAAATAGCACGTTCAACAGCGTCAGTTGTCAAATGCTCGCCCGACACCACGACAGCAATCAATTCCCTCATCAGACGCCCAGCCAGGCTGATCTCTTCACTCGGACCGTTCATCGTAATCTTGTGTCCACGTACATGGAACGTCACCGGGAACAGTCCGTGTTCCAGAGTGCGCAACACGGCGTCGTCGTGTCCAAGCAGATTGATCATTGGCACGGACGCCGGAACCACCAGGTTCAGAGTCTCCATGAGTTTCCTCCTCGTGCCCGTAACACAGCAATTGCCCACGGCCCCGCTGTCGCTGAGCGAAGTACATGTTCGCCAAGCAGCACTACTTCCCCACCTGCATCGGCAAGAAGCATGATCTCCACATCACTGATTCCCCCCTCCGGGCCGACGACGACAGTGATCCGGGGCGCGCTGTCTCCTGCAAGCGACGTACCGTCAGAAAGCTTTGATACAAGTGTGTCTGTGGCCGACTCATGACAGATGAAGATACGTCCACCTGTCAATTTTTCAGCGCGTATCCACTCAGTGAGTTCTTTTGTTGACACAGGAGCGCCGACGGTGGGGATCCACGAACGCCGCGATTGTTTCGCAGCCGTCACCGCAACTCCCTGCCATTTGGCACGTCCTTTCTCCGTCTTCCCGGGATTCGACCAGGAAACGATCGTCCGATCAGACTCCCATGGAATCACGTGGTCAACACCGAACTCCGTCGCGGTTTCCACTGCCTGCTCGTCCCGTCCGCCCTTCGCAAGAGCCTGGACTAACACAATTTGCGGCCGCGAGGGTGCCTCCTCGAATGACTCGATGACTGTGCCTGTCAGCGATGTCTTCGAGACAGCGGTCACTTCGACCCTGACACGCACACCGCGACCCGACACGATGTCGAGTTCCTCGCCCGGATGCGTTCGTCGAACCGCTACTGCGTGTCGAGCCTCCTCACCTTCCAGAGAAAGCAGGGTGCCGCGTTCGAGTGGCACGAGCGACGGATCGACATAAACGGGTCGAGTCATTAGTTCCCTCCGAACTTTTCCCTGAGACGTGAAAACACCGTGGAATTCTCTGTGTTGCCATCAACCTTCGTCCGCTCCTCACCACGCAGCTCAGCAAGCTTGGCCAGAAGCTGGCGCTGTTCCTCGTCAAGGTGCGTCGGCGTCGTCACTGCAACTGTGATGAGCAAGTGCCCACGGTTACGTCGGCGCAAACGTCCCACACCGAGCTCTGCCAATGAAATGACTTTGCCCGCTTGGGTGCCCGGTTCAATCGTGATCGATTTATCACCGTCGAACGTCTCAATCGTCACATCAGTACCGAGAGCCGCTGAAGTCATAGGAACTTCGATTGTGGTCAGGAGATCGTCACCGCGTCGTTCGAAGAGGTGGTGAGGAGCCACGTGTACCTGCGCAAAAAGATCTCCTGCAGGACCGCCGCCAACACCGGCGTCACCCATGCCGGCAATTCGAATCTGCATCCCGTTATCCACTCCAGCAGGGATTTTAACGGTGGTGGTACGCGAGGCCGAGATACGCCCTTCTCCTGCACATTCGTGGCATGGGTGTGTGATCACGGTTCCGTATCCGCGGCAGGTTGGGCAAGCTGCCTGGGTAACCATCTGCCCGAGGAAGGATTGGGTCACCTTTTGAATCGAGCCGCTGCCTCCACACTGCGAACATGTTTCCGGGTCAAAACCTGGCTCACTCATCTCACCGTGACACGTATTACACTCGATCATCGCATCGTAGCTGAATTGATGGTCGGCACCGAACACAACATCCTGCAAGGTAATCTCGAGATCGACGAGGGTGTCACCGCCCTTCCGCGCTCGTGAAGCCGGCCCACGGCTCCCGCCCATCGGCCCTCCGAAGAACGAATTGAAAATGTCTTCAAAACCGAATCCATCGCCTCCAGGGAAACCGCCGCCTGAGCGCAACGCATCTGCTCCGCCCATGTCATACATCTTGCGCTTCTCATCGTTGCTCAAAATGTCGTAGGCCTCGGTTACTTCTTTGAACTGGTCTGCTCCCTCAGGACCGGCAACGTCGGGGTGCAACTTGCGAGCAAGCTTGCGGTATGCCTTCTTGATTTCCTCTGGGCTCGCATCGCGCGAAACACCGAGAACCTCGTAATAATCTGCCACGTGTTCCTTCCTTTTAGTCCTCGCCGGTTTGCCCCAGGATGTCGGACAGGTACTGGGCAACCGCATAAACCGAGCTCATCGCGCCCGGATAGTCCATTCGAGTTGGGCCAACAACGCCGAGACGTGCGACGGCTCCAGCGTGTCCTCCCGAATAATCCGTGGAGACAACAGACGTTTCTCCAAGATCGTCACCGTTTTCTGCACCAATTCGCACACCAAGTCCGCCCACTTGATGTGCCAGCAGACGAAGAAGAACAACTTGCTCTTCAAGTTTGTCGAGAACGGGAGCGATTTCCGCTGGATCACTACCGTACCGGGTGAGATTACCTGTGCCAGCCACCAAAACACGCTCTTCAACATCGGTGCGCAACGTCGCATCGATCGTTTCGATCACCGATGCTGCCAGTGCCCGAAGCGAAATTGGAAGCAATTCTTGTGCAGCGAGCCCACTGGGGTTGAGATTCTCGACAGAGGCGCCCACGCAGGTTTCATTCAGTGCGCAAGCAATCTGACGTAGCTCAATTTCTGTGTGGAACGATTCGGATGCTAACGTACGCTGTTCCACTCGCCCCGCGTCTGTAATGATCACCACAAGGATCACCCGTGGAGCGAGCAACAATAATTCAACATGACGCAAGGAAACTCGTGTCAGCGACGGGTATTGCACCACCGCTACTTGATGCGTGAATTGTGCGAGTAGACGAACAGTGCGTTCGAGAACATCGTCAAGGTCAACTGCTCCTGTGAGCATCTCATTAATTGCTGCGCGCTGTGCTTTTCTCAGTGGCTTAACTTTGGCAATGGAGTTCACGAAAGCGCGATATCCAGCATCCGTTGGGATACGTCCTGCCGACGTGTGCGGTTGCACGATTAATCCTGCTTCCTCAAGCTGGACCATATCGTTGCGCACAGTTGCCGGCGACACACCTAATTTATGGCGTTCTACCACTGCCTTGGAGCCGACAGGTTCACGAGTGGCTACGTACTCTTCCACGATTGCCTTGAGAACAATCGATTTGCGATCCGCCATCATTCACCTCCCTGGCACTTATTCGATCCGAGTGCTAATTCTACGCCGCAACTTGCCGACGTACATATCCCAAATTCAGCCCTACGCGTGCATTATCCTTGGGCGGGTGCGTTACTCAAATGATGTGTTGGCGAACTTTTCACGCAATCCGCAAGCTCGCGAAGTTGAAGTCGAAGTCGGAATGCTCTTAGAAGATCCTTCTTCTGGTTATGTTGGCGAAGTGATGAAAGTTTCTAAAATCGCCGGAAAATGGCAGATGGAGCTCGAAGATCGTTTTGCAAAACGCCGGTCGTTTTTCGTTGGCCCGGGATTTTGGATTGATGGTACTGCTGTCACGCTCGTCCCTCCCACACCCACAGCGCCGACGTCGGAGCTCAAGATGGTGGCCGGGGCACAGATCACTGCCTCAGGTTCGCGAGCTGTTGCTCACACGGCACGAGTCGCACGTCCCAGTCGAATTTGGGTTGAAGGAAAGCACGACGCCGAACTTGTTGCCAAAATTTGGGGCGAAGATCTCGCTTACGTGGGCATTATGGTTGAAGAGTTGTTCGGCGTTGATCATCTCCTTGAAGTACTGGAAGCATTCGAGCCAAATGATCGCCATCGCGCTGGGGTTTTGCTCGATCATCTTGTGCCCGGATCAAAGGAATCGCGTATCGCTCAGCAAGCAATGCAGATGCCCGGAGTGTTAGTCCTTGGCCACCCCTATGTTGATGTCTGGCAGGCAGTCAAACCACACGTCGTCGGGATCCCCCAATGGCCTGATGTTCCGCGTACGGAAGATATCAAAATCGGTACGTTAACACGGCTAGGATGGCCACACGAAACGAAAGAAGATATTGGCTTGGGATGGAAACGAATCCTTGACTCAGTTCACTCCTATACCGATCTCTCACCCGCGCTTCTGGGCAGAATGGAAGAACTGATCGACTTCGTTACCGAAGGCGAATAACGCTAAGCCCAGGCAGCCGGACCAAGCAGACCAATCGTCGTCCCAATTTTGCGCGATGACTCATCAACAAGTTCGACAAGATCACGTTGAGAAGCTTGGGAAGTCAGACGAGCAGTGACTTGTTCACCTGCAAAATGAACCGCTTCCGCGTCCGCCCAGCCGTAAAGCCAATCGAACAGGTCATGGCTCATAAACGAGGGGATACTGCCGCGTGTACTTCCGTCAGCTTTCCATGAAGCCTGCCCGTGCGATGAAAACACGGCAAACCCATCGTCCAAGCGATCAAGACGTACTTCTGGCATCGACCCGACTGAGCCGTCTTGCAGCTGTGCAAGATTGCCACACACAAGCAGATGCGCGCCGTCGTCAGGAGAAATAGTGACGGCAGTCTTCCACTCGACCTCGCCACTTTTACCTTCAACTACCATCAACCCAGGAATATCGGGGGTCAAAGCACGATCCAACTGACTGTAGCGGCCACTAATGGTGAAGTACTTAGCAATACTAGAAACTGTTTCGAGGCTTTTCCACCCGCGCTGGCGCAACTCGCCACGCACCCGCGAGCGCTCGTCCCAATAGCCTTTCTTCTTCCCGACGAAGGAATAGATCAGGCCAGCCAGGACGATCAGGAAAAATCCACCAGTCACCGAATACACTGCAACATCATTGACGCTCATGGCAACAACGTTATCAGCGCAAGCGTAGGGCAACAATTCACCACAGCGCCCGGATCACTGTGTCAGCGAGAAGCCGTCCTTTCGGCGTCAAGACAAGACGGCCACTCATCGCCAACACAGGATCGACCAATTCATCCGCGATAAAACCAGCGATGACATGTGCGGGCGTGTCTTTTGGAACTGCGATGCCGTGGCGAAGTCGGATACCGAGCATAATGTGCTCTTCTCGCTGTTCATCAGCGTTCAGGATCTCACGTGCTGCAGCCGGAGAGCGACCATCCGCAAGCGCAGCAGCATAGTGAACGGGATGTTTGACATTCCACCAGCGGGTGCCGTTGACGTGGCTGTGGGCGCCAGGTCCATACCCCCACCAATTTGTCCCTTGCCAGTAGGCCAAGTTATGGCGGGAATGATGTCCAGGTTTCGCCCAATTTGATACTTCGTACCACTCATAACCCGCAGCTGACAGAAGCTCTTCAGCCATCAGGTACTTATCTGCCATGATGTCAGGATCCGGCGGAGGAATCTCTCCTCTGCGCACCTGTGCTCCCATTTTTGTCCCTGGCTCGATTGTCAATCCATATGCTGAGATATGGGGAGGGTCAAGAGCAATTGCTTGCTCAAGAGACGCCCGCCAATCGTCCATTGACTCGCCCGGCGCACCATAAATCAGATCCACTGAGTGCTCCATTCCGAGTTCGCGCGCCCAGGTCACAGCGTTATCCACTTGGCCTGGAGTATGGACACGATCGAGGACTTTGAGGACATGCTCAACGGCCGATTGCATTCCAAACGACACACGTGTGAATCCTGCGTCTCGAAGGAGAGTTAAGCTATCGAACGTCAGGGTTTCCGGATTCGCTTCCGTCGTGACTTCCGCGTCAGCAACAATCCCGAACGTGTCACGTAACTGACGAAGCGTCGTCGCCAAATTGTGAGCAGGAAGCAGAGTGGGAGTTCCTCCCCCAAAGAAAATGCTCGTGAGCTGACCTGGCTGGGAAAGAACCTGTGCGGACAGTTCGATCTCCCGGGCAAGAGTTTCATGGTAATCGCGAGCAGATGCTCCGCGGCCAAACTCAAGATTGGTGTATGTATTGAAGTCACAGTAGCCACAGCGAACTGCACAGAAAGGGATGTGAACATAGGCAGCAAACCCGCTCGACACGTCCGGTTGTTCAAGGTGGCCGTCACGTGGAGCAGGAATGCCGTCAGGCAGCTGTGCCACTAGAGAGCCTCCGTCGGCGCATCATGGCCAACCGGAAGAGGGAAATCTCCAGGAACACGAACCACAGCGAGGTCGTGAATCGTGCGACCGGCGTCGATACCACGCTGCTCAAAACGTGTCATCACGCGCTGCTCGAAACGCGGAGCAAAACCACCCTCAAACTGGCCTTCGTCAGCAGGGTCAACACGCTCACCTTCGTAGGGATTGGAAAACTCTGGTGCCTGCGTGACGACGTCGCGCATCTGCCATGCATAGGAATCCCAGTCAGTTGCGAGTCTCCACACGCCGCCCTCTGCGAGGACGCCAGCGATTGTGCGCGCGAATGACGCTTTCACGATACGGCGCTTGAAGTGCTTCTTCTTACGCCACGGGTCAGGGAAAAAGGTCCACACTTCGTCAGCGCGCCGATTCGGTGCTTCGACATCGGTGCGGAAGAGAATTGGCAGTGCTTGTGCAGCATCCACTTCAATGATGCGCACGTTGTGTGCTCCTTCGCGTTGCGCTGCGTTCACACAGCGTGCAACACCTGGTGCCCATGCTTCGACCGCAAGATAATTGCGATCCGGATGAGCAAGCGCATTGGCAATGGTCTGTTCTCCTGAACCGGGGCCGATTTCGACGGTCAACGGCGCATCGCGGCCGAAAGCCTCCGCCAGATCGACGACGGCGTCGGCGGCAATTGTCGTCAGCGCATCGCCTGGCGGAATCGGGATGACGAACTGCGACGCGTGCTCAGCCATGACCTTCTCGAACTTGTCACCGAGGCGCGAGCCGCGCCGAGAGAAGGACATAATCCGGCCAAAATTTGGGTTTTGTTCACTCATCATCATTTTTTCTGTTCGGGCATCTCGGACGACAGCGCAGCGACGAATGCTTCCTGTGGAACATCCACGCGGCCAATAGACTTCATGCGCTTCTTGCCTTCTTTTTGCTTCTCCAGCAGCTTGCGCTTACGTGAGATATCGCCGCCGTAACACTTTGCAAGGACATCCTTGCGCATCGCCTTGATGGTTTCGCGGGCAATGACGCGCGTTCCAACCGCCGCTTGAACAGGAATCTCAAACTGTTGACGTGGGATGAGGGTCTTGAGCTTCTTCGTCATTTCGGATCCATATCCAAATGCACGATCGCGGTGGACGATGGCGGAGAAAGCATCAACCTGCTCGTGATTAAGGAGGATATCGACTTTGACCAGATCTGCTTCTTGTTCGCCTTCCTTCTTGTAATCGAGGGAAGCGTAGCCCTTTGTTCGGGACTTGAGCTGATCGAAGAAGTCAGTGACGATCTCCGCCAACGGTAACGTGTAGCGAAGTTCGACGCGATCCTCGGAAAGGTAGTCCATCCCAAGGAGGTTACCTCGGCGCTCTTGGCACAGTTCCATCGAAGTGCCCACAAAATCCTTCGGAGTGAGAATCGTGGCCGAGACGAGAGGTTCGAAGATCTGACGAACCTTACCCGCAGGAAATTCGGAAGGGTTTTGGACGATGACTTCCTCGCCGCCTTCAGTCACCACACGATAAATGACCGACGGCGCGGTGGCGATGAGATCGAGGTTGAATTCGCGCTCAAGGCGCTCACGGATAATCTCCAGGTGAAGCAACCCCAAGAATCCACAGCGGAAACCGAAACCAAGCGCCACAGAATTTTCCGGCTCATAAGTCAAGGCAGCATCATTGAGCTTGAGCTTGTCCAACGCGTCACGGAGCGCAGGATAGTCAGAGCCATCAATTGGGTAGAGCCCTGAGAACACCATGGGCTTCGGATCACGATATCCGGCCAGGGGTTCCGTTGCTGGCTTTGCCGCGTCAGTCAGCGTATCGCCCACACGCGATTGGCGGACGTCTTTCACGCCGGTGATGAGGTATCCCACCTCACCGACTCCAAGCCCCTTCGTCGGCGCTGGCTCAGGTGAAATAACGCCGATTTCAAGAAGTTCGTGGGTGGACTTCGTGGACATCATCTGAACACGCTGACGCGGTTTCAACTCGCCGTCGACCACACGCACATAAGTGACCACGCCGCGGTAGGAATCGTAAACGGAATCGAAAATCATGGCGCGGGGGGCAACACCTGGAGTTCCCACAGGAGATGGGATCTCAGACACGATGCGATCGAGTAGCTGATCAACGCCTTCACCAGTCTTTCCTGACACGCGGATACATTCGCTCGGATCGACGCCGATGAGGTTACCGAGTTCCTCAGCATAGCGATCAGGATCGGCAGCAGGAAGATCAATCTTGTTCAACACGGGGATGATCGCCAGATCGTTTTCCAACGCCATGTAGAGGTTTGCCAGAGTTTGCGCTTCGATACCTTGTGCAGCATCTACCAGCAAGATTGCGCCTTCACACGCAGCGAGTGAACGTGAGACTTCGTATGCGAAGTCCACGTGTCCAGGCGTGTCGATCATGTTGAGCGCATAGGCATTGCCATCCACGCTCCATGGCATACGCACAGCCTGCGATTTGATCGTGATTCCACGTTCGCGCTCAATATCCATGCGGTCAAGGTACTGCGCACGCATCGCGCGCTCATCGACGACGCCGGTGAGCTGAAGCATTCGATCAGCGAGTGTGGACTTACCGTGATCGATATGCGCGATAATGCAGAAATTGCGGATCAGCGCAGGATCGGTGGCCGCGGGGACGATGGCCGCTTTTTCGCGGTCGGTCGAAATAGGCAAAGTTTTCCTCCCTTGTGAACATACAAACTTTACCAAGACCTCACATGGATAGGCGAAAACTCGGTGTGAGATTTGGCTGAAATGCGCACTTCCCCGCACAAGTAGTCAAATCTAGAAATGGCGGACACAGAAGAGGGCACTCCACCGGCGAAGTTTTCGTACCGGTACAGTGCCCATATCGTCATGACAGACTGTCGACGACAATCGATTTCCAATCAAATCCCAGCGCCCACGGAATATACGTTGAATCTTTCAAATTTTGATCAAAAAAGAAGAGAATCCGCTGCGCATATACACGCGAACTTACACGCATAATAAATTGCGAAAGTGCATCATTAATGTTCTGATCTGGTTGGAGAATGAGCACCCCACTAACTGGCTGGCCAATTGATTCAAGACTGAGATTATCATTCATTGAAATGACCACCGCGATTTGATCGGCTTGTCGATCCCCGGGCATGAACGCATAACGAAGCGGAGTGACAACGTCACCATCAACGATGGTATAAATTCCTGATGAGGCAACACGAACATCGATGTCTCCTGGCGAGATAGCATTCTCGCCAGTGGGAGCACCTGATCTACGGAGTTCCTCGCTCCAACATTCGATGTTCACCGAATCACTGGAATTATTTTCAGTGATGTACATCAGTGACCATTCCCCCGACAAATCGTCGATTTGTGGATTAAGAAGTTGCATGTCGTTGAGCGTAAATCTACGTCCTGACTCAACCTCCTCGATTTCGTATCGCAGAATTCCATCCCCATGTCGGCGTTGGAGATACCAATTGTGCTCTGAATCAATTTGCACCCGGTGCAACAATGAAAGATCGCAACTGATGAGCCCATTATCTGTGAGACGAATTTTCACCGAGTCAATCACCAAAGGCCTGAGATATGCACTCTGAGCGCCCGTAAGGAAACCTCTCATCACACCTAACATAGTTGGCAAGCCGCGGCGTGCAACGTCGGTATGCACGCCACTAATGCGGTGGCTCACGAAATTACGCGCATCGATTGGGAATTCGACCATCGATTGATTCGACAACTCATCGCGATTTGTATAGAAGAAATCGATATGCCGTCCTTCAGTGAGATATTGCAATAGGAGCTCACTTGGTTGTGTGAAGGAACGCAATGCCTCGAGGTTATAAAGATTTTCACGGAAAGCAGGCTTCGTGAAGTAGTACGGCAGGTTAAGCTGCGGAGTGGACAAGACGAGTCGAGCCTTGGGTAAGAATTGTCCGTAAAACAAAGCAATACTTGCACCTTTTGACGCCCCAAAAAGCATAGCGTCAGAATCTGTCAGACCAAATGAGCTTAGAATGCTCTGCATCGCATCGGCGACATCGTCGACAACAGGAGCCCCTTCTGAGTCCACCAGCATATATGAACCCGGGACGTAGTAACGATCCTGAAAGACAACTACCGCCGCATTTTTGAGTTCAACAGGAGTCAAATCCTTCAGGTACGACACCGTGTAGGAAATTGACGAGGTCGATAGCGTAAAACCTGGGAATGTGAAAAGTACCCGCTGAGGGTTCGCTAAATTTCCACGAATAGAATAAAAAACACGACCATGTTGTTGGACGTTAAATCGTGCGTCGAAACGAGCTTGTTGCTTTGTCACAAACGGGTACTGAGAAATTTCGACAGAGAATGCGTCGGGCAGATTGATCGAATAATCTGCAGGATTTGCACTCGAACCAACGATGTTTCGATACTCAATAGGCGTTCCTGCCTCCGGTTCTTCGATGACATTGCCATATATCTGTTCACCGTTGCAATACAACTTAATGTACTGACCCAAACGTTTATGCCAACGGGGGAAGCGCAGGCGCACATAATAATGACCATCGCTGAGCGGCATTGTTTCTGCCTGACGGAGCGTTAACGCCAGGGAACTTGACTCAAGTTTCGGTACGACGCGTTTGGCTAACCCTACCTGGCGAAGCCAATTCAACCCAGATTGAGGAAGACCCGTCCGTGCTGCTTTGAGAGTAAGCTCGCGTGTTCCGTTCGCAACTTTTCTTCGCACTACAGATAATGGATTTTTCATCGCGTTTCCCCCGTCGACTCATTTGAGGATGGATGTGAATGGATAATTGCCTCCAAGGTGCGTTCACTGTTCCGTCGATCTGAGAATGCAAAGAATCGATCAACTCGTTCACGATACTCCTGCGCAATTTCCCCGTCGTTTGCCATTGCGGCAATGATTGCATCGACAGTTGCTTCAACCTCGTAAGTCACAGGCCCAAAGCCATCGTTTTCATACGAGAAGTAACCTTCATTGTAAGAATGTCCAGAGAAGAACTCATCATGATCAAACTGTGTGTAAATGACAGGTTTTCGCAAATAAGCGAAATCGAATGCCACTGACGAATAATCGGTGATCAGAATCTTCGCTTCAGCGAACATTTTCGCGTAATCATGTGGGCCACTGCTGACCTTGAACCGGTCACCATCAGTAAAGTCTGAGGAATTTGCCTCATGGTTTGGATGAAGGAACAGTTCTGCTTCATACCCGTTAGAATCCAGAGCCGCATTCAAACGTGAATGCGTCAGGAGTTCCTGAATAAAACGATAATAGCGACTATTCGTAAACCCAGGCGCATATGGTCGTTGGCCTGAGCCAGCATCAACAGGCAGAGCGATCTGCTGACGCCACGTCGGCGCAAAAACAATCTTCTTCAGTGACCGATCAACTAACCGATCAAAACGTGGCATCCCAGTGAGTACTACTTCACGGCTCGTGTAGCCATACTGTTCAGTTGCGATTGATGCTTGTTCGAATGGGCTTGACGTGACAAACACTCGGATGTCTTTGTAATTCTTATTCAGCCAACCAGATAGATCATCCTTTGTCAGGCCGTGCTGCAAGAAAGTGAACTCAAACTGGTACATGTCAGAAATGAAAGCCTTCATTCCCCCAAAAGCATTAATCACGACGTCGTCTGCCTGTGAGGAGATCACTTTCTCCGACAGAAGTAATAACAACGGATAAAGCGCTGAGCGAGGATCGATCACCTTGCCGAGTCTCTTCATTTTTGACCATTCAGGCGAGTCCTTACGAATGACAAAGTAGGCATCGACATTCGGTGGCGTATGCTCACGAAGATAACGGAAAAATGCTTCACCATTATCGCCCGCTGCATACGGTCGATCAGAGACTAACCAAATTTTTCGCGTCATTTGGAGCTTGAGAATTTGTGCCGCCCAACGGTAGGCGAGTAAAGCAATGCCCTTCGCACCCTTGCGTTTCAGAGGACGCAGAATCCGTCGGCTGAATCCCACCTCACGACGGAGCAACTTCGATGTTGTCACCTTTTCGACCGCGAGTCCACGGTTGGAAAAATTGGTGAGCATAATGTCACCAAAAACACGGTGAGCACCACCATAACGAGGTAAACGAGCCATATGTTCGAATAAGAAACGAACGCGATAAACCTTATCTCCCAATCTGACTGCGGGGTGATATACGTCCCCAGGAACTGCAGGGAACAGCGCCTCCACGACGAACGGTTCGAAGACAATGTGGCCGTTATTCACCGTCTTGCGCCACTGAGGAGTTTCTTTTCGATCGAAGGCATGGAAGACACCGTTTCGGAGAATTCCAATCTCCATCCCTGGGAAATGAATTCCGGAGAATACCCCTCGAAGTTCCAACTTGCCGTCGTCGACATTAAGGTAGTCGACACGCAAAGGAAGACCTTCTGTAACAAAACGCCAAACCTTATGACCGCGATAGAAAAAAGTAACCCCATCGCGTTCAGCATTTTTAAAGACGTCTTCGCCATACTTGATGGAAAGTGCGTAGATCTTGTATACGTCACCTAAGAATCGCTGCGACATTATAACATCTACATCAATCCGTTGAAGGACGGAGCGCATGAGTTTCTCATACTGGGATTGTTCGGCACTATTAAGCACATACTGTGCTTTATCCGTCAGGCGCCACTCCATGTCATGCATCGCCACATTTTGAACATATTTCGGAATAATCCCGAGAGAATTACGATATTTTTCCAGAAGATAATCCCAAGCATACTTAACCACAGAGATGTAGGACTCTTTGTTTGACTTAAAAGTATCGATTGTAGATGAACCTTCATCACGCTTTCGATACATATAGGCGGCGGACGCCACGAGACCGAGACGATAATTATCCATAATTACTTCCGTAATGAACTTCGCATCCTCGGCTAGGTGAATGCGTGTGTCGAAACGAAGTTGGATTCTCTCGAGCAGCTCCCGGCGAACGAAACTCGACGCCGATGATAGCTGGACATCTTGCCAGTCGTCTCGGACATCGATCACACGAGTACCGGGATTAAACTTTTTGTTTAATCGGTGAGCACCCGACCGTGAACCGAAAAACTTCATCGGAACCGATGCGACCTGAACTTCACGATGCTGCGCGAACATTGCGCTCACGTCCGCAAGCATATTAGGCTCATAAAGATCATCCGAGTCGAGGAAACCCACATATTCGCCTCGCGCATGCTCAATACCAAGATTCTTCGACGCACTCGTTCCCGAATTTTCTTTCCTCAAGAGCTTGATGTTAGCAGGGTAACGATCAACAAAGCCTTGGCAAATCCGTGCAGATTGATCAGTAGACCCATCATCAACGAGCAGAACCTCAGTGCGAGAAAACATGTTTGATGACTGTCGAACAATACTCTCAATTGCCTCAGCTACATAGTTCTCTGTGTTATATACCGGGATCACAATCGAAAATAACGGATTCTCTATGGTCTTCGATGTCATCTATTCTCTCCAACGTCAGCTATAAAACCTCTCTACTAGTCTACCCGACCACGCGTGCAACTGACACGATCCATTGCAAGTGCACTCACTGCGCTACCATCGTTATTGGATTCCCAATCGTAAGGAGAAATAATGCGCGTGCTCGTTGCAGGCGGTGCTGGTTTCATAGGCTCTCACACTGTAGTGAAGCTCGTCGAGGCTGGACACGAACCGATCATCGTTGACAACTTTTCGAACTCTAAGCCGATCGTGATTGACCGGCTTGAACAGCTCACAGGCACTTCACTGACGTGGTACCGTGCTGATTTAACTGAGCGCGAATTGACTGAACAAATTTTCGTCAAAGAGAAGCCAGATGCCGTTATTCATTTTGCAGGTTTGAAAGCAGTAGGTGAATCGGTTGAGAAGCCGTTGTGGTATTACGAGACCAATCTCAATGCCACTTTTAACCTTTTACACGGTATGGCAAAAGCTGGAACGCGAGTGATCGTTTTCTCCTCCTCAGCAACTGTTTACGGCAATAACCCCATTCCTTTCCAAGAGGACATGGAGGCCGTCAATTCTCTCTCCCCTTACGGGTATTCAAAGGTCGCGATCGAACGCATCTTGTCAGATGCAGCGAAAGTCACAGACATTCAGGTCGGACTCCTTCGCTACTTCAACCCTGTTGGCGCTCATACATCAGGAACTATCGGTGAGGATCCTTTGGGTATCCCGAATAATCTCATGCCTGCTATCGCGGCAGTGGCCACCGGCCGCCGCGAGAAACTCTTCGTCTTTGGCACAGATTATCCGACGCCTGACGGGACATGTTTGCGCGATTATATTCACGTTGACGACCTCGCAGCTGGCCACGTCGCTGCTCTCGATTATCTCGCTGCCCATGAAACGAAAGTTCGTGCATGGAATTTCGGTACTGGACAGGGAACCTCAGTGCTTGAGCTCATTCACGCTTTCGAGAAAGCGTCAGGACTCACCCTCCCAGTGGAATATGCACCTCGCCGAGACGGCGATCGAGACGCTTTCTGGGCAGATGCCTCACGTGCAAAGACTGAGCTGGGGTGGAGCGCAGAAAAGTCTATTGACGAAATGTGCGAAGATACATGGAGGTTCCAATCAGCAAACCCTGCTGGATACCCCGACGACGAACCAGAGTCACGTTCAAGTAACTCGTTGCTCTAGCGCGACTCTTCCTCGACGCGGTTCCTATCGTTAGCGACGGGGTATAACGGTGCAGTGTTCGTCATCAAACAAAGAAAGCAGATCTTATGTCATCTCAACCTCCATTGCTCTGGATGGTCATCCCTTGTTATAACGAGGAACAGGTTCTTCCTATCACTGCGCCGCTTTTTGACCAGCAACTCACACAGATGATCACTCAGGGGCTGATCGACCCGCGTTCACAAGTGTGCTTTGTTAACGACGGTTCCAGCGATACGACATGGTCAATCATCAAGAACCTTGCCGAGGAAAATCAACACTTTGCGGGTCTCACGCTTTCACGCAATCGTGGCCACCAACATGCGCTTCTTGCAGGCTTGATGTATGCACGCTCCCACTGCGACATCACTGTATCACTCGATGCCGACGGCCAAGATGATATCGGTGCTGTTGAACAGATGGTGCGTGAGTACCTCAACGGACATGACGTTGTCTATGGCGTGAGATCCTCACGTGATACAGATACTTTTTTTAAACGGTTCACCGCACAAAGCTTCTACAAGCTCCTCGAGTCAATGGGCGCAGACGTCATCTATAACCACGCTGACTATCGTCTCATGAGTGCGCGAGCGCTTGATGGGCTCGCTGAGTTTAAAGAAGTGAACCTCTTCCTTCGGGGTCTCGTACCTCTCGTCGGGTATTCGAGCACCACGGTCGAATACGAGCGTGCTGAACGTATTGCGGGCGAAAGTCACTATCCCTTGGGCAAGATGCTTGCTCTCGCATTCAACGGCATTACGAGCTTATCAATTAAACCGATCCGTATAGTTACAGCACTCGGACTGCTCTTCAGCCTTTTTGGTTTTCTCTCAATTATCTGGGTACTTGTCGCCACATTTACGGGCGCTACCGTTGTCGGATGGGCATCGTTGATGTGCATTGTCCTTATACTCGGAGGAATTCAATTGCTCAGCCTCGGAGTAATCGGAGAGTACATCGGGAAAATATACCTCGAAACGAAGCACCGTCCGCGCTTCCTTATCGAAGAATCTGTGGGAATCCAAAACTAATTACTGCGTTGTCCGACCGAGATGACGATGACACTCAAGTAAAGGCATGACAGCAGGAGAAACCGCGATGAACAGACTACTCACCCAGATGTCAAAGTTTGGCATCGTCGGCGTGCTCGCAACTGCCCTCGATTTCCTCATTCTGTGGGGATTAGTCTCTCTGGCTGGAATGAATTATCTCGTCGGCGCGACCATCGCATACACAATTTCTCTTGTATTCAACTATGTTGCTTCGATGAGATACGTTTTTCAACGACGTGATGATCTCAAGCGATCGTATGAATTCACCATTTTTGTTGTTTTGGCACTCATTGGTCTCCTGCTCAACAATCTCACCATGTGGGTGCTCACCGGCCTTTTCGCCGTGAACTACATGATCTCGAAAGTCTTTGCTACCGCGCTCGTCATGGTGTGGAACTTCGCCTCACGTAAAGCGTTGCTCGAAGCCGATCAGGCAGTGAATTAGCCACCTAGGTTCGCAATATCCCACGAAAATGCCAATCTGGTAAATTAGTGGGGTGAATGCAAAAGTGGATTTGGGGCAGTACAAGCCCATCGGCGCACGCCCCCCAATGCTTGAGTACATCAAAGGCCTCTGGGCACGGCGCTACTTTATCCAGCGTGAATCAAAGGCTAAGGCGTACGGATCAATCAAAGACACCGCCCTCGGAACAGCCTGGCTCATCCTCAGCCCTTTCCTCAATGCAGCCGTGTACTATGTTATCTTCGGCGTGCTACTCGGTTTTTCTCGGAGCCGTGCAGGATTTGTGGGCTACCTGGTGGTCGGCGTGACATTTTTCCAGTTCCTGACGAATCAGTTCGGTGGAGCAACGAATATCATCACCAACGGGCAAAATCTCATTCGAGCCTTCAGTTTTCCCAGAGCATCCTTGGTGTTTTCTTTTACGTTACGCAACCTGTACGATTTCCTGCCCACGCTATATGCCACGATCCTTTTCATCGTGATTGTCCCCCCGCACTCACTCCCCTACTGGACATGGCTGCTCTTCCCCCTCGCATTCGCGATCGCGATCCCCTTCGGACTAGGCCTAGCATTTTTCACCTCTGCCATGACCACACTCGTGCCGGATCTAAAGTTCATTTGGCCAGTCATTACACGCTTCTGGTTCTACGGCTCCGGCGTGATTTGGGCAATTGAACAATTCCAGGGGCACCATAAAGTTGTGGCAGTCATGCAAATCAACCCTGGCTGGCAGTTCCTCGAATTGTGCCGTGAGCTGTTGGTGTATAACCGCCTTCCTCACGCATGGCTGTGGTACTCATTCACAGCGTGGAGCCTGGTGACTTTCATCGTCGGATTTATCCTTTTCTGGTACAACGAGGAGAAGTTCTCCAATGTCAAGTAATAGCACGCTCGAATACAACGTCATCCTCGATAAGGTATCAGTTCTGTACAAAACTCCATCAACATCACCGGAGGAGCGTAAAAAGGCTTCCTTTATTCAAAAAGTCAAAGGAAAATTACTCGGCCGTCCACCGATGGTAGATGTTGCACCATTCACCGATCTGACCCTCGTAGCAAAGAGCGGTGAATCCATTGGCCTCGTCGGCCATAACGGCGCCGGAAAATCTACTCTCTTACGAATAGTTGCCGGAGCAGAATCGCCAGCCTCAGGCAAAGTTTATGCATCAAGTCAGCCGGTCCTTCTTGGAGTCTCTGCTGCGCTTGTCCCCGAGCTTTCTGGTTACGAAAATGCCCGCCTTGGTTGCCTGGCGATGGGGATGAGTCCCGAAGAAGCCGATGCTGCGCTCCCTGACATTGTCTCTTTCACGTCGATCGGCACGGCAATCCACCGTCCAATGAAAACGTACTCTTCAGGCATGGCGGCACGTTTGCGCTTCGCCATTTCGACAACAGCACGCCCAGAAATCCTTCTCATCGATGAAGCTCTTGCTACCGGTGACACTGCTTTCAAGGAGAAGTCCGAAAAGCGGATGCAAGAGACTCTCGAATCAGCCGGAACCGTCTTCGTTGTTTCCCACTCCCCGACACTCATCCGTGACCTATGCAACCGTGTGATTTGGCTTCATAACGGCGGCATCCTTGCCGACGGCGATCCCGAGGAAATCACTAAGATGTACGAACGATGGGCCTGGCATTCGGCAAAAGGCAGCCCAGAGATCATGGCTGAAATCGAGGCAGATTGCCGCGCGCGCTTCCCAAAGGTGGAGCTCATGCACCACGATGACGGGACAGCATATGTGGCCTGAGGGAACACTGGCATACATGGGAGAAACAGGTGTGATTCCTGCACTTCCCAGTGGCACTGTTTTTGTTCCAAGTATCGAGGCCCTCGCGCAGGTCATCACAGAAGTGGATGGCGTGGTGGCCGACCTCGATTCCCTGACACTCGGCCAGGTTGAAGCTTGCGCAGCCGACGCAAACTGCCCCCTCCTCGTCGTCGGGACTGACTCACTTGCAGGAGTATTGGCGCATGTTCAGGCACCGCGGGTGGCTTGCATCAGCGGCGACGCACTGTGGATCGGGCCAGCCGAGTATGCTCCGTCGGCGCCGTTCGATCTTGACACAGCACTCGCAGTCGTCACCCTCGGCCAGCGCCTCACCGCACAGCGCTCCCAGCGCGCCGACGAAGACCTCGCCAGTGCTCAAATCGCTTCCGGAGCGCATGTCCCGTTCGAGGCGCTCGTTGAACGCCCAAAAACTGGGAATAACAGCGACTACGACGAACTCGCAATCAGATTTGCCGATTGGAAACGAGAATGGCATTTCGTCACGGACACGCCAATCGGCACAGCTCTCAAGCGGGTTCGTGGTCTGCGCAGAAAGCTACGCAAATGGTTTTAAATTCTGATTCACTGATCCGTTCCCTGGGGCGTATTCACCGCGAGCCTACCGTTCCCGTTGATCTCACACACTCTTCGCAGCTTGCCGACGGGGTATCTGTTATCGTGCCGGCATACAAGTCACGTGCATACCTGCCTGCACTTCTCGATTCTTTAGCACATCAGTCCCTTCCCTCCGAGCGCTTCGAAGTGATCGTGGTTCTAAACGGCCCTGACGATGGAAGCGCCGAATTGCTAGCTGCGGAAGATCGATTCAATCTACGGTGGTATCGCAACTCGATCGCTGGTGCAGGTGCTGCACGGAACCTCGGCATTCGACTCGCCACTCGTGCCTATAGTGTCTTTCTCGATGCCGACGATACTTTTGAACCTGAATACCTTGAGCAGGCTCTGAAACTTGCCCGGCCACAGACTATCGTCGTTAGTCCGATCGTCGATGTGTCACCGTCGGGGGCGTTGAATCCGCAGAACGCTCTCAACCGTAAGATTTCACAAATCGATGGTGGCGAGGTAGTCGATTACCCCTGGTTGTTGTCTTTCAATGTATGCAAACTCCTCGCCACGCCTTTCCTCCAGACACTGCGTTTCAATGAAGATCTACGCTCGGGTGAAGACGTCGTCTTTTGGGCGTCGTTGCTGGCATACCCGCATTTATCAGTTGCGCGTGTCAGTTCCGCAAACAGCGCCTATCGTCGTCTCCTGACGGAGCAATCAGTATCGAGGACAAACGAGTCTTTCGATTTCAATGTGGCACAACGGCTCGATGTCATTGCAGCTGTCCAGCGTCTGCAGCTTGGATCAGGTGTCCATGATGCCATTGCCTCACGTGTGGGGGCTCAGGCAAGTTTTATCCGCAATTACATTGACTCACATCCGCAGGACATGGATCAGCTGGAGGAGCAAATCGCGCACGCCGGCGTCATCCGTTTCCCGTGGGAGGAAATTCCACGCCCAGATGCAACACAACTTGTGTTCTCCTACTGTTTCCCGCCTTTCGCTGACACAGCAGGCGTTATTGCAGCAAAAGTCGTGTCGCAACGTCGTCAATACTCTGACGTTATTGCCAACGATATGAAAACACGACGCCGGACGGATCATTCTCTCGATCTCCTGGCCTCGCGCTGGGTCAAGCGAGCATCGTATCTTCCTACACCGACCTCCTTTGGAAACTGGGATGAGATCGCTCAATTCGCTGCCCAAGCCTGCCAGACAGCACAGAGCTGGACAGCCACGAGTGCTTATGAGTCCATGTATTCGCGCGCATTATGGCCGGGGTCCCACCTGGCAGCAGCCCTCTTCAAGCGCCGACATCCTGAGCTGAATTGGGTTGCAGAATTCTCCGATCCACTTCGGACGAATGCCGAAGGGCATACTCGACCTGGTAACAGGGTCGATGATGATGTGTCTCGGGAGATCATTGCCGGATCTCCCGAATTAGGGAGCGAAAACCTTCTCTTTGGTTTTATCGAACGCGCAACATTCGAGCTCGCTGATCGCATCATCGTGACGAATCCCAATCAGCTCTCATACATGCTTGCTCATTATTCCCAGGAGGAAGCACAGCGCTATCGAGCCAAAACGGAGATCCGTCCTCATCCCGCGCCGAGCACAGCCTTATTCGACACCGCACGGCCATCGCTCAATTTTGATCCATCAGCAATCAATATTGGATATTTTGGCTCAGTGTATGCCAACCGAGGCTTTAGCGAAATTTTCGCTGCACTTGGGAAGTCCGATCCTCGGGTACATCTGCATATTTTCACAGGGACTTTTGACGCGCTTGAGACCGAAATTGAAAGCGCAGGACTGCGCGGTCGTGTTCATGCTCACCCTTATCTCCCCTACATTGAATTCCTTGGTGCATGTCGCGAATGTGACGTTCTCCTCGTCACTGATGCGTGTGCAACAGAATCAATGGGAATTAACCCTTTTCTCCCGTCAAAGGTCTCCGACTATCGAGCTTCTGGCACACCGATTTGGGCAATCGTGGAGGAAGGTTCGCCACTTGATCATCTCGGCGCCGATTTCACCTCGCGCCTACGCGACTCTGAGTCTACACAGCACGCATTGAACGAGATTATTCGACGTCAGGCGAAATAATGGGCACCTATTTCGTTGATTTATGTGAACGAGTCAATTCACGCTGGATTATTCACGTGGTGTTCGATCCGGGCGATCACCACGTCATCATCAATGGCGAACGTCATGATCTTGCCACGCTGACCACGGAGAAAATCGGCCCCTACCGCAGCCTTGGCGGCGCAGGTGGGCGTCACTCAGCACTCCTGGTTCTTCCGCCACACACGAAGACTGTGCGTTTCGCCGGCTCCGACGTCGGGCGGCTTGAGCTTCGTGGAGCAGCACGGATGTCCTCCCGGCGCTTCGCATATAAAAGCATCGGCAGGCATCTTGCGGTGAAAACGGATGCACATACTCTGTCCTTCTCTTCAGGGCCGCTATCGATTCTTCGTGCAGCTTTCCGCTGGAACGCTGCGATTGGAGCGTCGATCCTCACACGGGCGCTTCCACCACGGGTTGTGGTCTATCGCGCTCTTGCGCCGCTCGCTCGTCTACTCCACCGCCAGACGTGGGTGATCTCAGATTCGCCCAATAAAGCTGGCGACAACGGCGAAGCGCTCTTTCGTTTCCTCCATTTGCACCCGGCCGATGGTGTGACCCCAATTTTTGCTATCGCAGATCCCCACCAGCGAAAAATCCTTGGAGCTTACGGAAAAACAGTTGATCCAACGTCATTTCGGGGCAAGCTTGCATACCTTGGAGCGCCAGTGATTGTGTCCTCGCAAGCTGGCCCCTACGTCACGGATGCCCTTGGTGACCATGGCGTCTACCGGGGACTGGTTCGGTCACGTTTTGTCTTCCTCCAACATGGGGTAACTCATTTTGATATGTCTTCTGTCCTCGGCCGGTATTTAAAAGACATTTCATTATTCATCACCAGCGGATTTCGTGAGCTGGAATTAGTCCGCTCTGACTTAGGATTTCTCCCCGACCAAGTGGCACTCACTGGAATGCCACGAATGGATCGTTTGGCTGACCACCGACAGCGCACGATCCTTATCGCTCCAACGTGGCGCTCTTGCCTCGCTCACGTCAGCTCTGAGGAATTCCGCGGCAGTCAGTATTTCCGATTCTGGGATGCCGTGCTCAACGACGAAGGACTTCTAGCGGCATTGCGAGATGCAGGGTACCACGTCGAATTTCTTCTACATCCTTCACTCACGACATTTGTTGGCGAGTTCCACGGGAGTGACCTCGTCCAGATCAGCACACCTCCGCACGATTATACGGGGGCTTTTGGCAGATGTGCGCTGCTGGTCACGGACTATTCGTCGGTCGCATACGATGTGGCATACCTCGACAAACCTGTAATTTATGCGCAATTCGACTACGCAGATTTCTACGACGGTCAGACGTATGAGCGTGGCGACGATGATACCCGCACCCACGGCTTTGGCCCCGTCACCTCTTCACTTGACGGGTTGCGAAGCGCCATTCTCGGTATTATTTCCGACGCCGAAGGCGAATTCCCATCCTTAGATTCTCAGTACCGTGTTCGGCGCGATGAAGCATTCACGTTCCGTGACCAGAACAATTCTTCACGGGTAGTTCAAGCAATTCAGCAGATGTTGAAAAGTGAGGAGCTCGAGAACTGAGACTCCCGAGCTCCTCACCAACCTGTGGTATCAATTAGCGCCACAAACCAGTAGTGTCGATCACTGACACTGAGTCCGGAATAGAGCCCTTGAGCTCCTTGAATTGATCATGTGCGACTAGTTCTACCACAACATCAGCTTGCTGCACCGCAGTATGGGCATCAACGTATTCAACGTTGCGGAAGTTTGCGATCTTTGCTGGCGCCTGCTCAACGAATGGTTCAACGATGAGAATGCGTTGATCTGGGAATTCTGTCGCCACTCGCTGTGCAATGGCCATCGCAGGAGACTCACGCAAGTCATCAATATTTGGCTTAAATGCCAGGCCGAGGAGTGCAATCGTCACAGTATCCTTTGCAGCGCGTTGCTCAGCGACAGCCTGTTCAAGCTTGCCCATCACGAAATCAGGCTTTCCGTCATTGACCAAGCGAGCCTGCTTGATCAACTTCGCTGATTCAGAGGTCGACACGATAAACCACGGATCGACTGCGATGCAATGACCACCCACACCCGGCCCAGGATTCAAGATATTAACGCGTGGATGTCGGTTAGCCAGCGAGATCAGCTCCCATACATCGATTCCCTGCTCATCAGCGATCAATGAGAGCTCATTTGCAAAAGCGATATTGACATCCCGGAAAGCGTTCTCGGTGAGTTTAGACATCTCAGCTGTTCGAGCGTCTGTTTCAAGAACTTCTCCCTCAGTGAAAGAACGGTAAACTGCTGCAGCGCGCTTCGTTGCTTCGTCGGTCATACCGCCAACAATGCGGTCATTTGCTCGCATCTCAATCATGATTCGACCTGGCAGGACACGTTCCGGCGCATGGGCGAAATGGACGACTGGCCGGCCATTCGAACCGTCAACAGAGAGATCCGGGCGAGCATCCATAATGCGCTGCGCCATACGTTCGGTAGTGCCCGGAGGGGAAGTGGACTCCAAAATCACGAGCTCATCGCCCTCAAGCTGCGGGATCAACGCATCGGTTGCAGAATCAATGGCTCCAGAATCGAGCTCATGATCCCCCTTGAACGGCGTCGGCACCGAAATAATGAAGATATTGCCCTTGGGAGTATTCTTCTGCACTTTCAGCGAGCCGTCCTCCACGACCTTCTTGAGTGCGTCTGCAAGCCCTTCCTCAACAAAAGGAAGACGCCCGGCGGAAACGTATTCAATTGTTCGGTCTGAAACATCAACACCCGTCACTTCCCAGCCACCTTCGGCTAGGACTACGGCGGTGGGCAGGCCGATATAGCCAAGCCCGATCACCACAACTTTGCGCGACATGTTCCTCTACTTCCACGAAATGTTTGTGCCGTTTGGACACTCACTGCGTATTCTACAGCGCGATACACGGTCATGAGTCCTACACTTCGCTCCTGGTAAAATGATCCCAATACTCGTTCGCAAGGAGGAACTCGTGAAGTCAATCATGGTGGTGTACGGAACTCGCCCAGAGGGAATCAAGGTTGCTCCTCTCATCAAGGCGCTCGAAGAGTCCCCCGATTTCACCCCAATTGTCGTGTCAACCGGGCAGCATCGCGAAATGCTTGACCAAGTCAACAAGCTCTTCGGTATCACCCCCGACGTCGATCTCGAAATTTTCGAACCCGGCCAATCACTCAATTCCATGGCCGCTAAGATTTTTTCGGGTCTCGATCCAATTCTTGAACGGTATTCGCCTTCAGCTCTTCTTGTTCAAGGTGACACCTCGACTGTCACTTGCGCAGCCCTTGCCGCCTTTTACCGTGAGATTCCCGTGATTCACCTTGAAGCTGGATTGCGTAGCGGGAACCTGTTCTCCCCCTTCCCTGAAGAAGGTAACCGAAAAGTCGTCTCTCAAATCGCTTCGTTACACCTTGCTCCCACTGAGGAATCGACAAACAATCTTCTTCATGACGGCGTCCATATCGATGACATCGCAATCACTGGCAATACGGTCATCGACGCTCTCTTCCATACGGTTGATCAGGACATCACTTTCTCTGATCCCGCTCTTGCACAGGCCATCGCTAGCGGACGCCGGCTTTTACTCGTCACCTCGCATCGTCGGGAAAACATTGGCCAGCCGATGCGCAATATTGCACAGGCTTTGGCTGAACTCGCCCAGAAATACCCCGAAGATCTCATTATTTTCCCACTTCACCGCAATCCCCGGGTGCGCGAGCTTATCGTCCCTCATATCAAGTCAGCCCCCAATGTCGTCTTACTTGATCCGCTCGACTACCCGCAGTTCACACACGTCATCAAGGCAACTCACATCGTATTAACCGATTCGGGCGGTGTCCAAGAAGAAGCTCCGTCGCTTGGTAAACCTGTACTGGTGCTGCGTGAGAATACGGAACGCCCTGAAGCGGTCAAAGCTGGAACAGTGCGC
Organism: Arcanobacterium sp. (ex Cirak et al. 2026); assembly: GCF_053585065.1. Taxonomy (NCBI): domain Bacteria; kingdom Bacillati; phylum Actinomycetota; class Actinomycetes; order Actinomycetales; family Actinomycetaceae; genus Arcanobacterium; species Arcanobacterium sp. (ex Cirak et al. 2026). The sequence goes on from NZ_JBQJCE010000008.1 coordinate 41,060, forward strand.
CTCATCGGCACAGACACGAAACGAATTGTCGAAGAAGTGTCCCGGCTCAAGGATGACCCCCACGCGTATGCAGCAATGGCAAATGCCGTCAACCCGTATGGTGACGGCGCTGCAGCGCAACGGTGTGTTGCAGCAATCGCCGCTCTCCTGGGGATTGGCGAGCGACTGCCTGATTTTAGTTCGGAGGCTTGATGCACGTCTTATTCGTGGCTCAGCAATGGGAACCTGAGAAAGGTGTTCCGCAACGCCGTGGAAAATGGATGGTTAATCAACTCACCGCTGCCGGACATACAGTGTCCATCGTCGCACCTCCTCCGCACTATCCTTCGGGGACACTCCTGTCCACACTCCCCCACGATCAGTCAGGAGCGATCACGCGACTCGGTCAGCGCCACGTTCTCTACCGCAGTCAGTTTCACCCGCACACACACTCGATTCCATCACGGATAATCGATCAGGCCACGGTCTCACTGACCTCGATTCGCACAGCTTTGCAGGCAGCACATCATCGCCGCCCCGACGTCGTTCTTGCGACTGCGCCCCCGTTGCCGGCAGCGTTTACCGCCCGCACAGTAGCACAGATTCTTAGAGTTCCTTTTGTTCTTGATCTTCGCGATGCGTGGCCTGAATTGGTTGATTTTGTCTCTGACGCCGACGGCGAGAAAACCTCATTCGCTCAGCGCGCCTTTGACCGACTCATTCGACTCGGTGGCCGAAGCTTTGCACACACTCTTGACCACGCTGACCTGATCCTGACCACGTCACGCTGGCACGAACGCGAGCTTCGTGAGCGTGGTCTGAATGCACGAGCCCTGACCAACTTGCTTCTACTTGATCTTGCGTCAGAAACTGCACTATCTGCGCCTGAACCACACAATGAATTACGTGTTCTCTACACCGGCACCATCGGGCGTGCTCAAGGGCTGGAGAATGCGCTTGATGCACTAGAACTCGCGCGTCGCTCTGGATGCGATGTGCGCCTTCGTCTTGTGGGGGACGGCGCGCATCTCACACGCCTTCAGGATCGCGCAACTGACAGCGTTGAATTCACGGGTCGGGTGGATCGTCGCGATATTCCGTTGCACCTTGCCTGGGCAGACACAGTGCTAGTTCATCTCAAGGATTGGCCTCCCTTAGCGACAACGATCCCCTCAAAACTTTTTGAAGCCATCAACTCGGGCAGGTTCGTGAGCGCTGCACTCAACGGCGAAGGTGCGCAGTTGCTGGCTCGCTCCGGCGTCGGTGCCGCTGTCGAAGCCATGAACCCGCAAAAACTCGCAGAACTCTGGTGTGATCTTGCGCGGCAGCCTCAACGCCATCTCAGCGTCGGTGATGCTGGCCATCAGTTCCTTATAAATGAACTTGCCAACGAAAACCCCTCGCGTACATTCGTCACATCGCTCGAGGAGGCAGCTCGTGCCCGTTAATCTATCGCTCACCGTTCACGCCATTTCCACGATGCTCACCGCTGATCCAGCATTCTTCGCACTCCAAGCAAGTCGAAAAATGCCCCGGAAGCTCCGGCAAGCGCTGGCCACAGCAGCTGGCGCAACCTCGATCCCGTATCTTGAACAGGCCGGGGCATTTCTTGCAGATCGCCCGACAGACCTCGACATCCCCGGTCCTTTTGTCTCTGCGATGAGAATTGCTCAAGGAAAGCCGCCATTGGAAGGCGCCACTGCCACACAATACGCGCGTTATCTCAGGTCGATCGGTGAGCTATCCAAAGCAATTGAGTTACTCAAACCGTCAAGCAAACTCCGTCGTCGGTATGAAAGTGAAAAACGTCTACTCACTGAACCGCTTACCGTCGACGTTCCATTAATGTCTCCCCCCACCCACGACTCGCTCGATGTCCTTCACGTGCTCGTCTCGTCCGCTCCGTACACCAATTCAGGCTATACCGTGCGTACAAGCGCCATTATGAAGGGCCAGCAAGAAATGGGGCTTCGGGTTGCTGGCGTGACACGTGTGGGATATCCAGCGGTTATTGGAAACATCACTGCCCCACACTATAGTGACGTCGACGGAGTGCGCTACTGGCGAATCCAGCCGAACTCCTACCCGAGCGATCCCTACGAGTTAGCCCAGCTTCACGCCCATTACCTCGCTCGCCTTGTTGCAAAGTTACGCCCGCGCACTCTCCACGCCACAACTGATTACACCAACGGTGTGGTGACACGTGCAGTTGCGCAAGCCTTCGGGATTCCATGGATCTATGAAATGCGTGGTCAGCGGGAGAAATCCTGGGTTGCTGCTCTGCCACCTGATGCCCAAGGACCAGCTTCTGAGTCAGAACTCTTTGAATTGATTCAGCGTAAAGAGGCTGAGCTTGCCCGCTCTGCCAGCGCGGTTGTCGTGCTGTCACACGTTCAGTTCGACGATCTTGTCTCACGTGGTGTGCCTGCTGAGAAAATCACGATCATCCCCAATGCTTACACGCCAGCGGACACACACACGCTTTCCCCACGCCAAGCGCGTGACGAACTTAGTCTTCCTCAGGCATTCACCGTTGGAACATTAACCTCAATTGTTGACTATGAAGGCCTCGACACCTTGGTTCGTGCAATCGGAATTTTGCGGCGTGAAGGGCGCAACGTCCGTGGGGTGATTGTTGGCGACGGAGTGGCTCGCGCTTCTCTCCAAGCACTACGTGATGAGCTTGGTTTGGAAGACGCAATCACAATGCCTGGCAGAGTGGAGCGGGAAAATTCTCATACGTGGTATCAAACGCTTGATCTCTTCGCTGTGCCTCGCAAACAGACCCTTGTGGCACAGACGATCACTCCGATCAAGCCAGTGGAGGCGATGTCTAACGGGACACCTGTGGTTATCTCTGATCTTGCCCCACTACGAGAAATGGTCACCGACGTTGGAGCTGGTCTGGCCTTCCCCCCGGGTGACTCTCAGGCAATGGCACAGGCCATTCGATCCCTCATGGACTCGCCCGATGTTTATCATCGTGCTTCGCTGGCAGCGCGCGCAGAAGCTCAACGCCGCACTTGGCCAGCAAATACCGCGCGCTATGGGAAAATTTATCGCCAACTCATTGGCAACTCCCAAGATTCTTACGGAGGCAACACATGATTCAGCCCGGTTCAATGTCAATCATTTTGCCGTTACTCGAACGGCTCGGACGCGGCGCCGGCCGGTTACTCGTCGGTGTCGCAGTGTCCCTGGATCTTCTTCTCGTATTAGCTAGCTGGAAAGTCGCGCATCTGAGCGAAGGTACTTGGCTGCCATTGATTGTCGCTCTCATCCTGGCGGTACCAATCGCTATTTTTGCGTGGAGGAGGCACCGCCTCGCAGTCGGGGTGGAAGCAACCCGTGAGCGGCTCGTTTTTCACACCCCGACGTCGGCACCGAGCGCTACTGAGGTCATCGTTCGCGCTACGGCGGATACCACCGAAGAACAGCGCAAACGGAGTATTACGCAGGAACGTGCGCAGAGAGCAATGAGAGAGTCAGCCAAACGCCGCGACACGTATTGGCCTCGCATTGAATCTGCTCAGCGCGCCGCGATTGCTATGGCCGGGGGCGTCGAAAATGCGCCGTATCTCAAAGATGACGTGCGTGTGACACTGATCAGCCTCATCGCTACGGTGGCCTCGATTCCACTCAGCGTCGTTTTTCTCATCACCGCGCTTTTCCTCATTCTGTAGATTTCTCAAATTCCGCAAACCTGGCGCGCGTGGCACCATAGACCTATGGCATTTCCGCAGAAACTTCTTGGACGCGATGAACGCGTCATCCGACACATGCATGAGCATGCAAAAGCGCTCGCCGGGAATATCGTCGTTGGGATTATCATCGTGGTCTTATGCACGCTTGGTGTGGTTTTCCTCCCAGATTCCTTGTGGCCATGGGGTGCTCTCGCTGCGGGGATCACTGCACTGATTCTTCTCGCAGTCTTTGTCGGTTTTCCTCTTCTCCAATGGCTCAACGCCACATACACCATCACCGACCGGAGAGTCATCACTCGAAACGGAATTCTGATTAAAACAGGCCATGATATCCCGCTATCTCGAATTTCTAATGTCTCATATGAGCGCGATTTGGTGGATCGTCTTTTCGGTTGCGGCACGCTCGTTCTCGAAACCTCAGCCGGGAACCCGCTTTTCCTCACTGATGTGCCCGAAGTAGAGAAGGTCAATCTTGAGCTAACCGAGCTACTCTTTGGCGGTGCAGTCTCAGCCGCCGACATCGATCCCGATGACTGATCCTTTTCACATGACCCACACCACATAAGGGGAAGGAACACAGGTAGAGATATGGCGTTTATGGATATCTTTTCCTCCGTTCTTCGTAGCGTTGGCCGTTCCGTCATTCGCACGGCTACACGCGATCTCGAACGCAGGCTCACGAACAATCAACCACGATCAAAACGTGGGCGGCCGACGTCGTCGTCATCCACGACTCCGCATACACCTCCTTCGATCTGGGGTGACGGAACAACACAGACACGTGCTCAATTCCCCGGCCCCAATGATCCCGCACGCGTGTATGACATCGCGACACTTGGGCTCCCTGCCTTTTCTTATGCTCCCGTTCACAATGATGCCCCGGATCCCGGCGAAGTGGTGTGGACATGGATTCCCTATGAAGAAAATGACGGACGAGGTAAAGATCGTCCGGTGCTTGTAGTCGCCCAAGAGGAACATCACGTATTCGTCGCTCAATTAACCTCAAAAGACCACGATATCGATGCTGACCAGGAGGCTCGCTGGGGCAGGCACTGGATGGATATCGGCGTCGGCGATTGGGACCCACAAGGCAGACCAAGCGAGGTGCGGTTGGATCGGTTACTTGTGGTTCATGAAAATGCTGTGCGCCGGGAAGGTGGAAAGCTTCAACGCGACATTTTCGACTCCGTGATTGCGCGATTGCGGTCGGTTTCTGGTCACAAATGATTAGCGCCAACAATATTGGGTCATCGATGACACTCAAATATGACGCTGCGTGACGCGCTACACGGCACGTTTACCCGCGTTTCTTCCCAAAGAACAAGGCTCACTGGTAGTGTTGTCTCTTGGACTTTGAGCTCGGTCGGGTGAAAAGTTCGGCCTCGATTCTTTCCACGGGTGTCCCCACGCCCGGCAGTCCGGATCAGGCAAGCCCTCAACGACCATGTCAGTTTCGTGCGTGCAAGCGCACGTACGAGAAGTGAAAGAGTTATTAAGTGGCAAACATTAAGTCGCAGAAGAAGCGTATCAAGACCAACGAGAAGCGCCGCGTGCGCAACCAGGGCTACAAGTCCGAGCTGCGTACCCTCGTCCGCAAGACCCGCGAAGCAATCGCTGCCGGCGATGCTGAGAAGGCTACCGATGAGCTGAAGGTTGCTTCACGCAAGCTTGATAAGGCTGTCTCGAAGGGCATCATTCACAAGAACCAGGCTGCCAACCGCAAGTCGAAACTTGCAAAGCAGGTTGCCAAGCTCGGCAAGTGATGCACTCACACTGACGTATTGAGGGCCGGATCGAAAGATCCGGCCCTCAATCTTTATCTTCGTACACGGACGAATCCCTTTCTAGGGAAGCCGCCGTTATTTTTAGAGTGCGGCGTTAATCCGCTCAACTGAATCTTTCGCATCACCGAGCATCATTTGCGTGTTTTCCTTGAAGAAAAGGGGGTTTTGCACTCCGGCATAGCCGGCATTTCCCATGGAGCGTTTTGAGACAATGACTTTCTTTGCTTCCCATACCTTGAGCACCGGCATTCCAGCAATCGGAGAACCAGGTTCTTCCGCTGCAGGGTTCACTGTATCGTTGGCACCGATAACGAGAACAACATCAACATCTGGGAAGTCATCATTGATCTCATCCATCTCGAGAACGATGTCATACGGTACTTTCGCCTCAGCGAGAAGGACATTCATGTGTCCCGGAAGGCGCCCAGCAACAGGGTGGATTCCAAATGTTACGTCAACGCCCAGTGCACGGAGCTTTTCGGTCAGCGTTGCCACCGGATACTGCGCCTGTGCCACAGCCATTCCATAACCAGGAGTAATCACCACTCGTTTGGCATCCTTGAGAAGATCAGCGACTTCCTCCGGGGAAATTTCCGAATGCGAACCGTAATCCTTTGTTTCACCAGTGACGCCGCCGTCGGAGCCAAAACCGCCCAGAATCACAGACAGGAATGAGCGATTCATCGCTTTGCACATGATGTAACTCAGGTACGCACCTGATGAACCAACGAGCGCACCAGTGATGATCAACAGATCGTTACCGAGCGTGAATCCTGCCATTGCTGCTGCCCAGCCTGAATAAGAGTTCAGCATAGAGACGACCACTGGCATGTCGCCGCCACCGATCGCCGCCACCAGGTGTGCGCCAAGTGCAAGAGACACAAGAGTCAGAGCGATGAGCGGAATCATTCCCGTGCCGACACTGCGCGTATAAGCAAACCAGATAATGAGGAGCACTGAAACAACGATTGCTCCAAGATTCAGCCAGTTACGTCCAGGAAGCGTAAGCGGAGCGCCTTTCATTTTTGCGCTGAGTTTGAGGTACGCGATAATTGACCCAGTGAATGTCACAGCGCCTATGAAGACAGCCAGACCCACTTCGCCCATGTGAAAAGCGTTCTCTGGTGAATCAGTTCCAGGCTGAAGGATAAACGAATTGTACCCAACCAGCACTGCGGCGAAACCAACAAAGGAATGCAACAGTGCGATAAGTTCGGGCATTCCTGTCATCTCAACTTTGCGAGCCCTGTCAATTCCCACGACTGCGCCCGCAGCGATCGCAAGAATCAGGAGAACGAAGACGAGGGACAGGTGTGCCTCTCCAGCAAATTCACCTGCCGCCGTGAGAACGAGAATGACCGTCGCAATGAGTGCGGCAGCCATTCCAGCAATACCGAAGCGGTTTCCACGCTCAGCAGTGGTTTGCTTCGACAGTCCGGCCAACGCAAGGATGAAAAGCAAAGCTGCAACGATGTACGCCAGAGTTTGCAGTGACACCACTGCTGCGAGAATAGTAACTGTGGTCATTTTCTAGCTCCTCCGGAACATCTTGAGCATACGTTCGGTCACCGCAAAGCCACCGAAGACGTTAATGGATGCCACTGCGACTGCGATGGTTGCGAGGATCTGGACGGCGAGATTATCCGAACCGATCTGAAGAATTGCACCGACGACAATAATCCCTGAGATCGCATTCGTCACCGACATGAGTGGGGTGTGAAGCGAATGCGTGACATTCGTGATCACATAGAAACCCACGACGACAGCTAAAGTAAACACCATGAAATGAGAGGCAATCGCTGCCGGCGCAGCGTAGATGATCGCTGCAAGAATGAGTGCCGGAATCACTGTCCACCCATAGCGTTTCATCCCACTTTGTGGCTCAGGTTCAGCAACTGGTGCGGTATCTTGAGCGATTTTTTCCGCCGGAGCAACAGAAACCTTAACAGGTGGAGGTGGGAAGTAGACATCTCCCTCGACAGTCACTGCCATCTGGCGAACAATGTCGTCATTGAGATCGAGATTCAACACACCATCTTTTTGCGGGGTAGTGAGCTTGAAAAAGTTCACGATATTTTGCCCATATAGTTGTGAGGCTTGTGCAGGAAGACGACCAGCAAGATCCGAATATCCAATGATCGTCACACCGTTTGGAGTAACAGTGGATTCGCCAGATTGTGTCAGCGTGACATTGCCGCCATTAGCAGCGGCCATGTCAACAATGACCGAACCAGGCTTCATTGCAGCGACCACCGCATCATCGAGCAAGATTGGAGAGGTTCTCCCTGGGATATTCGCAGTAGTGATCACGATGTCTGCCTGGGCTGCCTGCTCAGCGTAGAGTTTATTTGCTACCCGTGCTTGATCCTGGGTCATTTCCTTGGCATAGCCATCGTCACTCTTTTGACCAGCGACGGGGATGGGGACGAATGTTCCTCCCATCGATTCAACTTGTTCAGCAGTTTCGTCACGAACGTCAGTGGCAAATACCTGCGCTCCCATCGAATGTGCAGTCCCAATCGCAGCAAGACCGGCAACGCCAGCGCCGATGACATAAACGTTCGCTGGTGGCATTTTTCCAGCAGCTGTGACCTGACCTGCAAACAAACGACCGTAGGCATTAGCCGCCTCAATCACAGCACGATAGCCGGCAAGATTCGCCATCGATGACAGCACGTCCATTGACTGCGCACGAGAAATACGTGGAACCATGTCCATCGACAATCCCGTCAGACCACGAGAGCTGAGTGCTTCAATCGTGTGTTCATTGCGCTTCGGCGCAAGCCTCGAGATGAGGGTGGCTCCTCGCACCATCAGATTGAGTTCTTCTTCAGGCGGGGTGTCGAGAGCGACAACGATGTCACTCTTCCACACTTCGTCTCGAGACGTCACAGTTGCCCCCGCGTCCTGATACTGCTGGTCTGGGTAGGATGCCCGTTCCCCTGCACCACTTTCGACGACGACCTCGTAGCCGAGTTTGATGAGTTTTTCTGCAGTATCGGGCGTGGCAGCAACCAAGGTCTCGTCACCACGAGACTCATTCGGTACTCCAATACGCACCTTATCTCCTTTTCGTTTCTTTCCGTGTTCTTGTATCAGAACATGTCACACACTGCCATTTTAGGACTTACGTCACTCTATGTCCCGAGTTTAGGTGACCAGTTGAGATTCCCTTGCGCACCTGGCCAATTCGGATAATCGCACGTTCAAGGGCAAAACTCGCATCACGTGATCCGCCCTTGACCTCGGCATCCGCTGCCGCTACTAGTTCAATCGCACGGCCGATTCCTACAGCGCTCCAATTTCGTACACTGCGCTTGGCTCGATCCATCTGCCATGGTGCCATCTGAACTTTGACTCCAAGCGTCGAGGATCGTGAACCGAGTACCTGCGCCATCTGGCGCAAAGAAAACGCAAGCGCTGACACAATGGCAACAGGCGATGTACCCGTTGCCATTGCATGTCTGGCGAGTTCCACTGCCCGAGCAGTCTGTCCTGCAACAAGGGCATCAGCAACATTGAATCCCGTCGCCTCAAGTCTCCCTGCGAAATAGGTATGGACGTGGTGCTCCTCAATCCTGCCTTGTACATCAGCAAGAAGTTGTGACACCGCGGCAAGTAACTCCCGCACATCAGATCCCAGTGCGTCAACCAACGCGCCGACGGCGTCCGCTGACATCTGCCGTCTGTGCGCTCGAACCACATCCCCGACGGCGGTCGCCTTATCTGCCGCGGTTTTGACTTTCGGCACTGTGATCGTTGGCACGCCCTGTGACGAGAGAATCTCTAATATCTTCTTCCCACGCGCACCGCCGTTGTGACGTAGTAGCACAACGACGTCTGCTTCTGGAGAATCAAGATAAGTGGAAAGGTCCTCCTGCAAATGTGTATCAAGACTTTCGAGCGCAGGAACATAAAGACATTTAGGCTCACTAAAAAGCGAGGGACTGGCCAAGGCTAGGAATTCGCCTGGCTGATATGTTGCAGCATCGAGACGGACAAATTCAGTATGAGGATTGCACTCACGAAGCTGTTTCCTTAAGAGCTCCCAAGCTCGATCAGCAAAAACCGGTTCTTCTGATTTCATCAGGATGACCGGCGCTGGTTGTATCTCGTTCCACTGCATGTTCCCCATTATTCCACGAGGGTATGACACTTTTTCGCTCGCAGTCATCAGTGCTCTCCTCAGTATGCGCCTGGCACGCTTGTCGGTGGCGAGAAAATGCCATAAGAATACCTAAAACTCCTGCATGAGTTGCCATGGCCACAAAAATTGGGACTTTACTTAAGGGAAAGTCCGTAAAAATCTCAGTAACGACCAAAATCCATCGAGTACACAGCTGTGCACCCCAGACAAGTAGTCCTCCACACCATGCTAAACCTGGGATCGACAGCAATACTGCCCCCGCTAATCCAGCGATCGTGAGTGGTGCAACAACAGGAGCAACGACAATGTTTGCAAGTGTTCCCCAGATACTCACTTCATTTTGTAACAGTGCAATGACAGGAGCTGTAGCCAGACCAGCAACCATCGGGATCGCAATCATCTCACCAAGAGGGTGCGGGAAGAAAGAAAGTGCCATGCTGATATGCCGTCCAACAGTGACAATGGCTGCTGTTGCGAGCACCGACAGAACAAACCCGAAGGAACTTGCTAATTCAGGATCGAACATGCTCACACCGATCACCGTCACACACAGAAGTGGAAACGCCGTTACTGGTCGGCGGCAAGCGAACCCCACACATACCCCAAGTCCCATCCAGAAAGCCCGCAGTACCGAAGAATCCGGGCCAACAAGGAGCAAAAGCGCCAGTACACCCCCGAATGTGCTGAATGCCGTGAGCCACCGATTTCGCACTCCAATCAGCGAAACAATTGCACCGATCACTAACGAAACGTGCGCGCCGGACACAGCAGTAAGATGTGAGAGAGATAAGCCACGCATATGATCTTTGATCCCGCGATCTAGCTGAGAATCATCTCCAACGACAACACCACATAACAATGCTGCCACATCTGGCTGAGCATACTCGAGATGGTTTCTTAGTCCGTTGCGCATGGTGGCGGCAGCCGAGAGAAAAATGTTCAGTGGCATACGTCCCTCCACTGTGCCACGCAATGCGACGTTTGCATCACCACGAGATGAAACCGACAGTTTTCCTCGAACAATGAGATGTTCCCCGAGAGTAACAGGCTCCTGTGTTGTGACATCTACCAGTAGATGCGTTGTACTCCCCTGCCCACGATATTCCACTGCCTGTGCGCGTCCAAGGAAACGAGTGTGTTCACCTTGACGTGAGGGGTGGGAAACAACCGACATGACCACACGGGCATAGTGTCCAGCCTGCGCGTCTAATTCGAGTGAATCAGTGTGGTGGCTATATGTCGTCATTGCGCCCGTGACACTCACACAGATCAAAGCCACCGAGCAGACTCGTATTGTGGCTGTGAACGGAGTAGTCCAGATGAGTGTTGCCAGCCATACAATCAGGCCGCCAATCATCCACCACACTGACTGCAACTGGGCCAACGCCCCGCACCACACGACGAGAGTAGGCGGGCCAAGACGTAAATCTGTCATCCCCTCACTCCACGCGTCTATCACTCGCTATCACAAAAAATGATTACGACACACGTACATGAGGCCGTAATTTTTCAAGTGTTTTCGCCCCAATACCGCCGACTTCACGCAACTGATCCACTGACGAAAATGACCCGATGCTCGATCGATACTCAATAATTGCTGAGGCAGTTACCGGCCCAATTCCAGGAACTGCTTCGAGATCACTCGCGCTGGCGGTATTGAGGTTGACACTGCCTCTGGAATCTCCGGTTTCTGTCTTTTTCATGTGCTGCTCACCTGCTACGTTGTCCCCAGACTGCACTTTTTGGACACTCTCTCCGACAGCTGCTACATGAACATGGGCAGAATCAGCAAGTTTTTCCGCTAGATTCAGCGCATTCGGATCCGCGTCTTTCCCAAAACCTCCTGCAGCACGTACAGCATCATCGACCCGAGCGCCAGGGTCGAGGCGGACAACACCGGGTTTTTTCACTGCACCAGAGACATAAACAACTATCTGAGAGACGTGTTTTTCTTGTTGGCTGGGTGTCCCAGAGGGCATCGCAACTGGCGTCCCAGAGGGCATCGCAACTGGCGTCACCGAAGACATTGCGCTGTGAGGCTGTGCAGAGGGAAATTCGATTGCTTGACCTGGCCGATTCCACACAAGAATGACACAGACGACGAGTGCACTGACGACAAGCGTCAGAGAGATAAGACGCGCATTAGCCGCATCCCACCACAAACGTCGACGTGGCGGTGGAGTACTCAGTGCTCCGACGTCGTTACCAAGACCAGCGCTAAGTGCAACACGTGCGAACGTCGTCGCCCTCTCCGCTCCAAGCTGTTCTTCCGTGGCCTGTGTGCTCAGTTTCTCGGGCACAGTAGGATCAGCGTGAGCGTGCGCATGATGTTCACTGGGATGCTGTGGCACACGCTTTATTCCACGCATCGCCCGCGGCGGTGGTATGTCCATAGCGCAAGTATGAAAGGACACCCACGTCACCGTCACACGTGTACGGGATCTTGTGGAAAGTGAATGACAGAACAATCTCTGTGGAAAGCTTTTGCCTCAACGAACGCAAAATTGCACCACGATTTTGCCAATCGAACGTATGATATCCCCATGAACGAAGCCGAAATTAAGCGCCTTCAAGCTGAGGCACTCGAAGCACACGCACAGGCGGCAGCTGCTAAGGCAGCAGCGGCACAAGCACAGCTCGAAGCCGCCCTCGCGGCGACAGAGCAAAACTCTGCTCCAGCAAGTGAGGATACGACTGCTTCTGACACGCCATTACTTCACTCACAGCCAGTAGCTACCCCCACATCTGAAGTAGTAAGTGAATATGCAGCGAAAGTAGCCCAAGGCTACTCCTATGAGGGGTTGACTTTCACCCTCGGTTCCTACATGGACAATGGCATGCCACAACCATCAGTCCCGGTGAGACTCCCCCTTGGTATGCTCAACCGTCACGGTCTTATCGCCGGCGCTACAGGTACCGGAAAGACCCGTACACTCCAACTTTTCGCCGAATCACTGTCAAATGCCGGTGTTCCCGTATTCATCACCGACATCAAGGGAGACCTCACCGGACTCCTTGAGCCTGGTTCGTCAAGTGACAAACTCCTGGCACGTACATCGGCAAATGGCCAATCATGGGTACCTCAACCCTTCCCCACAGAACTCTTCACACTCGGTGGGAATGGTAACGGCACACCAATTCGCACAACTGTCACCGATTTCGGCCCCATCTTGCTATCAAAAGTTCTTAGTCTCAACGGTACGCAAGAATCTGCACTCTCGTTGATTTTCCATTGGGCGGATCAAAATCAACTCGCTCTCATCGACCTCGGCGACCTTCGCGATGTTGTCAAGTTCCTGACATCCGACGATGGAAAAACAGAACTGTCCAGCATCGGCGGAGTTGCATCTTCAACCGCCGGGGTTATTTTGCGCAAGATCGCTACTCTCCAAGCGCAAGGCGCCGATTCATTCTTCGGGGAACCGGCTTTCGATGTCAACGATTTTCTCCGCATCAGCACCGATGGCAGAGGAGTCATTTCCTCGCTTGAGCTACCCGATGTCAGTTCACAACCTGCATTATTCTCAACGTTCACGATGTGGCTCCTTGCCGAACTCTTTCAAGTCCTTCCAGAGGTCGGAGATCGTGAGAAGCCGACACTAGTTTTCTTCTTCGATGAGGCACATCTGCTTTTCACTGGTGCTTCAAAGGAATTCCTGGCACAGGTGATCCAAACTGTCCGTTTGATTCGATCCAAGGGCGTAGGAATTTTCTTCGTAACGCAAACACCGAAGGATATTCCTGCAGACGTTCTCGCTCAGCTCGGCGCCAAAGTGCAGCACGCACTTCGCGCACACACGCCTCAAGATGCGGCGGCACTGAAAGAGACCGTCAAAACCTTTCCGATCACTGCCGAGCTCAATCTTGAATTGCTCTTACCGTCCCTTGGCACAGGCGAGGCAATTGTGACAGTCCTCGATCCTCAAGGACATCCATCACCAGTCGCGCCGACGAAGATCTGGGCTCCCGCGTCGGTCATGGGAGCCGCGTCAACGACGGCGATCAACAACGCGATTACTACCTCACCAACTCTGCCGAAATATAAAGACGCAGTGAACCCGGAATCCGCAACAGAACTCCTCGCTGCACGCATCGAAGCTCAAGCCCAACAGAAAGCTGATAAAGAAGCTGCGCAAAAGGCACAAGCGCACGCAGCAAAGGAAACTGAACGCCGAATCAAAGAACTCGAACGGCAGGCCGAAACGGACCGAAAAGCTGCTCAAAAGGCTGCTGAACGCGAAGCCCGTGAAGCGCAGAAAGAAACTGAGCGCTCCGAGCGTCGTCGCGCATCGATTCTGGATTCGATCATCACCACTGCTGGCCGAACGCTCACACGTGAAATCACGCGGTCACTGTTCGGCACACGTCGGCGTTAATCGGTAGTCAACTCAAGAATTACGCTCGGATGAGCTGGGCAATGTCCGCAATCGAGTCATGCACAAATTCTGGACGGAAGGGGTAGAGTTCGATGTCCTCTTCTTGAGTTGAACCTGTCAGCACCAAGTGCGTCTGTAGACCAGCTTCCATCCCTGCCTGAATATCAGTGTCCATTCGGTCTCCCACTATTGCCGTATGCTCCGAATGAGCAGAGATCATATTCAGGCCATGACGTAGCATCACTGGGTTTGGCTTACCCACATAGTAGGGATTCTTGCCGGTGGCACGCGTGATCATCGCTGCCACAGCGCCAGTGGCAGGAATTTTTCCTTCACCCGACGGACCAGACGGATCCGGATTCGTTGCGATAAAACGTGCACCAGCGTCAATCAACCGGATCGCCTTGGTAATCGCCTCGAAAGAATAGGTGCGGGTTTCGCCTAAGACAACGAAATCAGGATTTTGATCGGTCATGACAAAACCTTGTTCATAAAGGGCAGTGGTCAGACCCGCCTCTCCCACCACAAATGCTCGGCGTGAGTCCGACTGGCTTGCCAGGAAGTGTGCGGTCGCCATCGCTGACGTCCAGATATGTTCCTCAGGAACATTCAAACCTGAAGTCTCAAGGCGCGCGGAGAGATCACGCGGCGTAAAAATCGAGTTATTTGTTAAAACGAGATAAGGGATGTCTTTGTCCTGCAATGCGCTAAGAAATTCATGTGCCCCAGGAAGCGCGTTACCCTCATGGATCAACACGCCATCCATGTCTGTCAGCCAACTATCAATACGTCGATTCATGTCTCAAACGTATCACTTGCATATTCCTGAAACAGAAATATCGCTCATGGTAAAAATCTCCAGTAATCAATGGACGGTGACACCCTGCAGGGTGTCACCGTCCATTCGACCAAAATATTAGCGAGCTCGATACGTCAAAGTAGCTGTCATATAGCGAGTGTGCCCCGGTTTGACAGCCAGGGATGGTGCAGAATCGTAACGATTAAAAGAATCTGCATGATGTGAAATCGGTGCCAGACACAATGACTTACGCGCATCACGATCCAGTCGATCACCAGAATCGACATAGACAACCGGCGCCTCTGCAGGCTCCTGCGTGAGCGTGATCTCCGCTGCCGACGATGGGTTGAGAATTGACGTTCGCACCACGCCAGCGTCGTTCGGAACAAGACCACGATAATACGTAGCAAAGGACTTCGTGCCGATGTAATCGATCACCACTGGCGCTTTCACACCCGAATAAGCAGCTTCCCCTTGAAGCGGAACTGCGTGAGAATCAGTCAGAATCTTGGTTCGCGCAGGAATCTCAACCGACAGATTCTTAATCGAGTTTGCCCCAGGCATCGAGAGGTAGGGTGACCAGCCCAATGCGAGTGGAGCAGTCATCTCAGAACGATTTGTCGCCGCGAGCGTCACCGACAGATGCTCGACGTCGTCCGCGCCAGAATCGAGTGAGAACGTCACACTGATCTCAAACGGCCATGGGTAAACCTCAGAGCCGTCGAACGAATAGGACAACGTGAGCGTGGAATCGGCATTGCGCATGAAGAAAGGTGCATCTTTTACCAGCCCAAGGAAGCCTTCTGGAACCGAGCCAACATTGTATTCAACGCCGTTCGCGGTGTAGGAATCACCTTCCATGTATCCCATCCACGGAGCGAGTACCGCGCTACGGCCACCAACGCCCTCACGAAGTTCCTTGGCATCTGCGTAACCCGAGATCACGTGTGCACCTGGAGTAGGCTCCCACGAAATGACGGTCGCGCCGAGCTCCGCGACAAGCGCAGTGGCCCCTGATGTTGATGTCAGACGCCACGCTGGCAGTCCGTCAAACTCGGTTTTCTCCACGGTGGTGCTTGCAACCTGAGCCATATCACTCGCCTTCCCTCAATGTTTCCCAACAGTCTACAACGTCACAGTCACAATCTCCGAACGGGTCGCAGCATTCGCATGCGACCCGTTCGGAGAATCCATCACGGAACAATATTGACAATCTTTGGTGCTCGAACAATGACCTTGCGCGGCTCACCGTCAAGGAACTTTTGTACCTTTGGCGACGCTAGTGCAAGTGCTTCGAGCTCCTCAGCAGAAATGTCTGCACGCACTTCAGCACGATCGCGAACCTTACCCTTCACCTGGAAGACCGCCGTCACTTGGTCATCCACGAGCAAGGACGGATCCTCCACCCGTGGGAAGCTGACACGTGCAATTGTTTCAGAGTGCCCCAGTCGGCTCCATAGTTCTTCTGCGATATGCGGCGCGATCGGTGAGGTCATCTTCACGATGGCTTCAGCAGCCTCACGCGGAACTGCGGTTCCGGTCAGGAAATTATTGAGCTCAATCAGCTTCGCAATAGCGGTGTTGACACGCATGTTCTCATATTCACCACGCACAAAATCGATCGTGCGCGCCACCTGCTGAGCCATGTCATGAGGCATCGGCTCGTCCGTCACCACCAACTCGCCGGTTTCTTCGTCGACGATGTTGCGCCATAGACGCTGCAAGAAACGCTGAGCACCCACCACCGCACGGGTATCCCACGGCCGGTCGACGTCGAGAGGTCCCATCGCCATTTCATAGACGCGGAAAGTGTCGGCGCCATACTCATCGGCCATGTAATCCGGAGTAACAATATTCTTCAGGCTCTTGCCCATCTTGCCGTACTCGCGATTCACCTTCTCGCCCTTGTACTCCCAGGTGACTTCTCCTGAGCCATCCGAGGCAGGCACCTCGACAACGTCCTCAGCAGGGACATACGCGCCGCGCGAATCAGTGTAGGCATATGCCTGCACATATCCTTGGTTGAAGAGCTTATGGAATGGCTCCGACGAGGACACGTAGCCGAGATCAAAGAGAACCTTTTGCCAGAAACGGGCGTAGAGCAGGTGCAACACAGCATGTTCCACACCACCCACGTAAAGATCAGCGCCGCCAGAGACCTTGCCGTCACGAGGCCCCATCCAGTACGCCTCGTTTTCGGGTGCAACGAACTCATCGTCGTCGTGCGGGTCGATATAGCGAATCTCGTACCAACACGATCCAGCCCAGTTCGGCATAGTGTTGGTGTCGCGCGTGTAGTGTTTGACACCATCGCCAAGATCAAGCTCAACGTTCACCCAATCTGTCAAACGACCCAACGGAGGCTCCGGGCTAGATTCAGCGTCGTTAGGATCGTAGGATCGCGGAGAATAATCAGGAGTATCGGGAAGTTTAACAGGCAACATCGACTCCGGCAGTGCATGCACATTGCCTTCGTCGTCATAAACAACGGGGAATGGTTCGCCCCAGTAGCGCTGACGGGAAAAAAGCCAGTCGCGCAAGCGATATGAAATTGCTTCCTCGCCTGCCCCAGTGCTCTCCAGCCACTCAACCATCGTTGCCTTGCCCGCAGCTTTATCAAGACCATTGAGGCTCAGCGTGTTATTCGCTGAATTCACAATCTGACCGTCACCTGTGTATGCCTGATCTTCTGGGAAATCTGCGGGAGCCTCAATGGTTCGCACAATATCTAGATCAAACTTCATTGCAAAAGCGAAATCACGTTCATCGTGAGCGGGCACAGCCATGATTGCACCGGTGCCATATCCCATCATCACGTAATCCCCCGCGAACACTGGAACATCGGCACCGGTTACAGGATTAGTCGCGAAGATGCCAGTGAACACACCAGTCTTTTCCTTTTCTGCGTCAGCGCGATCCATATCTGATTTACGCGACGCAGCAATCTGGTACTCATGCACTGCACTGCGCGGATCTGATGCTCCACCAGTCCAGGCTTCACGAGTGCCCTGCGGCCACGCCGCTGGAAGATTGTCCTGATCGAGCATCGGATGCTCAGGCGACACCACCATAAACGTGGCACCAAAAAGAGTATCCGGACGGGTCGTGAAAACGGTGAGCGTCTCGTCGCCGCCTTCGTGATGCGCAATGAAACGCACCTGCGCTCCGTGCGACTTTCCAATCCAGTTACGCTGCATGGCACGGACTTTCTCCGGCCAATCAACAGTGTCCAGATCCTCTGCCAGACGGTCGGCGTACGCGGTAATACGCATCATCCACTGCGATAGCTCACGCTTAAAAACGGGGAAGTTTCCACGCTCAGAACGCCCGTCAGCGGTCACTTCTTCGTTTGCCAACACCGTGCCCAGACCTGGCGCCCAGTTCACGGGAGCGTTCTCAATATAGGCTAGGCGACGTGAGTCCACAGCCTCACGCCGCTCAGACTCGCTCATTTCCTCCCACGTAGCACCCGACGGCGTGGGGATGGAACCGTCGCGGTAACCTGCGATCAGCTCACTAATGGGACGGGCACGACCAACGGTTCCCTCAGCGCGACCGGGCGCGTCAGCGTCGTACCAAGAGTTAAAAATCTGAAGGAAGATCCACTGAGTCCACTTAATGAATTCGACGTCGGTGGTTGCCAACGAGCGACGTTGCTCGTGACTCAGACCGAGACGACGAAGCTGACGCCTCATGTTGGCGATATTCTCGTCTGTCGTCACACGTGGGTGCTGCCCTGTTTCCACAGCGTATTGCTCGGCAGGAAGGCCGAACGCATCATAGCCCATGGTGTATAAAACGTTCTTGCCGAGCATACGTTGGTACCGAGCGACAGTGTCTGTGGCGATGTAACCCAAGGGGTGTCCGACATGCAGTCCTTTTCCAGAGGGGAAAGGGAACATATCAAGGAGGAAGAATGCCTCGTTATCCGTTGGCCCCGCAAGCGCGCCAACCGGATTGGGGGCGTTAAACGTTCCTTCAGTTTCCCAAGTATTCTGCCACTTAGCCTCGATCTCGTTAGCGAGTGCGGCCGTGTAGCGATAGCGGAATTCGCTCATGACTCTCCTTGAATAAAAATGGTTCAACCAATGGTAACGCACAGAGTCCACAAGCCGGCGTAGACTAAGGACATGCCAAGCGTATTTACAAAGATTATTCGTGGAGAGATCCCCGGTCAGTTTGTCTGGAAAGATGCGGTGTGCGTAGCTTTCGCAACGATCGAACCAGTTCGCCCTGGACACGTCATGGTGATTCCACGCCAGGAAGTGGCCAATTACACGCAGCTTGACCCCGCAATCTTTGCCCACATGATGAACGTTGTGCAGATTATCGGCCGTGCCCAAGAAGATGCCTTCGAGGTTGAGCGGACAATCGTTCAGATCCTCGGTTTCGATGTGCCGCATACTCATGTGCACGTCATTCCAGGTGCCGACTCCGGGGCAGCGAAATTTGAAAATGCTGCTCCAGCGAGCCCCGAGGATATTGCTTCGTCGATGAAGAAGTTGCGCGACGCGCTCACTCGTGCCGGGCACGGTGACTTCGTCCCTCAGCCCTAATTCGTCCCGATACCGGCTGCCCCGGTTTGACAACGGCGTAAGACCGGGGCAGTCATAATATATCTGACAGATCTGTGGTGAACGTCAGGAGTGTTATCACTGACCCCTCATATGAGGAGGCTCCACTGATCCCAAAACCACACGAGAGCGAAGACGATGATCAGCGTCCATATAGCGATCGTGATCCGCCAGCGGTTTCGAGTAAGCGCTCGACCGGGGGCAACACCTGCGCTCCCCCAATGCCCAGCATATAAAGAGGTACTAGCCACTGTTAGCCACAGCGGAATCGTGGCGAACCATGTCACCACACAGTAGGGACATAATGCCCCTTCTTTGAAGAAGGACATATAAGCGAACCAACATACCCACACAATACCTGCGCTAGCCCCTAGACTCAGCGCCCGCCACAGCACCGGTGCCAACCGTGATCCAGTCAGGAGCACTAATCCAATTGCCACCATGCCACTAAAAAATGCGAATCCCAGAACAGAATTCGAGATTCCAAAAAACACTTCGTTTTGCCACTGTCCGATCCACTTCGAGCACCCCACCAGCGGATTCAGATCACAAGCGAGGGAGGCGTTCGGATGAGTCAATTTCTCCTTTTCACTCATGATCAGCCCCAGGGAAGCTGTGAATCCGACAAGCGACGTGACCAACATCGTGATCGCCGAGCCGAGCCGGGCACCTCCGAGCTGTTCATGCTCACTTGCAGATCCGTAGTAGCGCCCATTAACGGCATCGAGTCGTGCCTCAAGAGCAGTCAGTTCATCATCACTCATGTCCTCGCGGTACTCGAGATCGTCAGCCATCTCACTTTTCCTCTCGTAGTGCGACGAATCGTTCGACGAAATCAGCAGTATCTTCCCAACCCCGCACAGCGTGTGTCTCGATGCCCAGACGTGTCACCGGGTAATCATTTCCACCTTTATCAAGACGATCACCAATGAAAAGCATCTGCTCGAAAGGGATACCTGTTTGCTTCGCAAGTTCCTCAATTCCGTAGGCTTTATCGATACCTTGAGCAGTGATATCGACCGAGGTCGATCCTCCTGAGCGGACTTCCAATTCAGGAAGAAGTGCGGCGACGGCGGAGCGAAGACTTTCTTTCTTCTCTCCCGTTGGGTCCCACGCTTTTTTTGCTTCAAGGGGTGCTTGCTGTCCCAGAGCTGAAAAAGTGATTTGAGATCCGCGGTCCTCAAGAATCTCTCCCCACGTCGACTCTTCCCATAGACCTAGGCGCTGAGCCTGCGTGCGGAGAACATCGAGCGCTCGTATGCGTAATGGTTCAGACAGATCTCGCACATAGACCGGAACCCACTTCCCCGCGTTACGTCGCATATACCGAGTGCCACACGTCGGCATCAGATGAAGGCGGGAGAGTTGTTCTTCGGTGGCATCAAGATTGGCCAGGAGCTGGTGACGAAACTGGTCAAAAGTTCCACCCGAAATAACACAAATATCAACATGATCAAGCAAACGTGCCAGAGCATTTCCCATTCGCTGCGGTAACGGAGATTTCGAAGGCGCAAGCGTGTCGTCAAGATCGAACGCGATAAGGGAAGTCATGGTTACCTTTCATCCAAGCTATTCGCAGATATCATTCCACTTTTACCCGGGTCGCCGCTAGTGTTGGTTCTAGATTCAATCACAACAGAAAGACGTATTTTATGCTCAACTCTCCCTCATCGTCCCCGAAAGTCCCAGTAGCACTGGAAAGGAGTGCCGCGTGGTCGTGGCGCCTGATTGTCACCACAGTCGCGTTCCTGGCAACCGGATGGGTTCTGCTACAGCTCTCTTCGCTAGTGGTCTCACTGATGGTCTCGCTCCTTTTGGCGGTGATCCTTGAACCGGTCGCTTCTTTTTTGCGTAACCGTTGGCATTGGCCACGTGCGCTTGCCGCAACGACGGCGCTCTTCGGATTGATCATCATCGTCTCGTTGCTTTTCGTCGGTGCGGGAACCTCCATCTTCCAAGGATTCTCAGATCTCTCTGAACAGATCACCCAAGGCATCAATTCTGTTGTCGGCTGGTTACACGGCCAGTTCCCGCAATTTGATAAGGAAATTTCAGGCGCTTGGGAGCAAATCCAGGGATATGCAAGGAATAATTCCTCTGTCATCGCAGGTGGCGTCGCTTCCGTCGGCTCAAGTCTTATTAGTCTCGCCACCGGTGTGATCCTCGTACTCTTCACACTCTTTTTCTTCCTCAAAGATGGCCGACGGATGTGGCATTGGGTAGTGCGCCTCTTCCCCGAAGCGAATCGAACCAGTGTCAACGAATCGGGAATTCGCGCCTGGATCACCATTGCATCGTATGTGCGGATCCAAGCGATTGTTGCCGCAGTTGATGCTCTCGGCATCGCGCTTGTGGCCTTCATTTTGAAGACGCCGCTCACTCTTTCCTTCCCCATCGGTGTCCTCGTCTTCCTTTTTGCGTTTATTCCGATTGTGGGAGCATTCATTTCGGGTTTCGTTGCCACGATGGTTGTCTTGGTCAACACAGGAAGCCCGTGGATGGCTCTGGCGATGTTCATCGGAGTTCTTATTGTTCAGCAGGTGGAAGGTAATATCCTTCAACCAGTTCTTCAGGGGAACGCCTTGAACATGCATCCGCTCGCCATCGTCATGGTGGTCGCTGGCGGCTCAGCTGTATTCGGCATCTACGGCGCCCTCTTCTCAGTACCGATCGCTGCGGCAATCAACACCGTAGCCCTGTATTTACGCGGTCACGATATCTACCCCTATCTCACCCAAGACGAGAACCGCCCGGGCGGTCCGTTCAAACCATTCGACTATTACGCATCACGATATTGGGAAGATTTTGCACAGAACGTGGCACAGACAAAACCTCCTAAGTCTCGCTATGTCACAGGCGAATCGGGTACTGATGAATCGATCAAGCGCGATGAAGAAGACACGGCTTCAGCCGAATAAGATTGTTACAATAGAACGCCGTCATGCGGCGAGATTAATCAAAGGAGATAAACATGTCCACACCCCACATCGCAGCTGAGCCAGGAGATTTCGCCCCCGCCGTCTTGCTCCCTGGCGATCCTAAGCGCGCTGAGCGCATGGCCAAACAGCTGATGCCAGATGCGAAGCTCGTCACTGACGTTCGCGGTATCCTCGGATTCACCGGCGAGGTCAACGGCCAGCCGCTGTCAATCATGGGAACCGGAATGGGGCAGCCCTCACTATCTATCTATGTCAACGAACTGTTCATGCACTACGGCGTGGAACGCGCAATTCGCGTGGGCACATGTGGTGGACTCTCGCTCGATGTGAACGTTGGTGATGTCGTCGTCGCAATGGGCGCGCATTACGAAGGCGTCCTCAACACCTATCTCACACCGGGTATCCACTACTCTGCAGTGGCCGACTATGACCTCGTGCGTGCGGCTGTGGAAGCTGCAGAAGGAGAAGACGGGATTCATGTCGGCACTGTGGCATCACGTGACCGTTTCTACGGAGTACCGAAGGAAGAAAACGAAGCACTAGCAGAAGTGGGATGCTTGGGCGCCGAGATGGAAGCTGGCGCACTTTACGGGTTGGCCGCGAAGTACGGACGCAAGGCACTTGCCGTTCTGACCGTCTCCGACCACATCCTCAAGGGGACCGATCGTGACTACACGGCTGCCGAGCGTGAGGAACTGTTCCAGCGCGCTCTGAAGCTCGCCGTGGCTGCGGCTCATTCGTAATTTTGGCGTAGACCATATAAAGCGTGGGGGCGTACGTTTCTTTTGGGAGCGTACGCCCCTGCTGATTTTGTCTCTCAATATTCACCCGATTGTTCATGATCACTCCTTTGAGATTTTTTATTGAAATAAGCTTTTCATTAACCTATGACACTTTTTGGTGATCATTCCTTACTCCTCACGCGACTTATCGAGACACAACGTTTCATACAACACAAATTTCTGCTCCAGAGGCGCATGATTTTAGTTCGATGAGTGTGAGATAATGGAAGTATGGACTTTTTCTGGAAATTTCCACTCACTGATTTCACTGCACAAATTGTGATCTGGACACTCGTTGCCATAACGACGCTCAGCGCATGCGCACTCGCGTTTCACACTAATCGCCGACGCGCTTGGATGTCGCTGTCCGTGGCGGTCACAGTGGATGCAATTGCTGTCTTCGGTTTCTTCGTGTGGCCAAACCCATGGCCAGGAGAAGTCCCCTGGAATCTTTTCATCGCAGCATTCGGAGCAGCGTTTACCATCGCTGCATTCGCCATAGTAAAAGGTGCGCGCTTCAAATTTTTCTTTCTGGCACTCGTCAGTGCGGGGCTGACTTTTCTTGTCGCGAATCTCACCTACAAGGAATACACAAATCCAGCGTCCTTCCTTCCGCCAACAAACGTCGTGCGGATGAATTATGAGGAGTTTTCAAAGCTGACCTCCGCGCCGATGAATGATGGAAGAAAAGTTGGTGCACTTGTTTCCGTTCCATTTGAGGGTCCAGTCTCGGCATTTCCTGCACGCAACGCGGTTGCTTATGTTCCACCCGCATACTTTTCCTCGACAACTCAGCTTCCCGTCATCGTCCTCCTCGCAGGCAATCCAGGAAGTCCTGATCAGTGGTTTACCGCGGGTGACGCAGCATCAGCAGCCGATACATATCAGTCTAAGCATCAGGGCGTATCGCCCATCATTGTCTCAGTTGATGGCACAGGTTCTCTGACCGGCAATCCCGGCTGTGTCGATGGCCCAGATTTAAAAGTCCACACCTATCTCACCCAGGACGTGCCTGCTCTCATCAAAAAGCATTTCCGTGTTACTCAAGATCAGCATACATGGTCAATTGGTGGCCTCTCATATGGCGCGACCTGTTCCGTCCAGATCGCCACAACTGCCCCGGGCACATACGGCGCATTTTTGAGTTTTTCGGGAGATAAGACGCTCCTGATTGGCACGAAGGAACAAACAATCGACTCACTCTTTAACGGAGATCAGTCGGCATGGGAAGCCGCTGATCCAGCTCACGTGTTAGCGATGGCCGCTAAAAAAGGATCGCCTAATCTCCAAGGAGGACGCGGTTTATTCTTCTCTGGTGATGATGATTCTCGATCAATTGCAGCCCAAGAATACTTGGCGCGATTGGCGAGGATGGCTGGAATGGATGTTCATACTCGCACGATCCCAGGCGGGCATAGTTTTGACGTGTGGCGAGCAGCCTTCGTCGAAGCACTGCCCTTTGCTGCTCAAACAATCGGAGGTCTGAAGTGAAATTTGTGTCTCTCGTCAAGAAAGCGCCTGTCTCCATCATTCTGTTGACCACACTGTGGGCTTTATGGGCATCCCAAGGCGGCGATCACCTGGCCTTAAGACATACGTTCGGATTGCGAGCAACTGGCGATCTCAACTTCCTTCATATGTTCACATCAGGCCTGACCTCGGCGACCCTCCAAGGTGTTATCGGCGCGAGCGTTGGCGTCCTAACATTAGGCCTCGCAGCTGAACGGACACTTGGCTCTGCCCGTTTCGCGATGCTTTCTCTTGCCATGCACGTCGTCTTCGCACCATTCGGTTTATGGTTCGCTCATGTCAGTGCACCGTATTTGGAATCCATTGCCACTGCCAGCACGTCAGATTACCTCCTCTCTCCTGGTGCATGGATTTTCGGAACCTCGATGTTCGCCACCGCGTTCATGCCTCCATTATGGAAACGCCGACTACGTCTTGCCGGCTTTGTGGTCACTGCGACTCAAACGCTTTTCCTAGGAAACGTCACAAACACTGTCGCACTCATTTCAGTGGTTGGAGGAATTATTGCGGGATCGCTAGTGGCTGGTCGTGGTTTCCCTCGAATGCGTACGTTGAGTCAGCCCTCTGCACGTGAACGACGAATCCTGGTGGCAGTACTTTTTGGAACAGTGGCCATCACCCCCGTCCTTATCGGGACTCACCCAACAGCGTCAGGATTATTCGCTGACGCGAACTTCCTCATTTGGCAGCCCTACGCTCTGGCGTTCCACGCGGACTGGGCGTGCACTTCGAATGATTTAGCCCGTTGTGCTGCGATGGGCAAACTCGTCACTTTTGAAGGCCCAAGCAATACGATTGCCAATCTTGTTCCCGTCATCATCCAGCTGATTTTTGCCTGGGGTCTCGTACGCGCGAAGCGAGCCGCCTGGATCGGTGGGATCGTCTCAACACTCGCCACAATGACAATCGTCATCATTCAGTTCATTCAGATTGCATTCCTGTATGGCGATCTCTCCACCGTTCTTACTCTTGCAACATTTTCACTCACCCCGTGGCTTGTTGTTCTCATGGCGCTACTTGCCACGCGCAAACTTTATACAGTGTGCACATCCTCAAAGGCATATACGCGCGCTATTGCCTTCGTTGTCGGCGGAATCATCGCAGCTGCGGCAATCTGGTTTATCGGTACTGCAGTCTTCTCTACTCAATTCACGCCAGAAATCGGGGCGAGCCAAGCTTTCGGAGAATTCTTCGTCCGACTTCTCCCCCCAATCGCTTCGCTCCTTCTACCACTAGGGAACATCCCCGCTGGCATAGGAGCTTGGTTTGCGTTCATCTGGACTGGAACAATATTTTGGATACTCGTCGCCATTGCGATGTATTTCCTCGTGGTTGATTCTCATTCGGAGCTTCGTTTTAATGACCGTATTAAAGCGCGCCAGATTCTTGAAAATGGAACCGGCGATCACTTGTCATTCATGACTCTGTGGGACGGGAACTCTTATTTCTTCCATGAGCTGGGCTACGTCGCCTACCGTGTGTCTAATGGCGGTGCGGTAACACTCGGTGGCCCGGTTTTCGCTGGTCACAGCGATTCTTTAGTTCACGACAACGAAGAGTCGGCCTCGGCGGTTGATATGCTTCCGTCAGATGCCAACCGTCACGAACTTGCAAGTGCCTTCGAAGAATTTGTCCAGAAACAGGGGTGGCAAATCGCTTGGTATTCGGTCAACGAGGACTTTACTCGCCCTGGCTTCAAGAAACTCCATGTGGCTGAAGAAGGCGTGCTGAGCGCCGACACCAAATTTACTGGAAAGAAATTCCAAAACGTCCGCACCGCCAAGAATAATGCGAAAAAAGAAGGTATCGAAGCGATCTGGACGGATTGGGAAAGCCTCGATATTGATATGCGTGCCCGTGTCACAGCTCTGTCTGAACAGTGGGTTGCTGAGAAGGCACTACCGGAAATGGGGTTCACTCTTGGAGCTCTCGACGAGTTAAAGATTCCGGGCACCAAGATAATGCTTGCGGTGGATCAATCCTGTCATCTTCATGGAATTACGTCGTGGCTTCCTGTCTATGAAGGTGGTCAACTCGTGGGATACACGCTCGATTTTATGCGCCGAGATTCCGACGGTTGGCGTTCGGTGATTGAGTTTTTGCTTGGTGAGTCAGTTCCGAAGATCAATGAATTGGGACTTAAGTGGGTTTCTCTGTCAGGCGCGCCGCTCGCGCGAAGTGAAGCGATAGAGGATCCGTCCTTCCTGGATATCGTCCTGGAACGTACCGGAGCGCTTATTGAGCCTCTCTACGGATTCCGCTCGCTTGCAGGTTCGAAGTACAAGTTCAATCCCGACCATCACGGCTGGTACTTGGCGTACAATGATGAACTAGCACTGGGCAAAATCGGCATGGCGATTTCACACTGTTATCTGCCCGGAATTGGGCCAAAGGGGATTGCTGAAATCGTACGCGTGTACTTCGAAGCACAAAAGCAGGCCAAGATTGACGAGGAAAACAAGGCTCGCCGTCGTGCCGAAGTTGAGGCTCGCGACGCAGTGAGCAAGGCAATCCATCGAGGGCTTCCCGTCCCTGAAGAGGCAGTTGCTGTCCTGGGCAGAGAAGCTGTTGCACAGATCGTTGCTGAAGCTACTCGCACAGAGTAAAACTTGTCAATCACGTAGAGTAGCGACATGGGGTTCTTTGATTTTATTTTTCCAGGTGGGAAAAACCCACAACTCACCGTTGCACAGGCAGCCGCCGCACACGCAGCTGGCGCGCCCATCATCGACATCCGCGAAATCATTGAGTGGAACAAAGGCCATATCCCGAGTGCGATTCATCTGCCCAAGGCGCGTCTTTTTCGCCCCACCACGCAACTTCCCTCTGGCTCTCCCCTCATCGTGATGTGTCAGGACGGCCGCACCTCTTTAGATGCTGCACGTGAGCTCAACGAGCACGGCGTGGAAGCAACATCGGTATACGGCGGCTTTGTGGCGTGGAAAAGCGCAGGCTACCAGGTCGAATAATCGGT
The DNA here is from genome assembly GCF_053585065.1 of Arcanobacterium sp. (ex Cirak et al. 2026). NCBI lineage: Bacteria > Bacillati > Actinomycetota > Actinomycetes > Actinomycetales > Actinomycetaceae > Arcanobacterium > Arcanobacterium sp. (ex Cirak et al. 2026). The sequence goes on from NZ_JBQJCE010000008.1 coordinate 68,648, forward strand.
GATATGTTAAGTGGCGCCAGGATTTCCCTGGCGCCACTTAACACTACGTCTCACTTCTTCTGAACGTACTTGAGCGAATCAAGCGTGACAGCAGCGAGAATAATGATTCCTTCAAAGACAAACTGGAGGTTCGTGTCAATTCCAAGGATCGTCAGTGAGTAAGTCAGGCCAGTAAAGATCAGCACACCGACAACCACCCCGGAAATCTTCCCAATGCCACCGGTAAAGGACACTCCACCAACCACACAGGCTGCAATTGCATCCATGTCCCAGCCTTGGCCGTAAGCCGCCGAACCAGATCCATACATACGTGCTGCTTCAAGCCAGGAGCCGAAACCGTAGAGAATACCAGCGAGAATGAAGGCTCCCATCGTCACCTTGAACACCGAAATGCCTGAGACTGCAGCGGCTTCAGGGTTACCGCCAACCGCGTAAAGGTTCTTACCAAATGTTGTTTTGTTCCAAATGACCCACACGACAACCGTGGCCGCAACCGCCCAGAGAATAATAGTGGGGAATCCCGAAACATTTGGAACAATCATCTTCGGAATATCAGCTTCGATTGCACCGAAGGACACGCCCTTCGTCGCGTATGTGACGAGGCCGAAGATAATAAGCATATTCGCCATCGTTGACACAAATGGATGCATCTTGAATCGTGCAGTGAAGAATCCGGCGATCATCGTGAATGTCGTGGTTGCAATGACACATGCAATCAACGCGCCAATAATACGAATCCCGAGAGGAACCGATGAAAAATCGAAGACTGCGCCGAAAACACTTCCCGTATTCGGGCCCTTATGCATCACAACTGTGGCAATCACCATGCCCATGCCCACCATTCGGCCAATGGACAGATCGGTGCCGGTGAGCAAAATCAAACCGGCAACGCCCAATGCAAGGAACATGCGCGGGGAGGCCTGCTGCAAAATATTGAGCACATTTTGCGTGGTGAAAAGATCAACGTTCTTCACGATCGGTGCCATGATCGCCAGTGCGATGAAGATCAAGACGATGACGATGTATAAGCCATTCTTGAGCAAGAACTGGCGACGGTTGAACGAGTATCGGTAATTTTCCCACTTCTGAGACATCGACTGCGTCAACGTAAAATTGGAGTTTCGCAACATGTCGATCATGTGGAACTTCTCCGCCACTGCTGCATGACGACGATCCTTCGCAGCCTGAATCTGATGCTTCATCTGAGTCTTAGCATCGTATTGGCGATTCTTGTATACGAAGTTCTCGTCCTTAAGCTCTTGCTTAAGTTCGGCCCCGCCGGTGGCATTGAGCTTCTTGACGTTGTGCTCGTGCTCCGTTTTTAGCTCAAGAAGGGTGGCTTCATACTGTGCTTTGGCTGCTTTCTTCTCATTGACGACAGACTCTTCAACATGGGTGAAATATTGCTTGTCGTAATTTTTGTCGAGATATGTTTCAGCTTCGTTCACTAACTTCGCAATTTTCCCCTTATTTTGAGCTTGGACTTTACGCGCAGCAGCGAGTTCAGCTTCATCTTGTTTGCGAATCTCAGCTTTTTCTTCCTTCGACAAGGTTCGATCAGCTTTCAACGCTCGCAGCTGATGCTGCAAACGTGTCACCTTCGTTGTGCCGTCAGCACGCAACGCATCAATCTGCGCTTGGATTTTCCCTACGTGCTCCTTGACCGGTTCGAGGAGCTGCTCTTCCTTCTCATAAGACAGGATGCTCATGTACTTGCCTTTCTTACAGATACTTTGCACTGAGCTTTAGCAGCTCTTCTTGGTTCGTCTCTTTGGTGTTGACAATGCCAGCGAGTCTTCCGCCAGACATCACCGCGATCCTGTTGGTAATACCGAGGATCTCCGGCATTTCGGAGCTGACCAAGATTACCGTGCGTCCTTGTTTGGCCATTTTGATGATCAGCTCGTATATTTCGTACTTTGCACCGACATCAATACCTCGCGTCGGTTCATCCATCATGAAAACTTTGGGCTCGCGTTCAAGCCATCGTCCGAAAATGACTTTCTGCTGGTTGCCACCAGACAATGCCGCGATCAACTCTTCAGGCCCAGTTGTCTTGGTATGCATCGTACGAATTTCTGCAACTGTCGCTGCTTGCATCCTGCGATCCGACAACATGGCAGCACGTTTGTAAGCGGGAAGATTCGCAATCGTCGTATTGAATGTCAGGTCACCTTTGAGGAACAGTCCGTCAGCCTTACGTTCTTCTGTGATCAAGGCAAATCCCGAATCGATTGCGTCACGTGGCTTATCAAAATTCATCAATTTGTCGCGGTAGTACACCCGTCCAGTCGCACGGGTACGCACGCCAAAGATCGTCTCCAACAGTTCAGTTCGTCCGGCTCCGACAAGTCCATAGAGACCAAAAATTTCTCCTTGGCGCACGTCGAAAGTGATGTCCTTAATCAACGGCGCAAACTTCGTGGATAGATGCTTGATGGAGAGGATTGGGGCACCCGGGGTGTTGTCGACTTCGGGGTAACGATTATCGAGAGAGCGTCCTACCATCGCAGTAATGAGCTCACCCATATTCGTTTCTGTCGTGTCTTTGGTCATCACGAGTTTTCCGTCGCGAAGGACGGATACCTGATCACAAATCTCAAAAATCTCGTCCATCTTGTGTGAGATATAAACCAGGGAGATTCCGTCGTCGCGCAGCTTGCGCATCATGGAAAACAACTTGCGTACTTCAGGTTCGGTGAGCGACGACGTCGGCTCGTCAAGCACGATCACCTGCGAGCGATACGAGATCGCTTTAGCGATCTCACACATTTGCCGCTGAGAGACCGACATCTTGCGCATGGGTTGAGTCAGATCGACTGTCATGCCGAGCTGGCGGAACAAGTCTGCTGCTTCCTTGCGCATACGCGTTTCGTCGATAGTTCCTAGGGCTGTGGTGGGGTAGCGTCCGAGAAAGAGATTGTCGACGACGGAGCGTTCAAGAGCTTGGTTGAGCTCCTGATGCACCATCGCAATTCCATTCTCCAACGCTTCCTTAGGACCGGTGAATGCTACGGGATGTCCATCGAGGGTAATGTCGCCTTCGTCCTTTTGGTAGGTACCGAAAAGACACTTCATCATCGTGGATTTTCCAGCGCCGTTTTCGCCCATGAGTCCGATGATGGAACCACGTTTGACATCGAAGTCAATGTGATCGAGCACCTTATTGCGCCCGAATGACTTTGACATTCCTCGGATCGACAAGACGTAATCGTTATTGATGTCTGTCATTTTTGTGCTTTCGTTTGGCAGTGGGGGCCAGGTCAGTCCTGGCCCCCACACATGTTGATGTCTTGGGCCAGTGTTTACTGGTTCAGCAACGCGGTGTAGGACGATGCGTTGTCTGTCTTGACCATGTTGATGGCGAATGCATCGTAGGCACTCGGGTTACCCAGACGGTTGGTGATGTTCGATTCAGTCTGGCCGTCGCCGCCGATGTACTCAACATCGAGGTTAAGCAACTTGTCGTACTTCTGTAGGAGTGGCTGATAGGTCGAACCGAGGAAGTTGTCGGCGGAGTTGTAGATATCGAGCCATACCTTCTTCTTCTCCGCCTTGACCTGGTTGCTTACTGGCTTGTAGGTCACTGTCGAATCGAGGAAGTCCTTGTAGTTCTTCTCGGTGACAGCAACATTCAACGCGTAGAAAGAACGCTCAGCTTCAACGTACTTGTAGTCCTGCTCAGACAAAACATTGCCTGCCTCGTCCTTCTTCGAGATGCCCTCCATGATGTCCTTGCCATCGAGGGAGTTACGAAGCACTCGCAGAGTGAGGTACGCCTGGACATCCGCGTGCTGCGAAATGGTGCCAGCGTAGCCGTCCTTAATTGCTGCTACCGCATCGGAGTTCGCGTCGTAGCCGAACGTCGGAACCTTGTTAGCCTTGCTCCACTTGTTGAACATGGCCATGCCCATGCCATCGTTGTTCGAAATGACAAGGTCAATCTTGTCCCCGAACTTTCCGCTCCACGCAGTGATCGTGTCACCTGCAGTTCCAGCGTCCCATGTTGCGCCTGCACCAGTCTTCATTTCCTTCGAGGCGAGTTCTTCAACCTTGAAGTCATCAAGCGAGCCTACCTTGACTGCACTAGCGTTGGTTTCGGTCGGGTCGGAGAGAATTGCACCGTCTTTCTCGACGGCGGTTCCGAGTGCCTTGCGAACGCCACGCGTACGGGCAATCGAATCGTTGTGGCCGACGTCGCCGACTGCAAGGACGTACCCGATCGTCCCATCGCCATTGCGGTCAACAATATCCTTGTGTGCCTTGATGAAGTCAGCAACCATCTGTCCCTGGAGCTCAGCACCATTGTTGGCGTCGAATCCCACGTAGTAGGTCTTGTCGTTGAAGTTCAAGGCATCCTTATCGAGCTCGCCTGTGGACGAATTCGATGGCTGGCGGTTGAACCACACAAGTGGCTTTTGGTTATTCGGACCGGCTGGGCTCGAACCCGATGTGCTCGTTCCACACGCGGATAAAGCGAGCAAAGCTGCCGCCGAGACGGTCAGGATCTTGCTGAAGTTTTTCATCTGAAACCTCTCTGGAGTCGTCGTTGACTTCTGACGAACTATTCGCACCACTTTGTGCTCTGCATCTCGTTTGTCAGACACCGAAAGATTACACACCGCTTACACCCGCAAGCAATGCGAAAAACTATTCTGCAAAAATCGGTTTAATTTGCAAGAATTTTGCAGCCAAATTGATACTCTCGGATCTCTCCCCCACGAAGATACTCACAATCAATCCCCGTGCGAAACGCGTTTGGCGGGCAACTCATTGGTTCAATCGCCACAGCCCGGCCGTATCCTGGGTACGGCTCCGCTCGTCCAGGGCCCGCGGTAAAGACTTGCAGCCACCGGCACCACTCACCTGCCCACACTTGCGTACGCTGGCCATCATGACCCACGACGTGCGCACGCACCTTTCCATCATCGCTGATGACGTTGGTGAAGCAGTTGTCCAACCATAAACCATTCAATGCAACTCCGTCGGAAATATTGGCGAGTGTGCCGACGTCAGTGCACACTTTCTCCACCGCGACAAGTGGCCCCGCAGGCAAGTTACGTACGGGATCCAGTGGGAGCATTTGGCGCACAGGAAGCTGAAGAATCGATTCGTCCGTGGCTGAGCCTGGAGCAATGAGATACGGGTGGAATCCGAAACCAAACGGAACGGTCACGTCGGAAAGATTTGTTGCGGAGAAACTCGCGCTCACCCCCTCGTTCGCTGAAACAGACCAGGTGATCTCATATTCAAAAGGCCAGGGGTAGCCCTTCTGGGCAGGCATCGACAAACGTAACGTGCACTTGTCTTCCTCGGCCCGACTCACGTCCCAACGTTCAAAACCCACAAAACCGTGATTCGCATTGCCGCGCTCAGGCTCACTGATCACAAGCTCAAAAACTTCACCATCGTGGTAGTAACGCGCGTCACCAACGCGGTTTGGCCACGGAGCCAAGAGCATCCCCGAACAGTGAGGCCGGGGTAGCGCATACGTATTCACGAATTCGACGCCATCGTATTGTGCTCTCGCAAGTCCACCGCCATAGGGGTCAATTGCTGCTCGGTAGGAGCCGGACTGGATCCAGACAAAATCCTTGTCAACTGCATTCGTCATTGATACCTCCTTGTACCAGTGGGCATTTTATTCCCGAGTGATGCGACTCCGCAAAGCTCAAACGCCCCGAAACAAACAATAGCGACCCACAGTGTCATCGCGCTGACATGCCAACGTTGACGTCCTCGCCCGACACAGTGAAGTTGTCTTTGACCCTCGGCAAAATCGGCTTCGCATTGATGCACACAAGTCGTTGTGCTGATGTCTCACAGGTGACTGACTAGTCACCTCATCAGGTTCCACGGTCCATGTGCCACAGTACCGGGGTCATTAATGAGCTCGACGCCATGGGAGCCGAAATAGTCTCGTTGCAATTGAATCAGAGCTGTCGGGAGCTGCGGGCGTGCCAACGTATCGAGATACGCCAAAGCAGTACTCAATGCTGGAGCCGGCACGCTATTCTCCGCCGCAAAACACACAACGTCACGCAGGTCACCAATGTACGAATCTATTTTTTGCGCAAAAAACTCATCAGACAATATGTCACATGATCCACCGTGAGACGAACTCAATGCGCGCGATATATCATCCAGGATACGACCGCGAATAATGCATCCTGCACGCCACCCCAGGACAATATCCCCGAGATTGATGTTCCAATCGTACTCAGATGATGCTGCGGAAATCACCTCAAGGCCTTGTGAATAGGCAATGATTTTTGCCAGGTACAGTGCATGCGCAACGCGTGTCACGTCTAAAGTGTTACCAACAACCGCATTACTGTGTCTAATATGCCGAAGTTCGCTCACACTGGCAAAGCGTGCCATGAGTGACATCACGAGCATACCTGCATCGACACCTAACTCCACGGCAATCTGACTCGACCATGCACCCGTACCCTTGTGACCTGCACGGTCACATACCCGATCGACTAGCGACACCCCATGTTCGTCAGTAGTCGCCAGTATCTGAGATGTAATATCAACCAGATAGGAGGACAATTCTGTGGTTCTCCACTGTTCGACCACTTCAGAGATCTCATGCGGAGTCAGGCCACTCGAACGCAACAGATCATAGGCCTCTGCAATCAATTCAAGTTCGGCATACTCAATACCATTATGCAATGTTTTGACCAAATGACCCGCCCCATCTGGCCCAACCAATGTCGCACAATGGCGTCCGTCGTCGGCCACGGCAGCGATTGCGGACAGAATAGGGGCGACTCGTTCGAGTGCCACTCGTGAGCCTCCAAGCATCAACGCAGGCCCGTGCAGAGCACCTTCAAACCCACCAGATGTGCCACAGCCGACGAAGTCGATACCCACCTGACGCAGCTGAGCCTCCCGACGTCGGGTATCGGAAAAGTGGGAGTTCCCCATATCGACGATAATGTCTCCAGGGTCAAGGTATTCGCTCAGCTGACTGATGACTGAGTCAACTGCAGGCCCAGCAGTGACCATGAGACAGATGATTCGTGGGCGCTCAATCAGACCAACAAATTCGCCAACATCTTCTGCGGCAATAATGATGCCGTCAGCACTGTACGCTGTGGCAAATTCTGTGGCGACATCAGGCACAACATTCGCTACTGCCACCGAGTAGCCTGTTGATGCGAAATTACGTGCGATTGCACCTCCCATCACACCCAGCCCATAAACACCAACATTTGCTTGAGGTTTTGTTGACGTTGGGTATTTCTTTTGCGAAAACTCAACATTGCCGACGATTGCCCGAATACGCTTTTCAATTGTGGTTGCGATCGCTGATGGGGTCTCGGCGATATCAATGACATCACCTTCCTCGTCTGCCTCAAGCGGTTCGAGAGTAGAGAATTGAGACTGGATGAGTGATGCCGGCATGAAATGGTCTGTCCGGGCAGCAAGCCTGTTCGTCAGAAGTTCGTGATCACCATCGAGATGGAAAAACACGACGCGGGAGCCTGCCTGCCGTAAAACATCGCGATAACTGCGCTTGAGAGCAGAACACGTCACCACAGTTGACCTCAAGCGTGAGCCTTCTTCACGCATCCACTGTGTTATGGATTCAAGCCATGGCCAGCGATCATCGTCATCAAGTGGCTGACCCGAGGCCATTTTGTCAATATTTGCCTGCGGATGGAAATCATCGGCTTCGGCAAGCTCCCAACCGAGCCTGTCGGCAACAATTCCTGCCACAGTAGTTTTTCCAGAGCCTGATACTCCCATGATGACCACATGCACGACGTCGTTCATCGATCCTCTCCTTTCCCTCGAAATATCACAAGACAACGTAGATCAATGCCACGAAAGCAAAACCGAAAACGGATTGAAGAGTTTGTTGAACTGTCCATGTCGCCAACGTTGTCTTGACGTCCATGTCAAGCAAACGACCGATGAGCCAGAAACCAGAATCGTTGACGTGAGAGGCAAAAACAGAACCAGCAGAGGCAGCAAGGACGATGCACGCCACTCCAACAGACGACAGATCAGCAGCTTGAACAGCTGGAGCCATCAACGACACCGACGTGATGAGCGCGACTGTGGCCGATCCTTGTGCCAATCGCAAGGCCACTGCCACCAGGTAAGCACCTAAAATGACTGGAATCCCGAGGCCCTTCATCGCATCAGCAAGAGCTGTGCCAATACCCGAGGCTCGCAAAACTCCGCCGAACATCCCACCTGCTCCGGTCACCAGAATGACCGAGCATACCGGGCCAAGAGCTGAATCCATTATCTTTTCAATCCCTGTTTTGTCTGTGTTGATGTAGCGTCCCAGGATAATCATGGCAACCAAGGTGGCGATCAGGAGAGCAATCGGCGTTTGCCCGAGCTGCATCAGTGCATTGATCACTCCAGAGGAAGCAACGCGAGCGTGGGTAGTGGCATCCGTTTCTACTGACGCGATAGCACCCGTTTGCACCAACGTATTGAGACCTGTATTGACGAAGATCAATAGTGCAGGGAGAACCAATGTGAAAATCACCAAGCCCATCGGAGGGAGCTTTTGAGGAAGGGTCTCATCTTTGACCGGCGAGAAGAGTTGAGGCATTGTGATGTGATGGCGCTTTGCCGCAATTTTTGACCACACAACCCCCGAAAGGTAGAAAGTCGGAATCGCTACGATGAGACCGATAATCAGCACCAGGCCCATATTTGCTTGCACAATGGCACCCGCACCGACGGGGCCTGGGTGCGGCGGTACGAAAACATGCATCACGGAGAAAGCTGCCGCCGAGGGCAAAGCATATAAGATAACCGAACCGTTGAGACGAGCAGCCACCGCAAGGATGACCGGCAACATGACGATAAAACCAGCATCGAAGAAAATAGGGAATCCCATAAAGAGCGAGGCAACTCCCAAAGCGAGCGGCGCACGGTCATCCCCAAAAGTGTTCACCATTCCATCAGCGAGAACCTTGGCTCCTCCAGATACCTCAACGAGCTTCCCTAGCATGGCACCGATACCAACGAGTAGTGCAACGGAGCCGAGCGTTGAGGAAAAACCTGACAGCAATGTCGGCAGAAGTTGTCCTGAGGGGATTCCCGTCGCAACCGCAGTCACGATACTGACAACGGCAAGAGTCAGGAATGCGTGCAGGCGGAAATAGATTACTGCCACCAAAATAATGACGACAGCAGCGAGCGCGATACCGAGCAAAGGCCCGGCAGACATCGTCTGATGCCACGGTTGTTGTTCACATACGAAAGGAATCATCGTCTCTCCATTTCATATCGGGCGAAAAGCGTTATCACTCAGCGTCATTGCTTCTCGAAATAATGTTTGCCCACGGCACATCTCTGGGCCGTTACTCTCACATTACCTCAAAGGTCATACCTTTGAGAAGAAAAAGGATTACCTTTAACTCACTGGTAGCATGACACTGTGCAAAACCCAGCATCACGTTTCAAAGAGATCATTGACATTATTGGCCCACAGATTACCGGTGGAGAGATTCCCGCAGATGCAGTCATCACCCTGGCTCAGATTGAAGAAAAATTTTCCTGCTCGCGGACTGTCGCTCGTGAAGCACAACGGCACCTCGAATCCTGCGGATTAGTCATCCCTAAACGTCGTCACGGGCTTCTTGTCCAACCACGCTCCCAGTGGAATGTCCTAGATCCTGACGTCATTCGGTGGCGCCTGGCAGGCTCTGAGTCCGACCGGCAAATGAGGTCGTTGAATGAGCTTCGCCAAGCGATCGAGCCCAAAGCTGCACACCTGGCAGCACAGTATGCAAGCCGTGAAGAACGCGAAAGCCTTCTCACCCTAGCCGACAATCTCACGCAACTCGGAGCAACAACATCGGGAGAGGAATTCCTCAAGGTAGATATCGCTTTTCATACAGCGATTCTCAAAGCGAGTGGAAATGAAATGTTTTGTTCACTCTCATCTGTCATCGACACAGTTCTGTCATGGCGCACACATGCCGCGTTAATGCCTCCTCATCCTGAGCCACACGCGATGCAGCTTCACCGCGAGGTTGCCCAGGCTATTGCCCAGGCACAGCCCGCCCGAGCTTCACAAGCGATGGTCGCCATCGTCACAGAAGTCCAAGAGGCATTTGATTCACACCTTCCTCATGTTCTGCGCACACCACAAGGAAAAACTGAGCAGTGATAGGCTGGTCGTCAGCACAAAGCGAATGCTCAGCCGCAAAACGAGCAGTGAAACGATCCACTGGAGTAGATCATGGCCACGATGCACAACGATGTCGTCCTGCGTGCCCCACATGCACCACATCCGATTGGGATATCGGAACAACAGGTCGCACTCGTGCTGTCGCCGACGCAGTCACTGCCTGCGATCACGTATTGGGGCGAGAACATTCACTGCGACAATCCCCATCTCTTACCAAGCCAAACGCCGCAACTCATTAATGCGGGCATTGACTGTCCAGAAGTCCCGTCAGTGCTCCCCCATCAAGCCGAAGGATGGAGTGGAGTGCCATTTATTTCTGTCAGCAGGAACGGGGTCGCACTCTTTCCGCAGTTCTCGGTGAGCTCCTCACGCGCTGAGCTTTCTCGTTTCACATTCACTGCCGACGCCGACGGGTTGGAATTGGTATTCACTATTGCGCTTGAACCTGGCGGTCTTGCCTGGCAACAAGCCACCATCACCAATACCTGCGATATTCCAACACACATTGAGCAGTTGCGCCTTGCTTTCCCAGTTCCATCCTGTGCCAGCGAGCTCATGACTTTTACCGGCCACCATCTTCGCGAACGATCACCCATTCGCCATCCGTTTACTCAGGGGTTCCATACACAACAATCTTGGATGGGACGTCCGAATTTTGACTCAGGATATCTCACGATCGCTGGAAGCCCCGGGTTCGGTTTCACGCACGGCACTGTGTACGCCACACACGTAGGGTGGAGTGGAAACGTGGAGCACTTTGCCGCGCGCACGCCCTACTCGGCGGGTCTAATCGGAGGAAGCGAGTTGCTCCACCCCGGTGAGATCACGCTCAGCAAAGGACAGAGCTACACTACTCCAAAGGTCTATGGATCCTTCGGCGAGGGGCTCAACGAACTTGCTCATCGTTTTCATACTTACCTTCGAGAAGTGCATGGCTCGACATTGCGTCGGCCAGTGACCCTCAATACCTGGGAAGCCGTGTATTTCAACCAACATCCGCATACCCTCCTTGACTTAGCTCATACTGCGGCTGCGACGGGGATTGAACGTTTCGTCGTCGACGACGGTTGGTTTATTGGACGACAGAACGATTTTGCAGCCCTTGGCGACTGGTATGTCGACGGCGAGAGTTGGCCGCACGGTTTAGAAGAGATTTCACAGTGTGTTCATGACCTCGGTATGGAGTTTGGGTTGTGGTTTGAGCCTGAGATGATTTCTCTCAATTCCACTGCCGCACGTGAACATCCCGAATGGATCATTCGTCCGAGCTCCGATCGACTCCCGCTTCCGGGTAGGCATGAATATGTCATCGACCTCGCCAACCCTCAAGCATACGAATATCTCTTCAGCCGCATGTCTACGCTTATCGAGCAACTTGGCATTGACTACATTAAGTGGGATCATAATCGCTTCATCACCGAAGCCATCTCATCTTTCACTGGTCGTCCTGCCGTGCATGAACAAACTCTGGCCTTTTATCAGCTCATGCGCGATCTGCGTCAGACCCATTCAGGCTTAGTGATCGAGAACTGTTCGAGTGGCGGCGGACGAGTCGATCTTGCCATTATGTCGCTTGCTAGCTCAGTGTGGGCATCGGATTGTACGGATCCTATCGAGCGCGCTACCATCCAGCGTTACACATCGCTGTTGATTCCTCCCGAAATGATCGGCGCTCACATTGCTGCTTCTCCCTCACATCAAACCCGCCGTTCAACTACACTGACAACCCGTGCCGCCGTCGCCTTCTGCTATGGTTTTGGCTTCGAAATGGATATCTCCACCTTGAGTGATTTTGAACGCGTGCTAGCGCGCGAGTGGACTGGGCTGCACCGTGATCTGGTAGATCCCCCGTTGCTCGCTGTTCATGGAGATAGCGCCGACACCTCAGTGAGCATCGATGGCGTTGTGAGCCAGAATCGTCAACACGCCATCTTCTGCATCACGCAGCTGACGACATCCGAAAATTACCCCATTGCGCCTGTTACCCTCCCTGGCTTACTTCCCGAGCTTACGTATCGCGTCCGTCCTCTGGGTGGCGCAGCGCGCTATAACGACTCCGACGTCGACGGTCGCCCCGGTCCGGCGTGGTGGAGCGACGACGGAGTGGAAGTGCCGGGGAAAGTTTTGTCACACTGGGGTATGAGAATGAAACATATTTTCCCAGGAAATGCGGTTTTATTGGAAGTCGATGCAGTGGCGTTTGCCAGCATTAGTGCAAAGAGCACAGGAGTGCTTTTATCGCGCAAAGGGGATCATGTTTGTTTTGCTTCCCACAAACACACATGACTTTTATCGTCAACTAAATTTCACGGTTGTACAGCACTGTGTTCCCAAACTAGGACTTCTTGGATAAAGATCGGTATTCCACGAGAAGTAGCAATGAGCTTGATCATGTGCGGTACCGGCGAGTCACCGACGTCGTAGGCGCGAACCATATACCCAGTAATCCGGCCGTCATCGAAACGCGTGCCGACGGCGTCGTCGAACTTCGCTTTAATGTCTGCGGCTTCAGGCGTGAGAAAGCGCGTATCGGATTCTTCTTGTGTTCCACCGAAACGGCGCGGATATAGGTAAATCTTGACTAATGCTCCCTCAGCAGCGAGTCGCTCAGCATCCTGCCGTGTCATTGTCGAAAAATCGAGTTTCACTGTGTTCCCTCCGGAACATATCCTAACGAGACTGAGAGCCGGTAGCAGAGATCTCCCTCTTCCACCGGCCCTCACCTGAATAAGGCGCGCTCCTTAGTCATTCTTTCGCACGTGGTCGTGCACCACTTGGTGTTGGATAGGGATCATGACAAGCACCGACACAAGCGTGAGGGCAAAACCAATTCCAACCATCACCAACAGCATCGACATATTCCCGGATCTAAAAACGGAACCTGAAGAGAGTGCCGGCAAAAATCCAATCAGGACGAGGATCGTCATCAGTGCGGTCATCGGAGCCATCACCTGGATCACACGTGCACGAATAAGGACACGAATTGGAGTGCCGATTTGTACCAGGGATCGAGACTCGTCGCCACGGTCAAAGATATCGGACGCCTGGTGGATCAACGTCGAAATCGCACCCAGGATCACGGCGAAGGCAAATGCGATGACCACTCCTTGAGAAATATCAGAGGAAATCTGCCGGAGCATCGAACCATTAGCGAAGTTCTCTCCGCCTTGCTTGATATTGAACGACACCAGCGTGAGGGTCAGTGTTGCTACAAGTCCCATCAAAGCAACAGAGTTAATATTGCGCCACGCCCCACGCGCATCGCTCACCACACGGCGCATACCAAGTAGCCACGCTGGTTTCCCAATGGCCAGCAGAGGACGCATCGTGAGCTGGATAAAAAGTGGGCCGACTAAAGCAACCGCACCGAAGAATATCACAAACACAGCCGCAAAAGTCATGATTTGGGTGAATTCCGTGTCTTGCCCACGATCTCGAATTCCCGAGAAATAGAGGACAACGACGAGGGCAACGGTGAAAACTCCCATGCGCCACATGCGGACGGCGCCGGGTGTGACACGTCGAGCAACGCCGAGCGGAGAGATTGACACCTTCGCCAGACCCGCCGTCGTCGACACAATCGAAATCGCGCTGATCAGTCCAAAGGTGGCAAGGATTCCCCACCACGGGAGCATCATTTTTGCCACCGTAATCTGAACCATCCCGAAGGAAAGTGCTGTCCATGCTGGCAAAGATGCCACGTAGATCGCCATCCCGACGAGGAAGCCCAGTGACGCGTGAATAAGGCTTTCAATAATCGACATCCCGACAACCTGCCGCGCACTCATTCCCACAAGGCGCAACGAGGCAAGACGGCGCTCGCGACCATTCGCACCAAGACGCGCGGCACCTGCTCCAAGAGTCATCAGCGGAATTGTCAGGAGCGCCAAGGCGAAGACCGACAGAGCAAAGTACATTGCACCGTTTTCTTGTAGCTGTCCGGCCTCACCGAACTGCGCCGCGAACACCTGGTCGATCGCTTCCTTATTCGAGTGGAACATCCACACCCCGCCAAGCGTCGTCAGAGTGAGCCAACTCGACACTGCGAAGGCCACCACAGCGAACACATCGAGTAAAGCGTTACCTGTACGCGTGGTCAGGCGCGCCTTGGCCAGCATACTCGCCAATGAGAGAGTTCTCATCGCATGTCCCCCTCGCTGAATTCAGCCGACATGCTCATGGATTCACTGGCTCCCGGAAGCGTTCCGCATCGGGTTGAACCATCGAAGTGAACCAAGCCATCGCGGATTTCGACCAAACGCTGGCACCACCCGGCAACCTTCGCATCGTGGGTAATGACGATCAGCGTGGTTCCGTTCATCCGTGCGGTTGTGGTCAGGATCTGCATCACTTCGTGGCCGGTTGCCTGGTCGAGTGCGCCTGTGGGTTCATCGGCGAAGACGATCGCTGGGTTGTGAACCAAGGCACGTGCAATTGCCACGCGTTGTGCCTGTCCTCCTGACATCTCCCCCGGCCGCTTGCGCGCCTGTTCTGCCACGCCGAGGCGATCGAGCCACGTCTGAGCGACGTGGATCGCCTGAGATTTGTTCGCTCCCTCGAGCATCAGCGGGAAAGCAACGTTCTCCTGTGCAGTGAGCTCAGGAACCAACTGACCATCTTGGAAAACGAAGCCAAGCTGCCGACGTCGCATCGCGGATCGCTTCGCATCGGAAAGCTTCGAAATCTGTGTGGTTCCCAGCTCAACTGTTCCGGCGTCGGGAGTGAGAATCCCGGAAAGAACGTGGAGCAATGTGGACTTACCCGAACCGGACGGCCCCATAATGGCCACATGTTCGCCATGTGCAATGTCGAGATCCACTCCTGCTAGAGCGTGAACGGAGCCGTACAACTTTGTTAAACCGCGAGCGCGGAGATTCATCGTGTTCATAGTTCTATTACAACTGTGCATCGACAAAAACAACATCGGGCAGGCTCCCCAGTTTGGGTAGAGCTAGCTCTACCCAAACTCTTTTCTTCAAGCGAGAAGCGTTAGACTTCAGATATGTTCACCTGGTTGTTCAGCAAACACCGCAATATTGCTCGCGAACTTGAGCAGATCACTGCCTCGCGGCGAACGATCGTCGGCGCGTTTGAAATTGAGCGCCGCCGTATCGAACGAGACCTTCACGATGGAGCTCAGCAGTACATTGTGGCAACCGGCATGGCACTCGGTGAGGCCGATCTGATTTTGCAGCTTGCCGGCGAGCTCCCGCCTGATTTAGCGGATCTGCCCGAAATCATCCGCCGCGCTCAACGCGCGAACGACGACAGCATGGCAGCTATCCGAGCCACTGTCAATAATATTCATCCGAAGGTTCTGTCCGATCTCGGCTTAGAGCAGGCAGTTCGTGATGTCGCAGAACGTACTGAAATCCCGGTGACTGTCCGCGTCCCGCACCCGCTACCACACATGCCTGAAGGGGTGATCGCCACAGGTTACTTCTTGGTGTCCGAAGCGCTGACAAATGTGGCGAAATATGCCCCTGGTGCATCTGCAAATGTCGTCTTAGGAGCCGACGCAGACCTGCATATTTCGATTGCTGACACCGGGCCTGGTGGTGCGGTCTTGATGCCGGGGCACGGTTTGGATGGTATGCGCGAACGCCTAGCTGCTTTCGGAGGCATCCTTGATGTGTCGTCGCCTGTGGGTGGCCCCACGGTCGTTTGTGGGAGGATTCCCCTGCTCCTGCGTCGCGGAGAAAGCGGAATTACCCCGTTGGATTCGTAAAATATTCCAGGAGGATATCTGTGAAAATCTTTATTGCCGACGATGCCGCGCTGATCCGCGAAGGAATCGCTGGGATTTTGCAACGCGTGGGTTTCGAGGTCATTGGTTTTGCGAACGATGCGCCGACAGCAGTATCGCGAGTAAGCACGCTTTTGGATGCCGGGGAGAATATCGACGTTCTTTTAGTAGACGTGCGAATGCCACCAGGAATGTCTGACGACGGTCTACGCGCTGCAGCCGAGTTGCGTGAGCGTTATCCACAGCTGGCTATCATGGTGTTGTCACAATACGTGGCTCCAGCATATGCAGCGACATTATTTTCCTCCCCTGATCGTGGTTCTGCAGGTTTGGGTTATTTACTCAAAGACCGTGTGTCAAAAGTTGCCGATTTTGTCGCTTCGTTGAAAATGGTCATCTCAGGTGGAGTGGTGGTCGACCCTGAAGTTGCGGCAGGGCTCATACGTGGATCATTGAACGCTCTATCCCAGCTTTCCCCACGTGAGCGAGAGGTGCTGGAGCTGATGGCACGCGGTCTGTCGAATTCGCAGATACAAGAAGAACTTTTCATCTCTGCGGCTGCTGTGTCAAAGCATGTATCTAATATCTTCACCAAGCTTGGCCTTGCCCCTGGCGAGGAGAATCGACGCGTGCGCGCGGTTCTCGCGTATCTGACTGCCACAGGGCAAAACTGATGATGTTGTGACAGTCAGATCCGCCTCAATATGCCACTGACGCTGTAACTCTGTCGGCTTATATCAGAGAACGCCACCACATATCGTCTGGAGTGGCAGGCATCGCACGTTTATGTTGTGCACGCGTCCATTTTTCCTCAAGGGTCTGTGCTGCACGCGGGTCGATGTCTTTGCCTTCGAGATAGTCATCAATTTGCTCGTAGGTCAGACCCAGCTCATCCTCATCAGTGCGTAAAGGTTGACCATCTAAAAGATCAGCGGTCGGAATCTTTTCCCACAGACGTTGGGGGGCTTCGAGGTATTGCAAGAGTGCGCGATTTTGACGTTTATTCAAACCCGCGAGCGGAAGGAGATCTGCAGCTCCATCACCAAACTTAGTGAAGAATGCCGTCACATTCTCAGCCGCATGATCAGTACCAATGACGAGCAGACCGGCGTCGCCAGCAATCGCATACTGCGCCAC
Organism: Arcanobacterium sp. (ex Cirak et al. 2026); assembly: GCF_053585065.1. Taxonomy (NCBI): domain Bacteria; kingdom Bacillati; phylum Actinomycetota; class Actinomycetes; order Actinomycetales; family Actinomycetaceae; genus Arcanobacterium; species Arcanobacterium sp. (ex Cirak et al. 2026). The sequence goes on from NZ_JBQJCE010000008.1 coordinate 85,702, forward strand.
CATTCGCATACGAGCTTTCATATTGCCGCGATTGAAATCAGAAATTTCCACTTCCATCGCATCTTCGTATGCATCCTCCATCCCAACGGTAGGATCCTTAATGTTCAGCGTCACTTCATGATCTGCACGGATCCATTCCATCGCAGCAGCAGCGTCGGCTTCGTCTGCTTGGACACCGTAAGGCAAACGCACGGCAACGAAGGTCACGTCGTCACCCTCGTTGCGCATTTTCTCCACGGCCATCTGAGCGAGGCGTCCAGCCAAAGTTGAGTCCACTCCCCCTGAGATTCCTAGGACAAAACCTTTGGAATGCGCGTTTCGTGCATAATCCACAAGGAATTGCACACGTGCACGGACTTCCTCAGCTGGGTCAATCTGCGGCTTGACATGCAGGGTATCAATGATTTGTTGCTGTAATTCACGCATACGTGTATCTTATCCTTCCTGATGCTGTGGGAGCGTGACACGTTCAGCCCGCTTTCGCATGGAACGAAATTTTTCTTAGATTTTAAGCGCGTTGAGTACACGGATTGCTCGGCGCATGACACGTGAGAATTTTTCCGGATCAAGCGGACCGAAAGGACCAATTGGTAGCACATGTTGAGTGGCCACAGTCCGGCTCTGGGTGTAGATGAGAATTCCTTCGCGTCCGTGCCGGCGACCAATCCCCGATTCTTTCCAGCCGCCCATCGGAGCGTCGATTGATCCCCATGCAGCGCCATAACCATCATTGATGGCCACCGTACCCGACTCGATCTGTGAAGCAACACTGCGTGCACGAGCGATATTACGACTCCACACCGATGCGTTGAGTCCGTAGTGTGTGTCATTTGCCAGCTCAATTGCTTCCGCTTCGTCATCGACGACGTACAGTGCGACAACTGGGCCAAATGTTTCGTCACGCACAAGGTCAGCATGAGAAGGTACATCCGTCAGAATCGTCGGCTCATAGAATGCCGGGCCGAGATCTGGACGTGGATGGCCACCGGTCAGGACAGTTGCTCCTTTACTCACGGCATCAACAACATGCGAATCTACACGTTCCATATGCGCTGGCGAGATTAACGAGCCCACGTCTATGCTCCAATCTAAGTGACCGCCGATACGAAGTTTTTGAGTTGCCCGGACAAATTTCTGGGTGAATTCTTCGGCAATCTCGCGCATTACATAGAGCCGCTCAATAGACAGGCATAGCTGACCGGTGTTAGAAAAACAGGCGGCCACTGCACCTGCCACTGCGCGATCAATATCGGCATCGTTGAGGACGATCATGGGGTTCTTTCCGCCAAGTTCCGTGCTACAACCGATCAACCGTTGTGCACAGCGAGCCGCAATTGTACGTCCAGTCTCGGTAGAACCAGTGAATGTCATATAGTCAACGCGATCGATGAGCCATGTGCCGACAGTCGGCCCTTCACCTGGAGTAACAATAAATAGATCGCGCGGGAGTCCGGCATCGTCAAAAAGCTTTCGTACCAGGAGAGCTGTGAACACCGTAGCCGGATCAGGTTTCAGTATGACAGCATTTCCTGCAATCAGCGCAGGGACAACATCTGTGACAGCAAGCGTGAAAGGATAATTCCACGGAGCAATCACCCCGACGACGCCCCGAGGAGCACGCTCAACGTGGACTTGTGTCAGGAGTGGAAAAGCTCCGCGTGCCTTTCGCGAAGCTAACACTGAGGCCGCCGTATTCGCCGTATGCGCTGCAAGCCGCGCAACATCCATCACTTCCTCAAACGCCGAGAGCCTGTTTTTCCCTGTTTCAAGCTGGATAGAGTCGAGGATGTCATCGCTACGTTCAAGAACCAGCGACGCAAATCGAATGATAATTCGAGCGCGTTCCCGAACCGATGTCTGTGCCCACGAACGCTGTGCTTGGCGTGCACGCCGGACGGCTTCATCGACGTCTTTTTCACGGGCGTAGCGCACCTGACCAATGACGCTCCCATCCACCGGATAACGGATATCAATGACATCACCACGGCCACATGCAAGGTGGGCAAGTGTGGTGTCAATTCCGCGTCCATGACGCTGTGGTCCAATACCCGGGACAGTCACACCATTGTTATCTGAGTAACTCATAAGACTATTCAACGCCCCTCTGTGTAACGATTCAACTTTACAAATGATCGTGTGGGAGAAAAATGGGTGGCGGGCAAAGCCCGCCACCCATGACAATCACACATTCGTCAGGACACCAAAGTGGCAAGCTTTGGATTGACCTTGGCGAGGACTGCTTCACGTGCGTCATGTGCTGTGCGAGCCTCACGTGCGATCTGCGCAAATTCAACACATTGAGTGTGGGTATGGAGCGAAAGCGCGAACCGAACAGCCGACACCTTCGGCGCAGCCATTGACAGCGACTTCACCCCAATACCCGTCAGAACAAGTGCCAGAAGTGGATCGCCACCGGCTTCGCCACATACACCAATCGGATTCTCAGTTCCGGCAACAGCAGCGGCAATCATGTCGAGTACAGCCGGTTGCCACGGGCTATTAAGGGTTGCGAGATCGCCCTGCAAGCGGTCAGCAGCCATCGTGTACTGAGTCAGATCGTTCGTACCGAGGGAACCAAATGCTCCATTCTTGAGGACAACACCCGATCGAATTGCAGCGGCCGGCGTCTCAATCATGATGCCCGCATGATCAATCCCGTACTCGTGAGCCAACTTGAAGAACCAATCCGCTTCATCGGCGTCGGCGACCATCGGAGCCATCACCCACAGGAGCGTCTCGTGTGCACCGGGCAGATCTGACTCCACCACTGCACGGTAAGCAGCTGCAATTGCCTCAAGCTGATCGCGAAGAAGTTGCTCGTTGCGCTGGCACATGCGGATACCGCGGACACCGAGCGCTGGATTTTCTTCGTCGATCTTCTCAGTGAACTTCAGTGGCTTGTCAGAGCCAGCATCGAGCGTGCGGAAAACGACTTTCTTGCCGACGAATGCTGCAAGAACTCGGCGGTAGGTTTCGGTCTGTTCTTCGACACTCGGCGCATCAGCACGATCGAGGTAAAGGAACTCTGTGCGGAACAAGCCAATACCTTCGATCGGATCGTCAGAGGCAGTATGCTTTGCCGCAACCTTTTCTGCTTCCTCGGCTCCACCAATGTTGACAAGAAGCTGCACACGATGCCCGTCTGAAGTTTCTCCCTTGCCGACGGCGGAGGCGAGAGCCTCAGCACGTAACCGGGCGCGCTCAACGAGCGCATCCGCTTCTTCTTCAGATGGGTCGACAAGGACAATGCCGCGTTCGCCGTCGACTCCAATAGTGGTTCCGGTAGCGATGTTCCCAGCACCATTCGCGCGTACGATCGCGGGGATACCCAACTGGGCACACAAAATCGCAGTGTGCGAGGTTGGTCCGCCCTTTTCAGTTACGACGGCGAGCACCCGATCAGGCTCCAATGTCGCTGTATCAGCAGGAGCAAGATCGTCGGCCACGATCACCGCTTCGCCCTCAAATGCCGGGATCCCTGGTTGAGGAAGGCCAGCGAGCTCGGCGATGGCACGGTCACGAATATCAGCAAGGTCTGAGACGCGCTCGGCCATGTATCCGCCAATCTTCTCGAGTTTAGCCGAATAATCCGCTACAGCTGTACGCACTGCTTCAACTGGTCCTGCACCAGCGTCGGCCTTCTTGCCAACTGCTTTGACGAGACCTCGGTCAGTTGCCAGACCTGCGGTAGCCTCCAGAACCTCCTTCGCATGTCCTTCGACATCTGCTGCACGCTTCATGAGATGCTCGGCAACCGCGCTCAGCGCTGCCGTCGCAAGTTCACGGGCCGCGACAGCATCAGCGAACTCAACTTCTTTCACCGCGTCGGCGTCGACACGTTCCACAACAACTGCGGACGCGACAGCGCTTCCGGCGAAAACTCCAATGCCCTTCAGGCTCTGCGAGGCCACGGATCACTCCTCTCCGTCGAGATCCGAGGCAATGAGATCAGCAATCGTGTTCACTGCTGCCTCATCTTCCCCACTGACGGTAATTTCGTCACCGTTCATTGCCCCCAGAGACATAATCTCCAGAATCGATGCTGCGTCTGCTTCTTCTTCGCCGAAGATCAGAAGAATATCTGCGCCGGTCTCTTCGGCAGCTTCAGCAACCTTTGCTGCCGGACGGGCGTGGAGACCAACCTTCGAACCAACAGTAACAACACGCTCAGCCATAAGTGTTCCTTTCGATTAATGCGGATAGTCCGCAAGTGTGAGTGACGTGAGGCATTTCGCGTCACTTATTTCATTAAGTCAATTGGGTGAGGGGGCCGATTGCCGGCCCCCTCACCCATCTCGATCACACAAGAGTGACAGTAGCGGCTACTTCAGATAGATCCGTGGGACCAACGTTCACTTTCACCGAGTCGACTTGCGCCTTCTTAGTAAACACGATCGGGGTAACAAGCGACTTTCCTAAATCTCGCACCGATTGTGCATCAACGCGAATGATCGGTGTGCCTGCCGCGACTTCAGCGCCAGACTCAACCAACGCCTCCATCCCCTTGCCTCCCAGTTCCACGGTGTCCATGCCGATGTGAACAAGGACGTCCACTCCCCTGGGCGTACGCATCGAGAACGCGTGATGAGTCTTAAAGATCTTCACCACTGTTCCAGCGATGGGCGCAACTACCTCAACCACTGCCGCTGACGGATCCGGGCTGACCGCAAAACCATCGCCGAGCATACGCGAAGAGAATGCTTCATCTGGAACATCGTCCAGTGTTAGCACTGTTCCTGCGAATGGAGCGTGGAACTCTTCCTTCTTCTTACCAAAGCCGAACACTTAAACCTCCTGCTCGCCCTTCAAGGACACGTGTGAGGAAGCCAGCTGACCGGCAACCTCTTCATACATGAACTCTACCTGTGGGCCAACAATGACCTGGACCGCTGTTTGCGATGGGCGAATCAATCCGGCGACGCCGGTGGACTTAATCAGCTTTTCGTTCACCTTTGCGTGATCGTGCACAGTGGTACGAAGACGCGTGGTGCAGTAATCAACCTCATTGATGTTCTCAGCTCCGCCAAGACCAGCAATGATCTTGGACGCTGCATCGGCGAAATCTGAATCCGAGGTTAGAGTAGCCTTTTCGCCACCGTCTTCGTTCTCATGACGGCCAGGAGTACGCATGTCGAATGCTCCGATGAGGAAGTAGAACACCGCGAAGTAAATCGCGAAGAACACCAGACCCATCACCAGAAGCATGTACCACTGATTCGCCAGCGGGTTACGTGCAGAGAGGAACATATCGACGAAGCCTGCCGAGAAGCCGAAACCTGCAGTCCAGTGCATAGCAGCTGCAATTGCTACAGAAATACCAGTCAGAAGAGCGTGTACCAGGTACAGAGCCGGAGCAAGGAACATGAAAGAGAACTCGATCGGCTCAGTCACACCAGTAAAGAATGATGCAAGAGCGCCGGCCATCATCAGTGCACCAGTGGCCTTCTTGGACTTCGAGTCTGCACGCAGGTACATCGCCAGGCCTGCAGCTGGAAGACCAAACATCATAATCGGGAAGAAACCACCCTGGTAGCGGCCAATGTAACCGATGACTTCACACGATGAACCGTTCCAGAAACCCGCACCGAAGCACTGGTCAGCAGCAGTCACAGCAGCAGCATCCTGAATGGTCTTTGCACCATTAAGGAAGTTGCCAATGTCATTGATGCCCACCACATCGAACCAGAAGATCGAGTTCAGAGCGTGGTGAAGACCAGTTGGAATGAGGAGTCGATTGACAAAGCCGTACAGACCCGCGCCCACAGCGCCGAGACCGGAGATCCACTGACCGAAGGAGAACAGTGCGTGGTAGAGCAGTGGCCATGCGAAGAACAGGACAACAGCCAAAAGGATGGAGAACAGCGACGTCAGAATCGGAACAAGACGACGACCCGAGAAGAATGCCAAGTAATCCGGCAACTTCGTGCGGTGGAAGCGGTTGTACACCCAAGCAGCGAGAAGGCCGACGAGGATACCGATGAGCACGTTCTTATCGTTGATCGCGCCCCAGCCTTGAGCTGCCCAATCTTCTGGGTAGACGAAGACATCCTTGCAGTGCTTGGCAGCGTCGAACACGAAATCTGCAGCGACCGAACCGTTCTCCCCTACAGGAATAGAGCAGTCCGCTTTCTTATCCAGACCCTTGAGAATCTCAACGGTTCCTGGCATCAGCAAAAGCTTGATGGTGCCGTATCCAAGGAAGCCGGAGAGCGCCGCTGCTCCGTTGTGATCGCGGGCGAGGCCGAAGGCAATCGCCACTGCGAAGATCCAGCCTAGGTTATCGAGTACTGCAGCACCGGCCTTGATCAGCACGAGCGCAACAACGCTGTTTGCGCCCCAGCCGGTCGGGTCGATCCAGTATCCAATACCCATGAGAATCGCAGCCACAGGCATGACTGCGACGGCGCCCATCAGCGCCTTACCGAGCTTCTGCAAGCTCGCAATTGTCTTTCCTCCCACGGAAAAACTCCTTATCTTTGTGCGCCGGCATCCATTCGCCAACCGTGTAAGGTCACTGCGAAGAATGCCGCTTCCCCACTATCCGCGTCATTGACGGACGTAGCAGGGACCTTTCGGATAATTTGCTGTGCGAAGGCGTAATCCTGAGGCAATGCGCCACGGATCGCATCTGTGGCTGCATTGTTGCGGAATTGTTTCGCCTCCACGCGGCCGATGAGCCGCGCGAGCTCTGACGCAATTGCTGGCCGTGAAACCTCAGCTCCGAGGTAAGCCACAACCGCACCGACGAGCTTCGACAAGAGGTTGGCGACGGCGACGGATCGCTTCACCGATGCTCCTGTTCGTGCCGCATACAGATGTAGCGCGATATATCCGGCTTCATCGATGGGGAGATCAACACCGATTTCGCTCGATACATCAGCGAGCACTCGCTCTGCCGCCGCGAACTCAAGTGGGAATCCTGCCTGGATTTCACCAAGAAGTTCGTTCGGCACATACATCCCGGCTTTGTATCGTTCCACAGCGAAAGCAAGGTGATCGACGAGCATCACGTACACCGAAGGATGAACGTCAGCAATCCCCTCGGCGGCTCGATCGACCGCTTGAGCTACAGAATCTGCCAGATGTGGGTGCCGCAGTGCCAGCGCTTTCAGCGTCTGAATGCGTTCAGCGTTAGCTTCCACGTACTGCCGTTGAATCGCTTCCGGTGGGATAAGATCCCCTGGGTGCTTGTCGAATCCGATTCCTTTTCCAGCAAACACAACTTCGGCGTCACCAACACGTGCAAGAACCACGTTGTTGTTGAACGCGCGAATTACGCGAGCAGGACTTTCGGACACTTGAGCTCCTCGTTGAGCGACATGGGCACAGTAATGCGCCTCAGTCCTGGTCATGCCTGAGAATCAGTAACACCCAGATGGAAACTAACAGTGTTAGTTTACCGGACATTCGCAAAAAGTGAGAGCTGGAACACCAATTTCCTCATTTGTCCACATTGGTCAGCTCTTCTGCCCCATGCCACCTGATCAACACCGCACCTCCGTGCGAACTAACTCACGACTGTCGCGCAAGGTGGCAAGCCGAACCACTCCCAGCTTATCGTGATGTCAACTCGTTGGCTGGTATGGATCTGATCATCAACGTTCCACAACATTTCCTCGTCGATGTCCGCCTGCAGCAACGGATTTTGGATACCATGTCCCCTGTCCTAGAGGCCGTGACTGACGACTTGTACAGTGTCCCTCAAGCCAGACCTGTGGAAATAACCTGAGTTGATAACGCGCATCATGGGAAAATCAGGCCAGGAGGAGACTGATGAAACGTTCACGATGGGTACCTGCAGTGTGCATTACCGCTTTGGCCTGGATAATGCTCCCAGGACTTGGACCTGATATTGCCGGAATCGAAGCGCGCTGGGGAGTCAAACTCACCCCCGGTGACTGGCGCGGCCCGTTGTCACGCCCTCCAGTGGTCACTCTGCCTGATACCGCAACTGTGCGTGCACTTGCGGGTCTGACCGTGCGCGGGAGTGAAAAAGTGCCGCGTTACCACCGTTCAGCTTTTGGACAAACATGGGCTGACGTCGATCGCAACGGTTGCGATACGAGGAACGATATTCTCGCTCGAGACCTACGCAATACGACTTTCCGGCCGGGCACCCGTCGCTGTGTAGTGACCGGCGGGCGGCTCCTTGATCCATATACCGGAAAGACTATTGATTTTGTGAAAGGACAAAAGACATCCGAGGCAGTGCAGATCGATCATGTCGTAGCGTTAGGAAATGCCTGGCAATCAGGAGCTTGGAAGTGGGATGCGCACAGGCGTGAAGAATTCGCTAACGAACCTTCCAACCTCCTTGCCGTGGACGGCCCTGCAAACCAGGAAAAGTCTGCCGACGACGCCGCTCATTGGCTTCCGGCGAATTCCGAGTTCCGGTGTACATATGTCACGATGCAGATCCAGGTCAAAAGCACATGGGGGTTGAGTGTCACATCTGAGGAAAAAGATGCGATGGCACGAGTTCTCGCGAACTGCCCACCGTCATCATCAATAAAGTGAGCCACCCCGGAATTTTGACCGGAGTGGCTCACGCGAGACGTTCAGTGGCTCAACAGCCACGAGACGCGAGTGTGGTTCACAGACCGAGACGCTGTGAGAAATCAACCAGACGCAAGGAGAATGCCCACTCGTTGTCATACCAGCCGTGAACTTTGACGGTATTACCGATAACTTCGGTCAGTGGAGCATCGTAGATGGAGCTGTGCGGATTGCGAACAATATCCGTTGAAACGATTGGCGCTTCAGAATATTGGAGAATTCCTTTCAGCGCGCCCTCCTCAGCGGCCTTCTTGAACGCAGCATTCACTTCATCAACAGTTACTCTCGTGCTGAGTACCACGGTCAGATCAGTGATCGACCCGACGGGCACAGGGACGCGGAGTGCTGCTCCCGTCAGCTTCCCGTCCAGTTCCGGAATGACTTTACCGATTGCCTTAGCGGCTCCCGACGAGGTTGGGATAATCGACATTGCAGCGGCGCGAGCGCGACGTGCATCCTTGTGGGGCGCATCATGCAATCGCTGATCCGAGGTGTAGGCATGCACGGTCGTCATCAATCCGTTCTCAATTCCGAAGTTGTCATTGAGGACCTTGGCAAGAGGTGCGAGCGAATTCGTGGTGCACGAACCATTGGAGAAGATGTCGTACTTCTGGGCATCGAGGGTGTCGTCGTTTACTCCCAAGACTATGGTCTGGAGTTCCTCGTCGCTTCCCTTCGCCGGCGCCGAAATAATGACTTTCTTTGCCCCGCCTACCAGGTGAGCTTTCGCTTTCCCTGAATCCACGAAACGCCCGGTTGATTCAATCACCACATCGACACCGAGATCGCCCCACGGAATCTTTGACGGATCTGGCTCTGAGAGGACCTTGAAACTTATGTCACCAACCGAAATCGTGTCACCTGAGACAGAGACACCCTCAAGGTGCCCATCCAAGGAATCCCATTCGAGTAGGTCAGCCAATATCTCCGGGCTTGTCAGGTCATTCACTGCGACGATATCGACGTCAGCGTGTGTCCTGAGCGCTGCGCGTACGTAGGTGCGGCCAATACGTCCGAAACCGTTAATGCCAACTTTTGTTGTCATGTTTTCTCCTTTCACAGAAGGCGACGGGTAGTGCATCCTGCAGGACTCGTGCCGTGACGTACACATGAACTAGTTGAACAATAAATTGATTCCCGGTATGCGCTGTGAGCAGAACTCCCCCAGCCACATCGGAGCTACGCTTCGATTATCACCTTGACCGCCTGTGTATCATTCGCATGAATAAAGGTATCCCAGGCCTTTTCAATCTCGGCGAATGAGAAATGATGCGAGGCCAGCTTCTCGATCGGAAGATCCGAATTCTGCACACTCTTCAAAAGCATGCCCGTGGTATTCGCACTTACCAGTCCGGTAGTAACGGTGAGATTTCGGATCCACAGTTTTTGAAGCTCGAATTCTACTGGCTTTCCATGGACGCCGACGACGGCGATATGGCCACCTTCTTTCGTCGCATGTTGTGCAAGTGCCCAGGTCGCAGGCAGGCCAACGGCTTCGATTGCAACATCGACACCGCGACTGTCCGTGACATCATCGATGACAGCGTCGAGATCTTGCGTCGCAGGGTTGACCACATAACCGGCTCCCATTTCCTTTGCCATTTCCAAACGCTTTTCATTCATATCAGCCACGATGATATTTCCAGGCGAATATAGCTGCGATGTCACAAGCGCACTCAACCCCACAGGACCAGCGCCAACGATGAGAACATCGTCGCCAGGCTTGACCGTCCCATTCTGGACTCCAATTTCGAAGCCGGTGGGTAGCGCGTCGGAAAGGAATACCGCTGTATCAGTGTTCAGACCTTCTGGCAGTTTGTACAAAGAGTTGTCAGCAAACGGCGTACGGACATATTCCGCGAGGGTGCCATCGATCATGTACCCCATGATCCAACCCCCGCCACGTTGGCAGTGTGCATACAGTTGCTTCTGGCAGTTTTCGCAGGTTCCACAACGCGAAATGCAGGAGATAATCACACGGTCACCCGGCTGAAAACCGGTCACCGAGTCTCCAACCTCCTCGACCACGCCAATGCCTTCATGCCCAAGGATTCTGCCATTCCACTGTCCAGTTTTAGCTTTCGCCGTTTCCTCAATTTCTGGGTTCTTGCCGTGCAAGATACCAAGATCTGTTCCACAAATTGTTGTCTTTTCGATGCGAATAATTGCATCCGTCGGATCGATGATTTGCGGCTTAGGACGATCTTCAAGGCGAACATCACCTTCACCGTAGTAAGTCATTGCCTTCATTGTTGTTGACATATGATCACTCCTTTGTCATCTCGCGCCACTACATTGTGACGCTGGATACAGCATATACCGAGACTGTTATCCGAGCTAGAGTGAATGGTGGGGATGTTTGATGAGCGAAACGAGAGTAATCTCCCGGTGGTCAAGGTGAGACAAAACATCAGAGAAAGTCGCCGATGAAATTGTTCCTGAGCGGCACTTTTTAAATGCATGAGCGCGAAGCTGCGCAATATCCTTGAGCACTGTCTCTATTCGTTGATCTCGATCAACGTCAGCCTCAGTGCCAACACGCGCACGTAGAGATGCGATCGTCTCAAGGTGTTGAGCACCGTGAAGAAGTGTATTGACGTGGTCACCGTCAGGAAGATCAACATCACCAAACATATGAGGCTTGACCATTCGGATCAGTAGAGTCAGCGTCAACCCCTGGACGATGAGCGAACCCGTGGCAACGAAGAGAGCGATGAGCAACAGAACATTGCGATCAGGAGTATCGAGCGGCAATGTCTGCGCTGCCGCCAGAGTGACTGCCCCACGCATGCCACCCCAGGTCAGCACTGCGCCGTCGCGCCAATGAGTAATTTCGGCGTCGTGGTAGGACACGTCGTGTACGAGGTGTTCGCTTGTCGGGTGTGAAGAAGCCACGCACCTGCGCAAAAAGCTATTGCGGTGTTAGATCACACCAATCATTGGCAACACAATCACTGCGCGAACCACCACAACGAGTGTTCCAAGAATGAGAGAAATGATGACGGTACGCCAGATTCCCAGATCTCCAGTATGGATGGCTGTCACGATTGACGAGACATTCAGTCCCATAACGAGGAAAACGACGCTCTCTAAGAAGAGACGGATGGTGAGCCAGTTGGAGTTTGCATTCAGACGAGTTTGCGCGCCAAGCGAGAGTGGTGCACGGTGCCCCGCAACGAGCCCGGCGACGACGGCGGCCACCAGTCCCGAGCCACCGAGTTTCTCGGTATCGCCGCGCCGAGCGCTACCGCCCACGTCAGCCCGAGACCCGGGATGAGCGCCGAGGTCGCGATCCCGACAGAGAACGCAGTCAGTCCAACGAGAACCACTGCCAAAATCGACACGGGAAGAAGATGCCGGCGAAGGTCAACCACTGGCGTATGCCATGCTATAGCGAAGAGCAGCGGCGGGAGGAATCCTTCGAGGATGAGTTCCGGACCAATTTCGGGAACCGACAGGCCTGGAATGAAGGAAATCGCCGTCCCGATCGCGAGCAAAATCAGTGGCGACGCAACGCCGACCTTTCCAGCCACGATGGTCGAAAACGCGACGAGGGCAATAGCGACGACGAGCTCGATTCCTATTTCCATTTCACTTTTCTCGTGATTGTGTGATGTGAGGCGCAGATAGGATGCTTAGCACTGTTGAGAAGCGATCTTTTCGTCGACCTCGGGGTCAGTGAAACCATTGGACTGATGGCGCCCATCGCAAAATGGCTTGTTCTGGGATTCACCACAACGACACAGGGACACGCGATTGCGGACTTCGAAGTTTTCGCCGTCGGAACCCTCGATTTCAATGCCACCAAAGGCGAGAATCTGACCATCCTTGACCAAACTTACCGACGGAGCAAGGCGAGGTTCCTGCCACACATCGAGCTCTGCTGGGCGGAAGGTCAGTCGTCCCGAGGGGCATAATGCGACCATCGCTTCCATTTGCGATCGGTCCTCTTCACTAAGCTCTTGATGGAGAAGATGCCACACATCTCCAATCTCCCGAATACAGAACTTCGCATGCACACACAATTCAGCTACATCACCTGTTGTTTTCCCATGATCGGTACGTAACTTGGCCTGTTCATCGAAAGGAACTTGCGATGCTGTTTCAGTTCCATCAAAACTGATCTTCTGATGGCGTCCATCGCAAAATGGCTTGTTCTGTGAATGCCCGCAACGACACAAGTGCACCGTATCCTCAGTCAATTCAAGATCGCCGAGGTGCGCCCATGAAACAGAATGACCGGCACTATCATGCTCAATTTCAACGCGCGCCAGCCGGGTAGCTCCGGATACCTCATACGGGCCATCCTTGATGATTCGGATCTTTGGAGCTGGTGTCATGCCCACTCCCTCCTTTCAGTTTAATTTTCAATAAACGTAGTTTTCATTGTACGACAATTTCACCCCTTTCAAAAAGAAGTCTCATGCTGGCGCGCTTGGCTGCAACCTTCGTGGCGAACCTGCACGCGCTATTATCTGCGTCGCGCGCTTCGTGTATTGGAAAGTAGACGTGGAAACGCGGCCACTGCTAACTGCCGTCAGCGACGCCGCATCAGTGACCTGGTGCTGGTTCGGGTAGTGGTTGTTGCTCTGTACGCCGCTCACATTCGCGGAATACAGGGTCAAGGGCGTGGCCATAGTGAATAAGGGATTGAATTTCACTCAGGCAGCAAAGGCTGTGGGCGTTTCGAAACGTACTGGAAAAGTATGGAGGAATGGGCGTACCAGATCTAGCGTGGGTGCAGTATTCGTGCAATCGCTCGGCATCTAGGTCGTGCCCTATCAAGTATTAGTCGTGACATACACGCCAATCTTGTCTTGTTCGCTCTTGTTGAGAAATACTTAGGTAAGCACTGGTCACCACAACAAATCAGTGGCAGACTAAAACAGATATTCCCGAATGCGAGTCCATGCATGTGTGTGCCGAAACAATCTATCAAGCGATCTATGTTCATGCTCGTGGAAGTTTGAAACTTATGTCAAGAAAGCGTTGCGAAGTGGTCGGGTGATACGTAAGACACGCACCACACGGTTCACTATTCTCTTACATCTGCCTGATCGTCACGATGCTGGTAACGTGCAAGAAGCTATCGTGAAGATGAAGAAAATGCGGCATCTTCCTAAACTTTTACGTAATTCTCTGACCTGGGATCAAGGCTCAGAAATGGCGTTACACGCAAAAATAGCCACAGAACTACAAATGGATGTCTACTTTTGTGACCCGCACTCGCCATAGCAGCGAGGAACCAACGAAAACACTAATGGGCTGCTACGCCAATACTCCCCCCCCCAAAAAAAGACACCGACCTGCACCAGTTTTCCGAAGCCTATCTCGACACCGTCGCTGAAGAGCTCAACGACAGACCAAGAAAAACACTCAACTGGTACAAACCAAGCGAACATATAATCGAACTAATCAACAACGACTGTTGCAACCACCACTAGAAACCGCCCTTCCATTTGAAATTCCATTACGACTGGACGGGGCGAAAATGTGTGCCCACTACTTTTCGTCGAGAATTCTTTGTCGCTAGAGAAAAGTGTGGGTTGTTATCGCCGAAGTTGTTGTGCCACCGAGTTGACGAAAGAACAACCACATTAGCACTTTATATTTATGCGTAGTTTACTAATAGAATGAGCATGAACAGATGTCGAAGGGAATCTCTGCCGACGCGGATGGGTGGCACGATGAGATGTGGCTGACTTCGCTGCGTTGACCGCGCGCAGTTTTTCTCATCACAGTGCGCTGCTCACCCATTCCCTTACTGACCGTGAACCTGGCACAGTGACTGTCACTGTCCCGTCTGGCTATAACGCCACTGCGTTGCGTAAAGCAAGTTTGCAGGTGTTCTACATCAAGCCTGACCTGCTGGAGTTGGGTAAGACGAAGGTGCCAACTCCTGATGGGCACCTAGTTCCCTTCTACGATCTTGAACGTACCATCTGTGATATGCTGCGCTCGCGTTCACACATCGATACGCAGATCCTCACCGCCGCCATGCAAAGCTATGTGCGGCGACACTCGTAGTAAAGCCTGCCTGTCTCGTCCCTGACGACCGTCATGCGGTTAGGTTGCAGCGGATAGAGTCCAATCACCTCGTCACGCCCGTTACGGATCACCTAAGCAAACGCATTGCCCCAGAGCAGTAGATGTGTCATGAGCGTTTCTCGGAACACGAAAGATGTCATCTCTGGGTTCGGCTCATCACATAACAACCTGTAGAGCGGATGATTGAGCGCCTTCACATTCACACCATCAACACTTTGGCGATATACGTGCAACGGCAAACCAGCAATCGCCTCCGCAAGAATACGCACGCACGAATACACCGCCGTCGTCTACATCGCCGAGCGCTCCGTCACCACACGATCAGACGACGTCGCCCCGAAGAAAAGCTGTAGCCGGAGCTGATCGAGTGATCACTGGCGGTGCGGGCAGTGTCGCCACGCAACCAATTCAATAAACCCATTTCTCACCTCCAATACGGGGCAGAAAAACAGTGGGCGCCTATCCGAAAAAATAGGTGCCCACAGACCAACTGTTTACAATTGTTTCAGCCTTGGAATAATAGCTCGGCATTCCTGACGAACATGTCAACCGTTAGTTGATTTCCTATCACGCACATTGACCATAGATATGACGACTAGAACCAATACGCATGCGACGTCAGAGGCGAAAACAAATTTATACTTTTTGCGAACTATACATCAGCAGTTGAAACCTTGAAGAATTTGGCTCTCTAATCATCTGAGTTCTCACGTTTCACGTGACAGATAATTCTCGGCAGCATTAACAACAATCGAACTAGCAGGTAGACCAGCGCAGTCACGGCAATGATTGGTACAATCTTGCTCCAAGAAAGATGGGAGTCGACTACCCAAAAAGCGACAAATAACCCCAGCAACCCCGCAATAATATCAGCAACTCGTTCTTTCGTTTTCATTTGAGCCCACTAGATTTTGCCGGTGAGCTTAAGTGCTTGCTTTACAGCCCACGTTAAGGCTCTGGCTGCAACTGGTTTCGCTGTATTGTATGCCCACTTTAACGGACCCCAACCAACACAACCTGCTCCGAACGACCAAATAAGATCATCCACGCGTGCCAAATCGTTACCCCGAAGCGCATTAACAACTTGATCCAACGCGGCCCCTGAAAGGCCGCGAGCAACACAAGCGGCAATTACTGGAATAGCAGCAGCCACGATTGCCGGAATAGCCCTATCCTCATAAATTGTTGTCAACGGGGCAGAAGCAAAAGAAATATACTCCTTCTGCATAGCCAAATCATTTGGATAGCGCTCACGGGCAGTAAGCTCAACATTTTCCACATTGCTGACGCGATCAAACCGCGCCAACTCACCTTCAAGAATTGACGCGAATTCTTGTTGATCTGCGCGAAGACTCTTTTCTTCACATTGGCCTTGGGATTTCCAGTTTTTTGCATCTTCGGCATTTGGAGAGGCCGAAGCCACACTGACAGTCGTAAAAATAAGTGCTACGCTTGTCAGCCCAGCGATAATTGTGTTTCGTATTTTCATGTTTCCCCTTGTGGTTTCAACCGCTAGCGTCGTGCTAGAGAACCATATTCCGCAGTAAGTGTCGATTCCTGCTGCAAGTAAAACAATATTTGCGCAACAACTTTGTTGACTAAATACGGTTATCTACAGTGTATAT